>JAKFCL010000178.1:0-16960 GCA_036676665.1 Arenimonas sp. | reverse complement strand
ATCGGCCAGGTCAACCGGCGCAATGTCGACGACCTGCGCGCGTTCCGCGCCGCGCTCGCCGGCGGCCCCGGCGACCTGGTGCTGAGCGTGGCCCGCGGCGGCCGTTTCGGCTACCTGGTGATGGAATAACCGACGACGCCACCGCCACACGGGCGGGTGTAAGGTGCCGTCTGATGCGCCCTTCCGGAGCCCGACCATGAGTCCTGCGAACAACGAAACCGTCCGCCACATCGACGCCGCCAAGGAGAACCTGGGCGACGCCAAGGAAGCGCTGAAGTCGGGCGTCACCGAGGCGATCGACGCCGGCGCCGCCGCCGCGCGCGAAGCCCGGCTGGAGCTGGACGACAAGCTGCAGGGACTCATGGACAAGGGTCGGGAAATGCTCGGCGACGCCGAGGACCTGATCCGCAGCAAGCCGCTCGCGTCGTTCGGCGTCGCGTTCGCCGCCGGCTACCTGCTGGCTGCCCTGACCCGCCGCAAGTAAGCCGCCCATGACCGGCGATCCGCCGATCCCGGCCGACGAAGAGATCCCGGAGGACGCGCGGCCGGACACGCCGGCGGCGCCCGAGCCCGAACCCGATCCCGACGCCCCCGGCCAACCCGGTCCGCTGATGGACGACGCCGCCGCCGTGCTGGAAGCGGCGCGCGACGGCATCGCCTCGACCCTGATCGGCCTGCGCGCGTTCAAGCGGCTGTTCATGCTGGAAGCGGCGCTGGCGCGGGATGCCACGGTGCTGGGGCTGGTGTTCCTGCTGCTGTCGATGATCGGCTTCGGCACCGCGTACGCGCTGATGGCGGCGCTGCTGGTGTGGATGCTGCACTGGGCGGGCCTGCCGCTGCCGCTGGCGATGCTGCTGCCGCTGCTGGCCAGCGGCGTGCTCGGCTGGTTCACGATGCGGCGGGCGCGGGCGACGTTCCGCTACGCCGACTTCGAGGCGACGCGCCGGCAGTTCGAGCGTGGCCTCGCACCCAAGCCCGACAACCCCGAGGACCCGTCGCCGGAACGGGCCTCGCCGCCCGCGGAGCGAGACGCATGAGGCTGCGACTGGACGAGAAGGTGCTGTGGGTGGCCGCCGCCGAGGCCGCGTGCGTGCAGGCGCGCGTGCAGGCGCAGGATTCGCGCACGCGCCTGGTCGGCGAACTGCGGCGGGTGGCGACGCCGCTGCGCATCGTGGTGTCCGGCCTGGCCGTCGGCGCGTTCGCCGGGTACCAGGTGCCGCGCATCGCCGGCAAGGCGGTGCCGGCCAGCGGCGGCACGCTGACCGGCTCGCTGTTCTCGCTGGTGATGGAAACGGTGATGCCGGCGATCATGGCCGGCCTCACCGCCGGCCAGGTCGCGGGCGAGGAAGTCGAGAACGCGGCCGGCGACGTCGCCGAGGAAGTGGCCGACCAGGTCGTCGCGGAAGTGTCGGGCGAGGTCGACGAGGAAGGCCCGGGCGAGGCCGATGCGCAAGTCTCCGCTCCCAGGAGAGCCCGTGTCCGCAAAAAACCCGCCTGAGCCGGTTCCCGGCCCGGGAACCTCGCCGCCGGAACCGGTGGCGGTCACGGTGACGCTGCCCGGCGCGGTCGAACCGAAGCCGACGCCGTCGCCGCATGCGCAGCGGCTGGCGGCGATGCGCGCCAATTCCCGGCTGCTGTCGATCCTGGTGCTGAGCGTGGTGCTGTACACCTGCTACTTCGCCAGCAGCCTCATCTTGCCGGTGGTGCTGGCGGGCTTCTTCGCGATGCTGCTCAGCCCGCTGATCAACCGCATCCCGCTGCGCTGGCTGCCGCGCTGGCTGGCGGCGCTGCTGCTGGTGGTCGGCCTGCTCGCGGCCGTCGGCGGGCTGGGCGTGTTCGTCGCCGGCCCCGCCGGCGACTGGGCGCGCAAGGTGCCGTTCGTGCTGCGCGACGCGGCGCCGAAGCTGCGCGATCTGGTCGCCCCGCTCCAGCAGGCCACCGAAGCCGGCGAGACGCTGGACACGATCACCGGCGAGAACGACGACCAGGTCGAGCGTGTCGTCGTGCGGCCGCCGCGCGCCGACCTGCTGTCGGCGACGCCGAAGCTGCTCGGCAGCACGCTGGCGGTGATCCTGCTGACCTTCAGCTTCCTGGTCTACGGCGACGACGTGCTCAACAAGCTGCTGGCGGCGCGGCCGACCCGCGCCCACCGCAAGCTCACCGCCGAGATCGTGCAGCAGATCCAGAGCGACCTGTCGCGCTACATGCTCTCGATCAGCGCCACCAGCATCGCGCTGGGGCTGGCGACGGCGATGTGGCTGTTCTACCTGGGCGTGGAGGATCCGATCCTGTGGGGCGTGCTCGCCGCGATCCTGAACCTGACGCCGTTCATCGGCCCGCTGCTGATGATGGCGCTGCTGGTGCTGGTGGGCCTGTCGTCGATGCAGTCGTTCGGCGCGGCGATGATGCCGGTGGCCGGGTTCCTGGTGCTGCACGGCCTCGAGAGCCAGGTGCTGACGCCGCAGGTGCTGGGCAAGACGATGAGCATCAACCCGCTGGCGATCATCCTGTGGCTGCTGGTGTGGGGCTGGCTGTGGGGCGTGATCGGCCTGCTGGTGGCGGTGCCGATGCTGGTGTGCCTGAAAATCGTCGCTTCGCGCCTGCGCGGCTGGGAGCACTGGTCGCGGATGCTGGAATGAACCGGCGGGGCGGCCGCGCGCCGCGTTATCCTGTCGGCGTGATTCCGCTTCCGCACGCGCTGAGCCTGGACCTCGACGACACCCTGTGGCCGATCTGGCCCTCGATCGAGCGCGCCGAAAAGGCCCTCGACGAGTTCCTGCGGGCGAACTGCCCGCGCACGGCGCAGCAGTTCCCGATCCACCGGATGCGCCGGCTGCGCGAGCAGATCGCGATCGAGCACCCGCAGTTCGCCCACGATTTCACCCATCAGCGCAAGCTGTCGCTGCTGCGGGCGCTGCAGACCGCCGGCGACGACGAGGCGCATGCCGGGCCGGCGTTCGAGGCGTTCTACGCCAGCCGCAACCAGGTGGAGTTCTACCCCGATGCGCTGGCGGCGCTGCAGCGGCTGGCGGCGCGGCGGCCGGTGGCGGCGCTCACCAACGGCAATGCCGACCTGGCGCGGATCGGCATCGACGCGCATTTCCACTGTTTCGTCAGCGCCCGCGAGCACGGCCACGCCAAGCCCGACACGCCGATCTTCCTGGCCACCTGCGAGCGCCTGGGCGCCGCCCCCGACACGGTGCTGCACATCGGCGACGATCCGATCCTGGACGTGGTCGGCGCCCGCCGCGCCGGCATGCGCAGCTGCTGGATCAACCGCCGCCACGAGCGCTGGCCGGCGGGCCTGCCGCGACCGGACCTCGAATTCGCTACGCTCCATGGCCTGGCCGACTGGCTGGACGCCCACGACCCACCGACGGAGACCCGATGAGCCTGCCGCCCTGCTTCGCCAGCCCCGACCAGCGCGAGATCGCGATGCCGCTGCTGCTGGTCGACCGCGCCGGCTACGACGCCTGGCGCGACCGCCAGGGCGCCTCGGTGCAGGCCTGGCTGCAGGCCAACGGCTTCAGCGCCCAGCCGGGTGCGCCGCTGCTGGTGCCCGGCGCCAACGGCCACCCGGCCTTCGCGCTGGCCGGCATCGGCGATGCCGCCGATCCGCTGGCGCTGGCGCACCTGCCGTCGCTGCTGCCGCCGGGCACGTACCGGCTGTCGGCCGATTCGCCGGCGGCGATCGACCCCGGCCAGGCGCTGCTCGGCTGGGGCCTGGGCGCGTACCGGTTCGAGCGCTATGCGAAGCCGCCGCGGGCACCGGCGCGGCTGGTGCTCGACCGCGCCGACGCCGACAGTTCCGAAGCGTGGTCGCTGCTGAAGGCGGCGACGCTGGTGCGCGACCTGGTCAACACCCCGACCGAGCACATGGGCCCGCAGGAACTGGAGGCCGTGGCGGTGCGGCTGGCGAAGGCGCATGGCGGCCGGGTCGACACGATCGCCGGCGAGGCGCTGCTCAAGCGCGGTTTCCCGGCGATCCACGCCGTCGGCCGCGCCAGCCACCGGGCGCCGCGGCTGATCGAGCTCAACTGGGGCGACGACGCGCATCCGCGCATCGCGATCGTCGGCAAGGGCGTGTGCTTCGACACCGGCGGCCTGGACATCAAGGCCGCCGACGGCATGCGCAACATGAAGAAGGACATGGGCGGCGCCGCGCATGCGCTGGCGCTGGCCAAGCTGGTGATGGCACGGCGGCTGCCGGTTCGCCTGCAGCTGCTGGTGCCGGCGGTGGAGAACGCGATCGGCCCGGATTCGTTCCGCCCCGGCGAGGTGCTGTCGACCCGCCAGGGGCTGACGGTGGAAGTGGACAACACCGATGCCGAGGGCCGGCTGGTGCTGTGCGACGCGCTGACCTATGCCGCCGAGGGCAAGCCGCAGCTGCTGCTCGACTTCGCCACGCTGACCGGCGCCGCGCGCATCGCGCTCGGCCCGGACCTGCCGGCGCTGTACGCCAACGACGACGCCCTGGCCGACGATTTCCTCGCCGCCGGCCGGCGCGCGCACGACCCGCTGTGGCGCATGCCGCTGTGGCGGCCTTACGTGAGCTACCTGAAGTCGAATGTCGCCGACCTCGCCAACGCGGGCGCCTCGCGCATGGCCGGCAGCATCACCGCGGCGGTGTACCTGGACCGCTTCGTGCCGCAGGCGCTGCCGTGGGCGCACCTGGACGTGTACGCATGGAACGACGGCGACCGCCCGGGCAAGCCCGCCGGCGGCGATGCGCAGGGCCTGCGCGCGGCGTGGGGCCTGCTCAAGGCCCGCTACGGCTGACGACTGTCACCCGCAGGGGTGACACCGGGCCCTGCCCGACGAAAGTGCATTCCGGCACCTTGGCGGCGTGAACGCGGCGGTTAGACTGGCCGCCGCGATGACACCCCGACGGACCCCATGAACGCCTCCAACGACCTGCTCAAGGAACTGCGCATCGACCGTTCCGCGCCGCCGCCGGCGCGCACCGGCCGGCCGCGCTGGCCGTGGTTCGCCGGCGCCGGCGCGCTGCTGGCGATTGCCGTGGTGTTCTGGTTCACCCGCGAACAGCCGCTGCCGGTGCGCGTGGCGACGGCGGAGGCCGAAACGGCCGGCACCGTCGCCGGCGCGACCTCGGTGCTCGACGCCAGCGGCTACGTCACCGCCCGCCGCATCGCCACCGTGTCGTCGAAGATCACCGGCAAGGTGCTCGAGGTGCTGATCGAGGAAGGCCAGGTCGTCAAGGAAGGACAGATCCTCGCGCGCCTGGAGCCGACCGACGCCGACGCGCAGCGGGCGCTGTCGGCGGCGCAGCTGCAGGCCGCGCGAAGCGACATCGGGCGGGCCCGGGCGCAGCTGGCGCTGGCCGAGAAGACATTGGCGCGCAACCGCGACCTGGCCGCGAAGCAGCTGATCGCCCGCGCGCTGCTCGACCAGGCGCAGGCCGAGCGCGACGCGCTGGCGGCGCAGCTGCAGAGCGCGATCAGCAACGCCCGCGTCGCCGAGCAGGGGCTGTCGCTGTCGGATATCGGCGTCGACAACACCGTCGTGCGGGCGCCGTTCGACGGCGTCATCACCGTCAAGGCGGCGCAGCCGGGCGAGATCATCTCGCCGATGTCGGCCGGCGGCGGCTTCACCCGTACCGGCATCGGCACCGTCGTGGACATGGACTCGCTGGAGATCCAGGTCGACGTCAACGAGGCGTTCATCGGCCGCGTCAAGCCGAAGCAGAAGGTCGAGGCGGTGCTCAACGCGTATCCGGACTGGCGCATCCCGGCCGAGGTGATCGCGATCGTGCCGACCGCGGACCGCAGCAAGGCGACGGTCAAGGTGCGCATCGCCTTCCGCGAGAAGGACGAGCGCGTGGTGCCCGACATGGGCGTGCGGGTGTCGTTCCTCGAGGACACCGCACCCGCCGCGGCCGGGGCGCCGCCGATCGTCGGCGTCACCGTGCCGGCCGAGGCGCTGGTGCAGCGCGACGGCCGCCCCGTGGTGTTCGTCGTGCGCGACGACCGCGCCGCCGCCCGCGAAGTGCAGGCCGACCCGCCGCGCGACGGTCGCCAGCGCATCACCCGCGGCGTCGCCGTCGGCGAGGCGGTGGTGCTGGCGCCGCCGGCGGAACTGGCCGACGGCGGCAAGGTCGTCGTGCAGCAGAACTGATCCACCCCCCCCCTTTCCGATTCGAGCAACGAGGCGACCATGTCCGAGCCCCTGGTACAGATCCGGCACCTGACCAAGAACTACACGCGCGGCAAGCAGGCGGTGGAAGTCCTGCACGGCATCGACCTGGACATCCCGCGCGGCGATTTCGTCGCGCTGATGGGACCGTCCGGCTCGGGCAAGACCACGCTGCTGAACCTGATCGGCGGCCTGGACACGCCCACCGGCGGCAGCGTCGCCGTCGACGGCCGGCGCATCGACCAGCTTTCCGGCGGCGACCTGGCGAAGTGGCGCGCGCACAACGTCGGCTTCGTGTTCCAGTTCTACAACCTGCTGCCGGTGCTGACGGCGCTCAAGAACGTCGAGCTGCCGCTGCTGTTGACGAAGATGGGCAGCGCCGAACGTGCCAAGCGCGCCGGCGTGGCGCTGACGCTGGTCGGCCTGGCCGACCGCGGCAGCCACAAGCCCAGCGAACTGTCCGGCGGCCAGGAACAGCGCGTGGCGATCGCCCGGGCGCTGGTCACCGACCCGACGCTGCTGATCTGCGACGAGCCCACCGGCGACCTCGACCGCGCCACCGCCGACGAGGTGCTGGGGCTGCTGCAGGTGCTCAACCGCGAGCACGGCAAGACCATCATCATGGTGACGCACGACCCGAAGGCGGCCGAGTTCGCCAGCCGCACGGTGCACCTGGACAAGGGCCGGCTGGTCGACGACCCGCCGGCGCACTGAGGACACGACCATGACCAAGACCGGGTTCGTGCTCGCCAACCTGTTCCACAAGAAGACCCGGACGTGGCTGACGCTGCTGTCGGTGATCGCCGCGTTCGTGCTGTTCGGGCTGCTGCAGTCGATGAACCAGGTGTTCAGCGCCGGCGCCGATTTCGTCGGCGCCACGCGGCTGGTGACGCAGTCGCGGGTGTCGTTCACCAACTCGCTGCCGATGCGCATGGTGCCGGAGATGGACGCGGTTCCGGGCGTGCAGCGGGTGATGTACCAGCAGTGGTTCGGCGGCGTGTACCAGGACAACATCCAGATCTTCACCTTCGCGGTGGATCCGGAGCGCCTGCACGACGTCTACCCCGAGTGGGTGATGCCGCAGGAGCACTGGAACGCCTTCCGCGACACCCGCACCGGCATCATCGTCGGCCGCATGCTTGCCGACCAGCACGGCTGGAAGGTCGGGCAGAAACTGCCGCTGGCGTCGAACATCTTCCCGCAGAAGAACGGCAGCAAGGCCTGGGAGTTCGACATCGTCGGCATCTACGACGGCTCCACCCAGCAGTGGCAGCAGCAGACCAACGGCATCTTCATCAACCACGGCTACTTCGCCGAGGCGGCGCAGTTCGGCGGCGGCGCCGCCGGCATCTTCGTGCTGCGCCTGGACAGCCCGGACATGGCCGAGGCGGTCGCGCGCACCATCGACAGCCGCTACGAGAACTCCACCGACGAAACCAAGACGATGACCGAGAAGGACTGGAACATCGGCTTCATCAAGCAGCTCGGCGACATCGGCATGCTGGTGCGCTGGATCCTGTTCGCGGTGTTCTTCACCCTGCTGCTGGTGGTCGGCAACACGATGGCGCAGAGCGTGCGCGAGCGCGTGCCGCAGTTCGCGGTGCTCAAGACGCTCGGCTTCGGCGACAACCAGGTGCTCGGCTTCGTGCTGGCCGAGACGGTGGCGCTGTGCGCGATCGGCGGCCTGCTCGGCCTGGCGATCGCCACCGGCCTCGGGGCGATCGTGCAGCAGGCGGCGGGCGCGTTCCTGCCGATCGCGGTGGACCTGCGGGTGTGGGCCGCCGGCGGCGTCGCGATCGTGCTGCTGAGCGTGGTGGTGGGACTGCTGCCGGCGCTGCGCGCGCGGCGGCTGAAGATCGTCGATGCCCTGGCCGGGCGATAAGGGAGCCACACCATGCTGAGCCAGATCCTCGCCATCACCGGCCTCAACCTGCGCAGCGTTCCGCAGCGCTGGGGCCCGTCGCTGGTCATCGTCATCGGCCTGGCCGGCGTGGTCGCGGTGTTCACCGCGCTGCTGGCGATGGCCCAGGGCTTCGCGACCACCCTGCAGGACAGCGGCCGCGCCGACAACGCGATCGTGCTGCGCGGCGGCTCCGACGTGGAGCTCAACTCCGGCGTCGGCCTCGACGAGGTCACGCTGATCAAGCTCGGCCCCGGCATCCGCCGCGGCAAGGACGGCAAGCCGCTGGCCGCCGGCGAGATGATGGTGATCACCGAGCTGCTGAAGAAGGGCGAGACCCGCAACGGCGCCAACATCACGCTGCGTGGCGTCGAGGCGGCGTCGTTCGAGCTGCGGCCGCAGCTGCGCATCGTCGAGGGCCGGATGTTCAAGCCGGGCCTGCGCGAGATCGTCGCCGGCGCCGCGGTCGCCCGCCAGTACGCGGGCGTCGAGATCGGCAATACGCTGAAGATGCGCGGGTCGGAATGGACGGTGGTCGGCATCTTCGAGGCCGGCGATTCCAACGACAGCGAGATGTGGGCCGACATCGGCGCCGCCCAGTCGGCGTTCAACCGCAACGGCTTCAGCGCGGTGCGGGTCGGGCTGGAGTCGCCCGCATCGCTCGCCACGCTGAGCGACGCGCTGAAGAACGACCCGCGCCTGACCGTCGACGTGCAGCAGGAGCTGGAGTACTACAGCGAGCAGACCAAGCAGTTCCGCGTGCTGATCTCGGTGCTGGCCGGCGTGGTGACGACGATCATGGCGTTCGGCGCGATCTTCGCCGCGCTCAACACGATGTACGCGGCGGTCGCCGCCCGCACCCGCGAGATCGCCACGCTGCGGGCGATCGGCTTCGGCGCGCTGCCGGTGCTGGTGTCGGTGATGATCGAGGCGCTGGTGCTGGCCCTGGTCGGCGGCGTCATCGGTGCGGCGCTGGCGTGGCTGCTGTTCGACAACCTGTCGGTGTCCACGCTCGGCGCCAATTTCACCCAGGTGATGTTCGCGTTCCGGGTCAGTGCCACGCTGGTGTTCACCGGGCTGGCGATCGCGCTGGTGATCGGCTTCATCGGCGGGCTGCTGCCGGCCATCCATGCGGCGCGGATGCAGGTGACCACGGCGCTGCGCACGCAATAGCCCCTTGCCCGGGGCCGGGCGGGCGGGGAAAATCGCCCGCTTTCGTCCCCGGGCTCCCCCGCATGTACTTCCTCAAGCGCCTCGGGCTGCTGCTGGCCGCCACCGCCTTCCTGCTGCTGTCGGGCTTCGGCTGGCTGCGCTTTTCGATCGAGGTGGGCGTTTCCTCGCCCTACTTCGTGATCCAGGACGCCCTGTTCGGGGTGGCCGGGCTGCTCGGCGTCGCCGCGTGCGCGTGGAAGGCGCGACAGCTCAAGGCGCGGCGGGAAGCCGACGAAGCGCAGGTGCCTGCCTTCACCGGGACGCGGTTCGAGGCGCATGCACGGGTGGGCGTCCAGCTCGTCGCCGTGCTGTTCCTGGGCCTGATGGCGGTGGCGGCCATATTCTGGTTCAAGCTCGAGCCCGGACTCGAGTCGGGTGCGGTGGCGGCCCTGCTGACGGTGCTGACGGTCCTGGCCGGCGTATCGGCACGGTCCCTGCATCGCGGTGGGCGACCGGCCCTGAGCATGGACCCGTACGGGCTCGAGCATGTCTGGTTCGGGCGGATTCCGTGGCAGAAGGTGCACGCCGTCGATCTGCGCGAGGTGCGGATCAAGCACAGCCGCATCCACACGCTCGTGCTGGGCGTGGAGAACCCGGACCGCTACGTCACGAACATGCCGTGGCTGGTACGCCTGATGCAGAACAAGTGGAGCCTCGGTGGCGCGGCGCGCGGGAAGCTGGAGATCCCGCTCAATCCCCTGTCCGCGCCGGCCCGCGAGATCCACGCGGCCGCGCTCGCCCTGCGCCTGCGGGTGGATCCGCCGCTGGCCGGTCACGGGGTGCAGGGAACCACGGCCGCGGACGCCGCGCTGCTCGCCGAACTGGACGTGCTGTCGAAGCAGATGGACCACCTCACCCCCGAGCAGGTGCTCGAACGGGTGCAGGCGCTGCAGCCGCGGATGGACGCCTTGCGCGAGCGCCGCGACTGAGCCTGCACCACATCGTTGCAGGCGTGCACGCCGGCGCCGGCGGATAATCGCCGCCTGGCGCACCTTCGGCGCCCTGCCGCCCGGAGCGCGCGTGCACGCAACCGTCCATACCTCCATCGACCGCCGCGGCCTCGCCGCCGCGATCGCCGCGTATGCGCTGTGGGGCGTGTTCCCGCTGTACTGGTACTGGCTGCGCGAGGTGCCGTCGCTGCAGATCATCGCGCACCGGGTGCTGTGGTGCGCCGTGTTCGTCGTCGGCTACCTGCTGGTGCGCGAGCGCCTGGGCTGGTTGCGGGCGTTGCGCGGCAAGCCGAAGGTGATCGGCCTGCTGGCGGTGAGCGCCGTGCTGATCAGTGCCAACTGGGGCATCTACATCTGGGCCGTGACGCATGGGCGCGTCGTCGAGGCGAGCCTGGGGTATTTCATCAACCCGCTCGTGAACGTGCTGCTGGGCGTGCTGGTGCTGCGCGAGCGGCTGTTGCCGGCGCAGTGGGTGGCGGTGGCGCTGGCGGCGGCCGGTGTGCTCTGGCTGGCGTTCCTGCACGGGCAGCCGCCGTGGATCTCGCTGGCGCTGGCGTTCTCGTTCGCGATCTACGGGCTGATCCGCAAGGTCGCCGAGATCGAGGCGATTCCGGGGCTGGCGGTCGAAAGCCTGTTGCTGTTGGTGCCGGCGCTGGCGCTGCTGGGCTGGGCGGAAGCGGCCGGCACCGGTGCGTTCGGCCACGGCGGTGGGCTGCGCGACGCCCTGCTGGTGTTCGGGGGCGCGCTGACGGCGCTGCCGCTGATCGGCTTCGCGTACGGCGCGCGACGGATCCCGTACTCGCTGGTCGGCATCCTGCAGTACATCGCGCCGACGCTGCAGCTGCTGGTCGGCGTGGCACTGCTGGGCGAGCCGTTCACCGGCACGCAGGCGATCGGCTTCGGCTGCATCTGGATCGCGCTGGGGGTCTACGCGGTCGACGGCTGGCGGCGCGCGACGCGGCAGCCGCTGCAGGCCGCGGCTGAACACTGCGCAACCGCGGTGCCGCCGTGCGACGGCGCGGCGGCGCCGAAAGGGCCCTGAACCCCGTCGCCTTCACGGGTCGCGTGCTGGAATCCGGGCATGAAACACGCGCTCGCCCTCGCCATCGGGTTGCTGTCGACGATCGCCTTCGCGGCGATCGCGCGGGCGCCCGCGGCCGTCGACGACGCTACGCTGGCCGGCCGCGAAATGGCGGTCGACCACGCCGGGTCGGGCGGCGATGCCGACGCCGGCGGCAGCCCGGTGCCGGCGAGCGAGGCACCGCGGGAGATCGCCGCCCTGCTGGCGCTGCTGCGGGCGTCGCCGTGCCGCTTCGAGCGCAATGGCCGCTGGTACGACGGAGAGAAGGCGGCCGCGCACCTGCAGCGCAAGCTCGACTACGCGGTCGGCCGCGGCCAGGCGCTCGGCAGCACGGAACTCTTCATCGACATGGCGGCGACCCGCAGCAGCTTCAGCGGCCGCCCCTACCGCGTGCAATGCGGCGAAGCGGCCGCGATGCCGGCGGCGACCTGGTTCAGGGCCCGGCTGCGCGAACTGCGCACGCCCTGAACGCGGCCGCCGGCGTCCCGGGCCGCGCCTACCCGGCGCGGCGCGCCTTCGAACGCATCACGATCAGCACGCCCGCCAGGATCACCGCCATCGCCGCGACCGAGTGCGCACCGACGTTCTCGCCCAGCAGCAGCGCGCCCAGCAGCACCGCGATCGGCGGATTGACGTAGGCGTAGCTGGTCGCCAGCGCCGGCCGCACGTGGTCGAGCAGCCAGACATAGGCGCTGAACGCCACGATCGAACCGAACACCGCCAGGTATCCCAGCGCCAGCGTCGCCCGCAGCGGCGGCGTGCCGTCGATGCGCTCGCCGAGCACGAGCGCCAGCAGCGCCATGAACAGGCCGCCGCAGAGCATCTGCGCGGCGGTACTGACGAACGGCGCCGCGAGGTCGCGGCCGCGGCTCCACACCGAACCCCAGGCCCACGCCACCGGCGCCGCGATCAGCGCCAGCATGCCGCCGAGGCTCGCGCGCAGCTCGCTGCCGGCATTGAGCCAGACGACGCCGGCGAAGCCGATCCCGAGCCCTAGCCATTCGCCTCGGCTGGGATGCTGGCCCCGCATCACTCCGAACAGGCCGGCCCACAGCGGCATCGATGCGACTGCGATCGCGGCGACACCCGACGACACCGTCTGCTCGGCGAAGTTCACCATGCCGTTGCCCATCACCAGCATGAAGACGCCCATCACCGCCGCGTTGCGCCACTGCGGCCGCGTCGGCGCCGCATGCCCGCGCCACCGCAGCACGGCGTAGAACACCGCGCCGGCGGCGAGGAAGCGCAGCGCGCCCATCAGGAACGGCGGATAACCATCGAGCCCGATGCGGATCGCCAGGTAGGTCGAGCCCCACACCAGGTACACCGCGGCCAGCGCGAGGCCGACGGCCAGCGCCGAGGGCACCGCCTTCGAAGGCGTCATGCCTGCCGCCGGGCGGCGGCGGGGCGCACTTCGCCGGCGAGCAGCGCCTGCTTGCGCGGCAGGCCCCAGCGATAGCCGCCGAGGCTGCCGTCGCCGCGCACGATGCGATGGCACGGCACCAGCACGGCGACCCGGTTGCTGGCGCAGGCCCGGGCGACGGCGCGGGCCGCGCGCGGCTGGTCGATCATCTGCGCCAGTTCGGCGTACGTGCGGGTCTCGCCGGCCGGGATGCGCATCAGCGCCTGCCAGACGCGGTGCTGGAACGCGGTGCCGACCAGTTCCACCGGCACCGTGCCGCCGCGCGCGAGCGCATCGGCGACCTCGCGCAGGCGCGGCGCCAGGAATTCGTCGCGACCGGCGTCGACCTGCTGCAGCTGCGCCTTCGGGAACTCGCGCTGCAGCTCGTCGCGCAGCGTCCGCGGGTCGTCGCCCAGCAGCACCGCGCAGACGCCGCGTTCGCTGACCGCGACCAGCGCATGCCCGAGCGCGGTGTCGACGTCGGCCCAGCGCAGCTGCATGCCTTCGCCGCCGCGGCGATAGGCCCGGGGCGGCATGCCCAGGCGGGCGGCACCGTCCTCGTAGACGCGGCTGGGGGAGCCGTAGCCGGCTTCGTAGACGGCGCGGGTGACGCCGCCGGCGCCGCGCAGCTCGCGCTTGAGCGTGGCCAGCCGGCGCTGGGCGCGGTATTCGGCCGGACTCAGGCCGAAGGCCTGGCGGAAACGCCGCTGCAGATGGGTGGGGCTCAGGCCGACGGCGGCGCCCAGCGCATCGAGGCCGAGGTCGGCTTCGTCGAGCAGACGGCGGGCATGTTCGAGGCGGCGGTCGGGCAGTTCCATGACGCTCAGGCTAGCCGGCGCGCGCGGCGCCGGCTATCCGATTCTTGCGGAATGCTTCATTCCGCCCAGATCGTCGGCCGGCGGGTGATCGGCAGCACCTGCGCGGTCAGCGTGCGGTCGCCACTGAGCAGGTCCAGCGCGTCGGCCAGGATCGCCGCCGACTCGCGCAGCAGCGGGTCCGGGCGCTTCTTGGCGGCCTCTTCCTCGGCCGTCTGCTGGGCGATGCTGCGCTCGCTCTCGGACAGGCCGTCGTCGGCGCGCGACAGCGCATCGACGTCCAGACCGGCGGCCTTGCGCTCGGCGTCGCGCTTGCGGCGCTCGGCCTCGAGCTGGTCGCGTTCGGCGCGGCGCACGGCCTCGTTGAGCGAGATCGTCTTCTTGTCGCGCTCGGCGCGGAAGCGGGCGACGTCCTGCGCCCACCAGCGGAACTCGCGGTCCCTGGCGACCCGGGCGTCGTGCTGGGCCTGCAGGCGCGGACCCATCGCCGCGAGGTTGCCGAGGCTGCCGTGCGGCGCGCGGGCGATGCGGGTGGCGGGCAGCGCGTTGTCGAACGTGCTTTCGCCGTATTCGCTGGCGTCGAGGCTGACCGGGAAGCTCAGGTCGGGCGTCACGCCGGCGTGCTGGGTCGTGCCGCCGTCGACGCGGAAGAACTGCGCGACCGTCAGCTTGACCTGGCCGAACTTGGTGTCGTCCTTGCGCGGGAAGCGATCCAGGTCGATCAGGTTCTGCACCGTGCCCTTGCCGAAGGTCGGCTCGCCGATGATCAGGCCGCGGCCGTAGTCCTGGATCGCGGCGGCGAAGATCTCCGACGCGGAGGCCGAGCTGCGGTTGACCAGCACCGCGAGCGGGCCGTCCCAGGCGACGCCGGTGGCGTCGTCACCCTCGACGCTGACGCGGCCGCCGGTTTCGCGCACCTGCACCACCGGGCCGGTGTCGATGAACAGGCCGGTCAGTTCGACCGCCTCGAGCAGCGACCCGCCGCCGTTGTCGCGCAGGTCGACCACGACGCCGTCGACCTTGGCCGCGCGCAGCTCGCGCAGCAGCTTGGCGACGTCGGCGGTGGCCGAACGGGCGTCGGCATCGCCGCGGCGGCGCGCCTCGAAATCGAGGTAGAACGTCGGCAGCTCGACGATGCCGATGCGACGGTCGCCGACTTCGATGATGCGCTTCTGGGCGGCCTGCTGTTCCAGCTTCACGGTGTCGCGGACGATGGCGATCTGCTGCGGCTTGGCGTCGACGCCGGCGTCGGCCGGCAGCACGTCCAGGCGCACCTTCGTGCCCTTCTTGCCGCGGATCAGCTCGACCACGTCGTCCACCCGCCAGCCGACCACGTCGACCATCGGGCCCTTGTCGCCCTGGCCGACCGCGACCACGCGGTCGCCGACCTTGAGCTCGCCGGCGCTTCCCGCCGGGCCGCCGGGCACGATCGTGCGGATGACGACGAACTCCTCCTGCCGCTGCAGCACCGCGCCGATGCCTTCCAGCGACAGCCGCATCTGCATGTTGAAGTTCTCGGCGCTGCGCGGCGCCATGTAGCTGGTGTGCGGGTCGATCGAGGTCGCGTACGCGTTCATGAAGGTCTCGAAGACCTCGTCGGCGCGCAGCTCGTGCACGCGCTCGCCGATGCCGGCGTAGCGCTTGGCCAGCGTCGTGCGGATTTCTTCCTGGCTGCGGCCGGCCAGGCGCAGGCGCAGCGCGTCGTTCTTGACGTACTTGCGCCACGCCTCGTCGAGCTGGGCGCTGCCGGCGGCCCAGGCGGCGTCCTCGCGGCTGTAGGCCCAGGACTCGTCGGCGGAGAAGTCGAAGGGCTTCTGCAGCAGCTTCCTCGCGTGCGCGACGCGCTCGTCGACGCGCTGCACGTAGGTGCGGAAGATCACGAACGCCGGGTCGAGCTCCTGGTTCTTGATCGCATCGTCGTGCTGCAGCCGGAACGCCTCGAAGCGGGCGATGTCGGCCTGGGTGAAGAACAGCTTCTGCGAGTCCAGCGCCTCGAGGTAACGGCGGTGGATCTCGGCGGAGAGCTTGTCGTCCAGCGGCTTGGCCCGGTAGACGTAGCGGCTGTCGGACAGGATGCCGTACACGAGCCGCGCGGCCGCCGCCTGGCTGGCGTCGGGCTGCAGGGCGGCCGAAGCCGCCGGGGTGCCGGGCGCGCCGGTGGCGGCGACGGCCAGCACCAGCGGGAGGGCGGCGGAGAGGGCGATCAGCTTGTGCTTGAGCATGGGGCGGCATCCGGAAAGCAGGGGGTCAGCATGCGCCCCGTGGCGGGTCGGGGCCTGTGCCGATGGTGTTGGGGCACCGGTGGATCGATGGTACCCCCGGCTCGCGTTCAGGCTGGCTCGGCGACGAAACCCGCTTCAGCCGCCATTCGGTCCGCGTGGTAGGACGACCGTACCATCGGGCCGGATGCGACATGCGTGAAGCCCATCGCCAGGCCGGCGGTTTCCAGCGCCTTGAACTCGTCGGGCGTCCAGTAGCGCATCACCGGGTGGTGGTGCGGCGTCGGCTGCAGGTACTGGCCGATCGTCACCATGTCGACATCGTGCGCGCGCAGGTCGCGCAGCGCGCCGAGGACCTGGTCCCACGTCTCGCCCAGGCCCAGCATGATCCCCGACTTGGTCGGCACGCCCGGATGCTGGGCCTTGAAGCGCTGCAGCAGCTGCAGCGACCAGTCGTAGTCGGCGCCGGGACGCACGTTCGGGTACAGCTCGCGGACCGTTTCCAGGTTGTGGTTGAACACGTCCGGGGGGTTCGTGGCGAGGATCTCCAGCGCCCGGTCCATGCGGCCCTTGCCGCGGAAATCGGGGGTCAGGATCTCGATCTTCAGGGCCGGCGACAGCGCCCGCGCCTCGCGGATGCAGTCGACGAAATGCTGGGCGCCGCCGTCGCGCAGGTCGTCGCGGTCCACCGAGGTGATCACCACGTAGCGCAGGCCCATGTCGGCGACGGTGCGGGCGAGGTTGAGCGGCTCGGCGGCGTCCGGCGGCTTCGGGCGGCCGTGGGCGACGTCGCAGAAACTGCAGCGGCGGGTGCAGACCTCGCCCAGGATCATGAAGGTGGCGGTGCCGTGGTTGAAGCACTCGTGGATGTTCGGGCAGCTGGCTTCCTCGCAGACCGTCACCAGCCGGTTCTCGCGCAGCTTGGACTTGAGCCGGGCGACCGCGTTGCCGGCCGGGATGCGCACGCGGATCCAGCTGGGTTTGCGCAGGATCGGCGCCGATTCGTCGAACTTGACCGGGCTCTTGCCGATCTTGTCGCCGCCCAGCTGCTTTTCCCCCTCGACCAGCGGCGAACCCAGCACCTGCAGCGGGATGGACTTGCCGGCGGATTCGCTCATGTCGGGGTCGGATCGGGGGAAAGGAGGTCGGGGAGGTCGGCGGCCGCGCGGGCGGTCAGCCCGAGGTGGCGGGACAGCGCCTGCACGAGGGCGGGCTTGACCGCGTCCGG
>JAKFCL010000177.1:0-2517 GCA_036676665.1 Arenimonas sp. | reverse complement strand
TTCATGCGGAATTGCTTCCGCATGGGTTGCCCCGGCGTCTTCGGGCCTACCCCTCAGCCGGTCTCGATGGGTGTTGCGGAGCCGACTGTGCCCGAGCCGCCCGGTTGGTGTCAATCCTTTCATGCGGATGAAGCGATGGCTTCCCGGGCAGACGATGACTTCACGCGCACGGGGCGGCTGCGCATACTGCCCCCATGAATCCGACCCGATCGTTGCGCGCCGCCCTGCCGGTGCTCGTCCTGCTGCTGGCCGCGTGTGCCAGCGTGCGCCCCGACCCGTCCCGCTCGAGCACGCGGCCGCTGCCGACCGCCGGCGAGGCCACGCGCGTGCCGGAGGCGTTCGTCACCGAACCGCTCCCTCAGCACGAGATCGACTCGGTGGCCGCGTGGTCGACGCCGAATGGCGCGACCTGGCTGATCGCCACCGGCAAGGAAACCAACCAGCTGGTCGTCTACGACGGCGACAGCGGCGCGCTGCTGCGCACCGTCGGCGCGACCGGCGAGGCACCGGGCCAGTTCCTTCGCCCCAACGGCATCGCCGTGTACGCCGACCTGGCGTTCGTCGTCGAGCGCGACAACCACCGCGTGCAGGTGCTGCGCCTGCCCGACTTCGCGCCGGTGGCGGTTTTCGGCGCCGACCAGCTGCGCAGCCCGTACGGCCTGTGGCTGCACGAGGTCGCGCCGGGCGAGCTGGAACTGCTGGTCACCGACAGCTTCATGGCCGACTACCGCACCGAGACCGTGCCGCCGATGGCGGAACTGGCACAGCGGGTGAAGCGCTATCGCGTGCTGCTCGGCGGCGACGCCCCGGCGGCGACGCTGCTGCAGCAGTTCGGCGACACCACCGAGGCGGGCGCGCTGCGCATGGTCGAATCGATCGCCGGCGACCCGCAGCACGACCGGCTGCTGATCGCCGAGGAGGACGTGCGCGTCGGCACGACGCTGCGCGAATACCGGATGGACGGCACCTACACCGGCCGCGACCTGCCGCCGAAGCACTTCCAGGCGCAGGCCGAGGGCGTCGCGCTGTGGGCCTGCCCGGACGGCAGCGGCTACTGGATCACCGCCGACCAGTCGAGCGACCGCACGGTGTTCCACGTGTTCGAACGCCGGCAGCTCGGCTTCGTCGGCAGCTTCGCCGGCAACCAGGTCGCGCTGACCGACGGGATCTGGCTGCAGGCGTCCGGCACGCAGCGGTTCCCGGCCGGAGTCCTGTACGCGGCGCACGACGACGCCGGCGTCGGCGCGTTCGACTGGAAGGACATCGCCGCAGCCCTCGGGCTGCGGGTCGACTGCCCCTGAAGCGGGGCGGCCGGCCGCAGGCCGTATAATCGCCGCCTTCCCGAATTCGAGCGCCGCGCAACCCGCGGCCCAGCCCCATGTCCGAACACCTGACCCAGACCCGGCGCCGCCGCACGTTCGCGATCGTCTCGCATCCCGACGCCGGCAAGACCACGCTGACCGAGAAGCTGCTGCTGTTCGGCGGCGCGATCCAGATGGCCGGCTCGGTGAAGGGCCGCAAGGCCGCGCGCCATGCGACGTCGGACTGGATGGCGCTGGAGAAGGAACGCGGCATCTCGGTGACGTCCTCGGTAATGCAGTTTCCGTACGAGGGGCGCATCGTCAACCTGCTCGACACC
The DNA here is from genome assembly GCA_036676665.1 of Arenimonas sp. Classification (GTDB taxonomy): domain Bacteria; phylum Pseudomonadota; class Gammaproteobacteria; order Xanthomonadales; family Xanthomonadaceae; genus Arenimonas. The sequence goes on along the minus strand of JAKFCL010000177.1, from coordinate 878 downwards.
CCGGGCCACGCCGACTTCGGCGAGGACACCTACCGCGTGCTCACCGCGGTGGACTCGGCGCTGATGGTGATCGACGTCGCCAAGGGCGTCGAGGAACGCACGATCAAGCTGATGGAAGTCTGCCGGCTGCGCGACACGCCGATCATGACCTTCATCAACAAGCTCGACCGCGAGGGCCGCGAGCCGATCGACCTGCTGGACGAGATCGAGCGCGTGCTCGGCATCCCGTGCGCGCCGGTGACCTGGCCGATCGGCATGGGCCAGCGCCTGAAGGGCGTCGTGCACCTGGTGACGGGCGAGGTGCACCTGTACGAGCAGGGCCGCAACTTCACCCGCCAGGACTCGACGATCTTCCCGTCGCTGGATTCGCCCGGCCTGGCCGAGCGCATCGGCCAGGCGATGCTGGACGAGCTGCGCGACGAGCTCGAACTCGTCCAGGGTGCGTCGCACCCGTTCGATGTCGACGCGTACCTCGCCGGCCGGCAGACACCGGTGTTCTTCGGCTCGGCGGTCAACAATTTCGGCGTGCAGCCTCTGCTGGACTTCTTCGTCGAACATGCACCGTCGCCGAAACCGCGCGCCACGACCTCGCGCGAGGTGTCGCCGGACGAGGAGACGTTCTCCGGCTTCGTGTTCAAGATCCAGGCCAACATGGACCCGCAGCACCGCGACCGCGTCGCCTTCCTGCGCGTGTGCTCGGGGCGCTACGACGGCGGCATGAAGGCCTTCCACGTGCGCAGCGGCAAGGAGCACAAGCTCGCCAACGCGCTCACGTTCATGGCCAGCGACCGCGAGATCGTCGAGACCGCCTACCCGGGCGACGTGATCGGCCTGCACAACCACGGCACGATCTCGATCGGAGACACCTTCACCGCCGG
>JAKFCL010000176.1:0-7532 GCA_036676665.1 Arenimonas sp. | reverse complement strand
CGGTGGCCCCGGCGCCGGATCTCCGCGTCAGCCGGCCAGGAACGAGCCGCCGTTGACGTGCAGCACCTGGCCGGTGATGAACGAGCCATCCTCGCCGGCGAGCAGCACGTACAGCGGCGCGATCTCGGCCGGCTGGCCGGCGCGGCCGAGCAGCGTGTCGCTGCCGAAGGTCGCGACCTTGTCGGCGTCGAAGCTGGCCGGGATCAGCGGCGTCCACACCGGCCCCGGCGCGACCGCGTTGACGCGGATGCCGCGCTCGGCCAGCGCCTGCGCGAAGGATTTGGTCATCGCCGCGATGGCGCCCTTCGTGCCGGCGTAGTCGAGCAGCGTCTCGTGGCCGCGGGCGCCGGTCACCGAACCGGTGTTGATCACCGAAGCGCCGCGATGCAGGTGCGGCAGCGCCGCCACCAGCACCTCGTAGTAGCTGAACACGTTGGTGCGGAAGGTCTGTTCGATGCAGCGCGGCTTGAGCAGTTCCGGCCGCGACACCGGGTGCTGCTCGGCGATGTTGTTCACCAGCACGTCGATGCCGCCCAGTTCGGCGACCACGTCGCGCACCGCCTCGGCGCAGGCGCCGCTGTCGGACAGGTCGGTCGCCAGCAGCATGCAGCGGCGCCCCTCGGCTTCGACCAGCCGGCGCGTCTCGCGGGCGTCCTCGGCCTCCTCGAGGTAGGCGATCGCGATGTCGGCGCCTTCCCGGGCGAAATGCACGGCCACCGCACGGCCGATGCCGCTGTCGCCGCCGGTGATGAAGGCGCGCTTGCCCTGCAGCTTGCCGCTGCCGCGATAGCCGGCGCGGATCGTCAGCGGCTCCGGCGTCATCTCGTCCTGGCGGCCGGGTTGCCGCTCCTGTTTCTGCGCGGGGCGCTGTTTCTTGGCTTTCAGGTCTTTCATGGGGCCTCCTGGCCTGGTCCGATCCGCCATGCGACCACTGCGGCAGTGCGCAGGGCGTGTTCGTGCCGGCGCCTGCACATCGCGTGCACATCGCCGGTAATGCGTTCCGTCCCGGTCGCCGCGGCGTCGCGGTGGCATGGGGATTGCATCGTTTTCCTGCGCAACCACAGGAGAACCGACATGCCCAAGACCACGATCGATGCCCCCATCGAAGCGGGCGCGCTGCCCGACGCGCCGCGCCAGCAGCCTTACGACCGCGAAGGCGCCACCTCGTTCGAACAGGAAAGTTTCGGCGGCGGCGGCGAATACCGCGGCGAGGTCGACCTGGGCGGATTCAGCGACCAGGATTTCGGCAGCCAGGGTTACAGCGGCCAGGGCTACGGCGACCGCAGCTATGGCGATCCCGATTACGGCGGCCAGACGTTCGCGCGCCGCACCGGCGATGCCGACGTCGATGCCGATGCCGCGGACGGTGCCGCACCGGGCGAGGTCGAGGCCTCGATCCGCCGCTCCGGTGCGGCGATCGGGGACGACGGCGTCGACGACGGTGTCGACGAGAGCGGAACCGGCGACGCCGCCACGAACCGGGAGCCGTGACATGCGCCCCCTGATGTTCACGATGGTCACCCTGGTGTCGTTCGCGGCGCTGCCGGCGCTTGCGCAGGACGTCACCGATCCCGAGGCGATCGAGGAAGTGGTCGAGGACGTGATCGCCCCCGACACGACGTCCGCGCCGCCGCAGTCGAACCTGCCGGTCACGCTGCCCGATCCCGGCGCGGTGCCGCCCGACGACCCGCAGCGGCGGCTGGACACGCCCGAAGCGGTGTTCATCGCCGACGCCCTGCGTTCGGGCGAGATGGCGATCGCCTCCGCCCGCCTGGCCCGCGACCGCTCGGATACCAATGAGCTCAAGGCGCTCGCGGAAACCATCGAACGCGACCACGACGCGCTCAACGACCGGCTGCGCAAGATGCAGCAGGCCGACGCGGCCACCGAGCCGCGCGGCCAGCCGCAGCATCCGGAAATGGCGCGCCTGCAGGCACTCGAAGGCACGGCGTTCGACGCGGCCTGGCTGCTGGTCGAGGAAAGCCACCACGCCGACGCGATAGGCAAGTTCGAGCGCGCCAGCACGAGTCCGGCGCTGGCAGTGGACGTGCGGTCGGCGGCGTCGGAGGCGCTGTCGACGCTGCGTTCGCACGCCGAGGCGATCGCCGCCCTCAAGGACAGCCTGGGCTACTGAGCCCGGGCGTCCGCCGCGCGTTTTCCGGTCGGCCGGGCGGTTTCGCGCTCAGGACCTCCCGCCGCCGGAACGCCCGATCCCCGCCGGGTCCACTCTCCTGGGATCCGGTGGGGATCTTCTCCCGCCGGTCGCGACGCGTCGTCAGGACCGACGCAGGCGCGGGTCGATGTCCAGCGGTTCGGGCTCGCCGCGTTCCAGGCAGGCGAAATCCGGGTGCAGCACGTTGATCAGCACGTTGTGCTCGCCCGGGCACAGCGCGCTGGGCACGCGCAGCGCCAGCGACTGGTGCTCGAGGGCCCAGCGGTCGCCGCAGCGGCGCACCTCGGCGCGATAGGGCCGCTCGCGCCAGTTCTCCGGCGGCGTGTCCAGGCGCAGCATGCGCCCGGCCGGCAGGGACAGCCCGACCAGCACCAGCCCGTCCGGGGTCCCGGCCAGGTCCTGGTTCACCAGCGCTTCGAGCAGCGCGGTCGCCGGGCTCAGCGAGGCGAACAGCGCCGGCACGTTGGGCGTCACCCAACGACCCTGGCCGCAGCTGCGCCACTGCTCCACCGGCTTGTCGGCGCAGGCGCGACCGACGACGACGTACGCGGTGATCCGGTCCTCGCCGGCGTCGACGCTGCCGGCTGGCGGGGTGAAGCTCGTCGCCGCCGGCGGATCGCTCGCCGGGAACGTGTCCTCGAGCGCGACGTCGAGCGCGGAGCTGTCGTCGCACACGTCCAGCTCGGGCCTAGTGCTGGGCATGTCGCTCGCCCCCGGGAAGGTCCGGCAGCGGGTCGCCGCCGGGCAGGTCCGTCGGCGCGGCGCCGAACCCCAGCAGCCGGTCGAGCGCGGCGCTGGCGGCGAGCGCCAGTTCCGGCCGCCCGTGGATGGCGCACAGGCTCGCCAGCGTCAGCAGTTCGTCCATCGCCAGCGCCAGCTGCGCGTCGATGCGCCGGTCGGCGTCCATCACGCGGCTCCGGCCAGTCCGGCGTCGTGTTCGTGCCGCGACAGCCAGGCCCACGCGTCGCGCAGGATCGCCCGCGCCTCGTGCCACTGCAGGTTCGACAGCCCCTGCAGGTCCTGCCACTGCAGCTGCAGCTCGCACTCGCCCGCGGCGTCCGGATCGGGCCCGTAGGCGGCATGCGTCAGCCAGGCCAGCGCATAGGCCGGGCACGCATCGGGCCAGCTCACCGCCTTCAGCGGCGAACGATGGAAATGCGCGCGCGCGAAACGGTCGTACGCGGCCGGCACGGTGGTCATGCCGCTGAACGGCAGGCAGGCATCGACGGCGCCGGCGAGCCGCCGCGACGCGAGCATGTCGTCGTGCCGACCGGCGGCAGGACGGGATTCGTGGTCGGAAAACGACGGCTGGTCGAGGTTCATCGCGATCTCCGCGGCGGCCTGGGTGGTGGGGATATTTCGTGCACGCCGGCAGCCAAGGCCGGGTGACGAAGGCAGCGGCGCGCGCACCGGGTTCAGCCGGCGGTTAGGCGTGGCGTGGCGACGACCCGTTCACGGCAGCGCATCGACAATGAAAACCGGATGCCCACGCGCAGGACGCCGCCATGAAGAAGAAGCATGTCTACCTCACCGACGACCTCGCCGAAGCCCGCGCCGCGATCACCGCCGCACGCCACGCCGGCGCCCTCGACGACGACATCGCGTTGATCGCCCGCAACGACATCGAGATGGAACTGATCCCCGACGACCGCCGCAACGCCAGCACCGATTTCGTGCCGGCGGCGCTCAAGGGCGCGGTCGGCGGCGGCACGATGGGCCTGGTCGCGGGGCTGATCGCCGCGGCGATCCCGCCGCTCGGCGTCACGATCGCCGGTGCCGCCGCGATCGCCGCGATCGGCGCGGCCGCCGGCACCTGGTCGTCGGCGCTGATGGGATCGGCCCTGCCCGACCCGATCCGCCGCCGGTTCGAGGACGAGATCGCCGCCGGCCGCATCCTCGTCGTCGTCGACGCCAGCGAGGAATCGATCGCGCTGATCGATTCCTCGGTCACCGCCACCGGCGCCGAGCTGCTGCCGTTCGAAGAACCGTCGGCGATGACGTGACCGTGGCCGCGTCCGCGCGCGAACACGGCTTCCTGTACCGCAATGGGCTGGTACTGGTGTTCGCGCTGCTGACGCTGGCCTCGCTGGTCGGCCACGCTCTCTCCGGCAATGCCCAGGACAATCTGGAGCGGCTCGACCACGGGCTGCCCGCGCGCTCGGTGGTCGCCTACCTGGGCGATGCCCAGTTCCAGTCGACGCTGTTCGAGAACTGGGAAAGCGAATTCCTGCAGATGGGCCTGTTCGTGCTGCTGACCGTCTGGCTGCGCCAGCGCGGGGCGTCGGAATCGCGCAAGCTCGATCCGGAAGAGGAAGCCCCGCCCCCGCCGGTGCCGCTGGCCGAGCAGCCGTGGCCGATGCGCCGCGGCGGCATCTGGAAGGCGCTGTACGCGCATTCGCTGTCGGCGGCGCTGTTCCTGCTGTTCGTGCTGTCGGCGGCGGCGCATTTCGTCGCCAGCTGGCGCGACCACGCCGAGCAGCAACGCCAGCACGGCGACGCGGTGACGCCGATGGCCGACTACCTGGGCGACGCCGGTTTCTGGTTCGAGTCGTTCCAGAACTGGCAGAGCGAATTCCTGTCGGTGATCGCCCTGTGCCTGCTGTCGATCTGGCTGCGGGAGAAGGATTCGCCGCAGTCCAAGCCGATGACCGCGCGGCACACCGACACCGGACCCTGAGCCCTCAGAACCAGCGGCGCCAGCGCCCGACCAGCAACGCCACCAGCGCCAGGAGCACCAGCCCGCCGACCGCCAGCCAGAAGCCGTTCTCGGCCTCGAAGAATTTCGCCTGGAAGTTCATGCCCAGCGCGCCGCCGACGACGGCGAGGATGCCCAGCACCACCGTCGCGAACGTCAGCACCTTCATCGACTGGTTGGTGCGCAGCGCCGTCTGGTTGCTGAAGAGGTCGAAGCTGCCCATCACCAGGTCGCGGCAGTTCTCCACCATGTCCATCGCCCGCTCGAAGCGCACGTCGAGCGCGCCGAAGTGGCGGTCGGTGGTGGCGCCCTCGCGCGGGCGGAAGTCCGGGCGCGACAGCACGCCGTACACCGCCCGGTGCGGCGACAGCATGCGCCGCAGCCGCGAGGCATTGCGGCGCAGCGTGCGCAGCTCCGGCAGGCTGCCGAGATGGCGGTCGTCGAAGATCTCCAGCTCGAGCCGCTCCACCGCCGCCTCGAAGCCCGACACCGCGTCGAAATAGGTCGTCAGGTGGTTGTCGAGCACCACCGCGGCGAAACTTTCCGAACTGAGCACCCCGAGGTCCGACTGCGCGTGCTCGCGGGCGCGCAGCGCGTCGACGAAGGCGATCGGGGCGCGGTGGACGGTGACCACGAGGTTGGCGCCGGCCAGCACGTCCAGCACGTCGCCCTCGAAGCCGTGGCCGTTGGCCGGCCGCACGGCGACCACGCGCACGGCGAAGTGCGCGCCGAGGTCGAGCACCGCCGGCTGCGAACCCTGGCTCGGGAAGGCCGGCGCCGGCAGCTTCAGCGCCCGCCGCACGTCCTCGAGCAGGCTCGGGTCGTCGCCCTGCACGTCCACCCACAGCATCTGCTTGTCGTCGGGCACGAGGGTCGGCAGCTCGGAAACCTCCACCTCGCGCTGCTCGCCGCGGGCGTCGAACAGCCGCGCGAGCACCGCCGGCGGCGCCACCGGCACTTCGCGGCGCGGTGCGCCGGCATCGGCGGCATCGGGGGAAACGGCCATGGCGCTCCTGCAACGGACCCGGTCGGGCGGAAGAGCGTGCCGCCGGCACCGTCACCGGCCCGTGATCCCCGCGGCCGCCACACATCGCTGTCACCGCGGCGGCGGCACGCTGTGTCGTGGCCCGCACGACGGCGGGCGTCGAACCGGAGCGCGACCATGGGAATCTGCGAAGTCTGCGGCAACGATTACGACAAGGCGTTCACGATCACCTCGGGCGGCCGCACCGGCACGTTCGACTGCTTCGAATGCGCGATCCACGCGCTGGCGCCGACCTGCGCCCGCTGCGGCTGCCGGATCATCGGCCACGGCTCGGAAAGCGACGGGCGCTTCTTCTGCTGCGCGCACTGCGCCAACCACGCCGGCGTCGAGGAAATCCAGGATCGCGCCGACTGACGCAGGGACGGCCGGCGAGTCCGCCGGCCGGCGCCCGCGCCGCGGTCAGGCGACGCCGGCCTTCGCCGCCGGCCGCAGCGCCGGCACCGCGGCCAGCAGCGCATCCAGGGCCAGCGGCTTGGCCAGGTGCACGTCGAAGCCGGCGTCGGCCGAACGCTTGCGGTCCTCGGCGGTCGCGTAGCCGGAAATCGCCACCAGCGTCATGCCTTCCAGCCCCGGCTCGGAACGCAGCGCGCGCGCCAGCTCGTAGCCGTTCATCCCGGGCAGGCCGATGTCGAGCAGGGCCACGTCGGGCTGCTCGGACCGCGCGAGCGCCAGCGCGACTTCGCCGTCGTAGGCGGTCACCGGCCGATGCCCGCACATCTCGACCACCTCGCGCAGGATCTGCGCGGCATCGACGTTGTCGTCGACCACCAGCACCGTCAGCCCGTCGTCGGTATCGGCGACGTCCAGCGCCGGCAGCACGAACTCGAAGCGGCTGCCGCAGCCGGGGCCGGCGCTCTGGCCCATCAACCGGCCTTCGTGCAGTTCGACGATGCGGCGGGCGATCGGCAGGCCGAGGCCGAGGCCGCCCTTGGCGCGGTCGATGTTCTGCCGGTCCTGGGTGAACAGTTCGAAGATGTAGGGCAGCACCATCGGGTCGATGCCCATGCCGTTGTCGGTGACGCTGACGTTCGCCGACGTGCCGTCCGACTCCAGCACCAGTTCGACCCGGGCGCCCGCCGCGCTGTACTTGCTGGCGTTGCCCAGGAGGTTCGCGACGACCTGCGACAGGCGCACGACGTCTCCGCGCACGATCGGATCGGCACGGAACTGCACGTCGAGCGTCTGCCCGCGCTGCTCGAACGCCGGCAGCATCGTCTCGACGGCGCGTTCGATCGCGTCCGCCAGGCGCATGCGCCGTTGTTCCAGGCGCACGTCGCCGCGGCTGATGCGGCTGACGTCGAGCAGGTCGTCCACCAGCCGGCTCAGGTGCCGTGCCTGCCGCTCGATGATGCCCAGCGCCCAGGCCGCCTTTTCGGCGTCGTGGGACTGCAGGCGCGCGGCCGACGCCGCCATCAGGATCGGCGCCAGCGGGTTGCGCAGCTCGTGCGCCAGCATCGCCACGAACTGGCTCATCTGCTTGTTGTCCGACTCCAGCGACTCCATCCGCCGGCGCTCGGTCATGTCGCGCGTCACCTTCGCGAACCCGCGCAGCAATCCGCTCTCATCGTGCACCGCGGTGATCACCACGTTGGCCCAGAACCGCGAGCCGTCCTTGCGGA
>JAKFCL010000175.1:0-12722 GCA_036676665.1 Arenimonas sp. | reverse complement strand
CTCGACCCGCACAAGATCCACGCCCGGCTCGGCGCCGCCAACCTCGACGACGTCGCCGGCGGCGGCTTCGAGCCCCAGGACGTGTCGATCAAGGTCAAGCGCGGCACCGTCCGCGGCCGCGGCGCCAACCAGCAGAAGTACCTGCACGCGATCGCCACCCACGACATCAATTTCGGCGTCGGGCCCGCCGGCACCGGCAAGACGTTCCTGGCGGTGGCGATGGCCGTCGAGGCGCTCAACGAAAGCCGCGTCCAGCGCCTGCTGCTGGTGCGCCCGGCGGTGGAGGCCGGCGAGAAGCTCGGTTTCCTGCCCGGCGACCTGAGCCAGAAGGTCGACCCGTACCTGCGGCCGCTGTACGACGCGCTGTACGAGATGCTCGGCGTCGAGAAGGTCGCCAAGCTGCTGGAGCGCAACGTCATCGAGATCGCGCCGCTGGCGTACATGCGCGGCCGAACGCTGAACGACGCGTTCGTGATCCTCGACGAGGCGCAGAACACCTCGATCGAGCAGATGAAGATGTTCCTGACCCGCATCGGCTTCGGCTCGACCGCGGTGGTCACCGGCGACCTGAGCCAGATCGACCTGCCCAAGCACCAGAAGTCCGGGCTGCGCGACGCGATCGACGTGCTGCGCGGCACCGAGGGTCTCAGCTTCACGTTCTTCACCGCCCACGATGTCGTCCGCCACCCGCTGGTGGCGCGCATCGTGCGTGCCTACGATGCGCGCGACGGCAAGGAATCGCAGGAATGACCAAGGGCCCCGTGCAACTGGACGTCTCGGTGAGCTATGGCCTGCCCCGGGCCGGGCTGCCGGCGGCGGCGAGCTTCCGCAAGTGGGCCGCCGCGGCGGCGCAGGGCCGGATCCTGCGGGCCGACCTGGCCATCCGCCTGGTCGACACCAAGGAAGGCCGGTCGCTGAACCGGCATTACCGCGGCAAGGACTATCCGACCAACGTGCTCAGCTTCCCGGCCGAACTGCCCGAAGGGGTGAACCTGCCGCTGCTGGGCGACCTGGTCATCTGCGCGCCGGTGGTGGCGAAGGAGGCGGCCGAACAGGGCAAGCCCCTGAACGCCCACTACGCCCACCTGACCGTGCATGGCGTGCTGCACCTGCTCGGCCTGGACCACGACGACGAGCGCGAGGCCGAGGCGATGGAACGCCTGGAGCGCGAGATCCTGGCCGACCTGGGCGTCGCCGACCCGTACTAGGCGTCCGACCCCGGTTTTACACATGACCCGGTTAGAATCCGGTTCCCGCCCCCAGGCGCCAATGCCCCCCGCAATGTCCGAGGACTCCCCAAGTACCACCGCTCCGGAACGCCGCTCGTGGCTCGAACGCCTGAGCCTGGCCTTTTCCGGCGAACCGCAGACCCGCGACGACCTCGTCGAGATCCTCCGCGATGCCCAGGCCAACGGCCTGCTCGGCGCCGACACGCTGAAGATGCTCGAGGGTGCCCTGTCGGTGTCCGAACAGCAGGTGGGCGACATCATGGTGCCGCGCTCGCAGATGGTGTCGCTGCCGGTGCACGAGAAGTTCCTCGACCTGATGAAGATGGTGGTCGAATCGGGCCACTCCCGGTTCCCGGTGCACGGCGAGGACCGCGACGAGATCCTCGGCATCCTGCTGGCGAAGGACCTGCTGCGCGGCATGGTCAGCGACGGCGGCCCCGGCAGCGTGCGCGAGCTGCTGCGCCCGGCGGTGCTGATCCCGGAATCCAAGCGCCTGAACGTGCTGCTGAAGGAATTCCGGCTGTCGCGCAACCACATGGCGATCGTCGTCGACGAACACGGCGGCGTCGCCGGGCTGGTGACGATCGAGGACGTGCTCGAGCAGATCGTCGGCGAGATCGACGACGAGCACGACGACGCCGACGAGGCGACGCTGATCGCCGCCCAGGCCGACGGCCAGTTCATGGTCGACGCGCTGACGCCGATCGCCGACTTCAACGAACAGTTCGGCGCCGATTTCCTCGACGACGAATACGACACGATCGGCGGTTTCGTCACCTCGGCGATCGGCCACCTGCCGGAAGCCGGCGAGGAACTGGCGCTCGGCCGCTTCCACTTCCGCGTCGGCCGCGCCGATCGCCGCCGCGTTCATACCTTCGTCGTCAGCGTGCATGCCGCGGACTGAGGGTCGGCGCCCGCGCGCCCTCCTCCTGGCGCTGGGGCTGATGCTGCTGGCTCTGGCATGGGCGGGCGCCGCGGCGGCCACGCCGCGGATCGGCATCGTGACGATGGAGCCGGGCGAGATCTTCTTCGAGCGCTTCGGCCACAACGCCATCGTCGTCGACGACCCCCGCACCGGCACGCGCACCGCCTACAACTACGGCTACTTCGACATGGACGAGCCGGCGTTCTTCGCCCGCTTCATCCACGGCGAGATGAGGTACTGGCTGGTGGAACTGCCGCTTCACCGGGATCTCGCCTACTACGAGGCCGTCGGCCGCGGCGCGGTCGTGCAATGGCTCGACCTGCCGCCGGACGCGGTTGCGGCGCTCGCCGCGCGCCTGCACGCCGACGCCAACGGCGACAACGCCCGCTACCGCTACGACTACTACACCGCCAACTGCTCGACGAAGGTGCGCGACGCGATCGACGAGGCGCTGTCGGGGACGATGCGCCCCCAGCTCGACGCCCGCTCGCTGGGCAATACCTATCGCACCGAGTCGGTCCGGCTGGCGGCGCCGGCACCGTGGATGGCGATCGGCTTCCACCTGGGCCTGGGCGCGTTCGCCGACCGGCCGCTGTCGCGCTGGGACGAGGCCTTCGTCCCGATGCGCCTGCGGGATGCCCTGCGCGAGGTCAAGCTGGCCGACGGCCGGCCGCTGGTGGTCGCCGAGGAGCGGCTGCTGCCGCACCGGATCGGCCAGCCGCCGGCGGAAGCGCCGCGCCTGCGCGGTGCGGCGCTGGTGGCCGGGCTGCTGCTGGCGATCGCCGTGCTGGCGACCGCACGGCGGGCGCCGCGCGTGCTCGCGGCTGCCGCCGGGCTGTTCTGGCTCGTGGCAGGGCTCGCGGGCGCGACGATGCTGTTCATCTGGTTCGGCACCTCGCATGTCGCCGGCCATGCCAACCTGAACCTGCTGCTGCTCAACCCGCTCGCGCTGGCGCTGCTGCCCGGCGCGTGGGCGCGCCTGCGCGGGCGGCCGTCCTCGCCGCGGTTCCGCACGCTGCTGTGGATCGTCGCCGGTGCGGCCGCGCTGGCGGGGTTCGCGCAGTTCCTGCCGTTCGTGCGCCAGCAGAACGTCGAGTGGGTCCTGCTGCTGCTGCCGCTGCACTGGGCGCTGCTGCGGGCGCTGGATCCGCCCGGGAAGCCTTCGATCTCCTAGCTCCCAGCTTCCAGCTTCTACGTGGCAGTAGAGCGAGGAGCCGGCGGGAACCGGGGCCGTACTACCACGTAGAAGCTATAAGCTAGAAGCTGCTTCCACCGGTGCATCGACCATGACCGCTCCCGATCCCGCTGCCGCGCCCGTTGCCGCGCCTGCCTCCGCCGTCGTGCCGGCAAAACCCCAGTGCGTCGTCAACTGCATCGCGTATTCGCGCGACGGTACCCGCCGCGACCTCTCGCTGGACGAGATCAGCGACGTGCTGGCGGTCGACGACGGCAGCTTCGTCTGGGTCGGCCTGTTCAACCCCGACCACACGCTGCTCGACAAGCTGCAGGAGGAGTTCGACCTGCACGACCTGTCGGTCGAGGACGCCCGCAACGCCCACCAGCGGCCGAAGATCGAGGCGTACGGCGATTCGCTCTTCATCGTCGCCCACACGGCGCAGCTGGTGGACGGCCGGATCGCGTTCGGCGAGACCCACATCTTCATGGGCCCGCGCTTCCTGGTGACGCTGCGGCACGGCGCCTCGCTGTCGTATTCGCCGGTGCGGGCGCGGGCCGAGCGCGAACGCGAGTTCCTGGCGCTGGGCCCGAGCTACGGGTTGTACGCGGTGATGGACTTCATCGTCGACAACTACATGCCGATCGTCGACGAGTTCCGCGAACAGCTCAACGCGCTCGAGAAGGACATCTTCGCCGAAACCTTCCAGCGCGCCACCGTGCAGCGCCTGTACGACCTCAAGCGCGAACTGACCCGGATGCGGCTGGCCGTGTCGCCGCTGCAGGACATCACCGGCCAGCTCACGCGCGTGCACACGCAACTGGTCGGCGAGGAGATGCGGCTCTACTTCCGCGACGTCTACGACCACACCCAGCGCGTCAACGACGCGGTCGACACCCTGCGCGAGATGCTGACCGCGGCGATGTCGGTGAACCTGGCGCTGGTGACCGTCGCCCAGGGCGAGGTGGTCAAGCGCCTCGCCGGCTGGGCCGGCCTGCTGGCGGCGCCGACGCTGATCGCCAGCTGGTACGGCATGAACTTCAGGCACATGCCGGAACTGGCCGGCCGCTGGAGCTACCCGGTGCTGATCGGCGTCACGGTCGTCGTGGTGGTGGGCCTGTTCGTGCTGCTGCGGCGCTCGCGCTGGATCTGAACCCCGGCCGGGGCGACGGCCGGACTTGACCCGGATCAAGGCTTCATGCCGGCCCGCCGGCTAGCTTACGGGCCATGAACGCGATTCCTCCCTTCGATGCCGACCTGCTGCGCCGCTACGACCGGCCCGGCCCGCGCTACACGTCGTATCCGACCGCGCCGCAGTTCAGGGCGGGCTTCGGCGAGGCCGACCTCGTGCGCGCCGCCCGCGCCAGCAACGACGACCCGATCCCGCGCCGGCTGTCGATCTACGCGCACGTGCCGTTCTGCTTCAGCCCGTGCTTCTACTGCGGCTGCAACCGCATCATCACCCGCGACAAGGCCCGCGCCGCGCCTTACCTGCAGCGGCTGGTGCGCGAGGCGGCGATGCTCGGACCGCTGTTCGACCGCGACCGCGAGGTCATCCAGATCCACCTGGGCGGCGGCACCCCGAACTTCTTCACCCCGGGGCAGATCGGCGAGTACCTGGAGTCGCTCGACACCCATTTCCGCTTCAGCTCGTCGCCCTCGCGCGACTTCTCGATCGAACTCGACCCGCGCTTCGTCGCCGCCGGCGACATCGAGGCGCTGGCCTTCATGGGCTTCAACCGCGCCAGCCTCGGCGTGCAGGACTTCGACCCGGCGGTGCAGGCGGCGGTGAACCGCATCCAGTCCGTCGCGGAAACCCGCGCGGTGATCGACGACTGCCGCCGGCATGGCTTCCGCTCGGTCAACGTCGACCTGATCTACGGCCTGCCGCTGCAGACCCAGGAAGGCTTCGGCCGCACCCTGGACACCGTGCTGGAAGCGCGTCCCGACCGCCTGGCGATCTACGGCTACGCGCACATGCCGCAGCTGTTCCGCCCGCAGAAGCAGCTCGACGAGACGCTGCTGCCGGAACCGGAAGCGAAGCTGGCGCTGCTGCAGCTGGCGATCGCCAAACTGTCCGAGGCCGGCTACCGCTACATCGGCATGGACCATTTCGCGCTGCCGGGCGACGACCTGGCCGTGGCGCAGGAACGCGGCGGCCTGCATCGCAACTTCATGGGCTACACGACCCACGCCGACTGCGACCTGATCGGCATGGGCGTCAGCGCGATCGGCAAGATCGCCGACGCCTACTACCAGAACCCGCGCGACCTGCCGTCGTGGGAGATCGCGATCGACGCCGGCCGCCTGCCGACCTGGCGCGGCATGACCCTGGACGCCGACGACCTGCTGCGCGCCGACGTGATCCAGCAGCTGATGTGCCGGGCGGCGGTGGACATCGCCGAGATCGAGCAGCGCCACGACATCGACTTCGCGACCTATTTCGCGCCGGACCTGGCCCGCCTGGAGCCCCTGGTGGCCGACGGCCTGGTCGAGGTCGGGGCCGACCGGATCACCGCGACGTCGCGGGGCCGGCTGCTGCTGCGTATCATCGCCGCATGTTTCGATCACTACCTGCACCAGGCGGACGACGCCCCGGTCCGTTTCTCCAAGGCGATCTGAGCGCCCGGAGGCGGCGATGAGCGCCCCGATGCGCCGCGTCCGCACCGGCGGCATCGCCGACGACGGCGACGAACTGCGGTTCTGCAGCACCTGCGCGTTCTCCGAAGCGTGCCTGTCGCAGGGTTACGACAAGACCGCGCTGGCCGAGCTGCACGTGCTCGTGGAGCATGTCGGGCCGCTCGCCGAGGGCGCCCACGTCTACCGCGAGGGCGACGAGTTCAATGCGATCGCGGCGGTGCGTGCCGGCACCGTCAAGACCTATGTGCTCGATTCCGAGGGCCGCGAGCAAGTGCTGGGCTTCCACCTGCCGGGCGAGATCATCGGCCTGAGTGCGATCCACCAGGCCCGCTACCCGTGCAACGCGGTGGCGCTGGACACGGTGATGCTGTGCCGGTTCTCGTTCCCGAAGATGGCGCTGCTGGCGACGAGGATGCCGGGCCTGCAGACGCAGCTGTTCCGGCTGCTGAGCCAGGACATCGGCAAGGCGGCGCTGCTGTCGGGCGACTTCAACGCCGACCAGCGCATGGCGGCGTTCCTGGTGTCGCTGTCGCGGCGCTTCGAGGTGCGCGGCTTCTCCGCCACCCGCCTGCACCTGACGATGACCCGCACCGACATCGCCAACTACCTGCGGCTGGCCCCGGAAACCGTCAGCCGGGTGCTGCGCCGGTTCCAGTCCGAGGGGCTGATCGCGGTCGACCGCCGCGAACTCGAGATCACCGACAAGGGCCGGCTGCACGACCTGGCCCACCCGGTGCTGCGCGATTGACCCCGCGGTCCGGGGCCGGCCCCTTCCCGACTTGACCTAAGTCAGGGTCGACCCCGGCGCCCGGGAGGACGATGGCGGCATCCGACAACGGAGCCTGTCGTCATGAGCACCACCCGCAAACTCTGGGCCGCACTCGCCGCCCTCCTCGCCATCTCGTTCTCCGTCCTGCTGTGGGTCGGCGGCGAGATCCACCGCGTGATGCCGCCGATTCCCGAGCAGGTCGTCACGACCTCGGGCGAGGTGGTGTTCACCCGCGAGGACATCCAGACCGGTCGCCAGGTCTGGCAGTCCATCGGCGGGCAGCAGCTGGGCTCGATCTGGGGCCACGGCGGCTACGTCGCGCCGGACTGGACCGCCGACTGGCTGCACCGCGAAGCCGTCGACCTGCTCGACCGCTGGGCCCGGGTCGAATACTCGGCGCCCGACTACGCGTCGGCCAGCCCGGAACAGCAGGCGGCCCTGCAGGCGCGGGTGCAGCGGATGCTGCGCACGAACACCTTCGACGAGAAGGACGGCACGATCACCATCGACGGCGACCGCCTGCTGGCGATCGCCAATGTCTCGGCGCACTACCAGAGCCTTTTCAGCAACGACCCGACCACCAAGTCGCTGCGCGAGGCCTACGCGATGCGCGACGACACCGTGCCGGACGCCGAGCACCGCCGGCAGATGACGGCGTTCTACTGGTGGACCGCCTGGACGGCCGTGACCCAGCGCCCGGACAAGGAGATCACCTATACCAACAACTGGCCGCACGATCCGCTGGTGGGCAACGTGCCGCCGCCGAACCTGCTGATCTGGTCGGTGTTCAGCGTGCTGTTCCTGATCGCCGGCATCGCCCTGCTCGGCTGGCACCACGCGGTCAGCCACGACAGCGAGGACCGTCCGGTGCTGCCGGCCGCGGACCCGCTGGCGAAGGTGGTCGTGACCCCGTCGATGAAGGCCACCGCGAAATACTTCTGGGTCGTCATCGCGCTGTTCCTGGTGCAGATCCTGCTCGGCGCGATCACCGCGCACTACCAGGTGGAAGGCCAGGAGGCCTACGGCTTCGCGCTGTCGGAGATCCTGCCGTATTCGCTGACGCGCACCTGGCACACGCAGCTGGCGGTGCTTTGGATCGCCACCGCGTGGCTGGGCATGGGCCTGTACATCGGGCCGGCGATCTCCGGCCATGAGCCGAAGTTCCAGGCGCTCGGCGTGCACGTGCTCTGGGTCTGCCTGATCATCATCGTCGTCGGTTCGTTCGCCGGCCAGTGGTTCGCGGTGATGCAGAAGCTCGGCCTCGAGAACAACTTCTGGTGGGGCCACCAGGGCTGGGAATACGTCGACCTGGGCCGCTTCTGGCAGTGGTTCCTGTTCCTGGGCCTCGGCATCTGGCTGACGCTGGTGGGCCGCTGCCTGGTGCCGGCGATCAAGGCCGGCGGCGAGTCGCGCTCGATCACCACGCTGCTGTTCCTGTCCACCGTCGCGATCGGCCTGTTCTACGGCGCCGGCCTGATGTGGGGCGAGCACACGCACCTGTCGATGGTCGAATACTGGCGCTGGTGGGTCGTGCACCTGTGGGTCGAAGGGTTCTTCGAGGTCTTCGCCACCGCGGTGATCGCCTTCCTGTTCACCAAGCTGGGCCTGGTCCGCACGATCACGGCGACGGTGGCGGTGCTGTTCGCCACCATCGTGTTCATGGCCGGCGGCGTGCTCGGCACGCTGCACCACCTGTACTTCACCGGCACGCCGACCGCGGTGATCGCCCTGGGCGCGTCGTTCTCGGCGCTGGAAGTGGTGCCGCTGGCCTACCTGGGCTTCGAGGGCTACCAGACGTTCAAGATGGGCCGCGCCACGCCGTGGATGCAGCGCTACAAGTGGCCGATCCTGTTCTTCCTGGCAGTGTCGTTCTGGAACCTGGTGGGCGCCGGCCTGTTCGGCTTCCTGATCAACCCGCCGCTGCCGCTGTACTACATGCAGGGCCTGAACCTGACTCCGCTGCACGGCCATACCGCGCTGTTCGGCGTGTACGGCATGCTCGGCATCGGCCTGATGCTGTTCTGCCTGCGCGGCCTCAAGCCGGACGCGATCTGGCCGGAGGCGCCGCTGCGCACCGCGTTCTGGTCGCTGAACATCGGCCTGAGCGGCATGGCGCTGTTCACCCTGCTGCCGATCGGCATCCTGCAGCTCAACGCGGCGATCGGCGAAGGCTACTGGTTCGCTCGCTCGGCGGAGTTCATGCAGCAGCCCATCATCGAGATGCTGGTGTGGATGCGGGTGCCGGGCGACACGCTGTTCAGCGTCGGCGCGCTGGCGCTGGCCTGGTTCGTCGCGCGGCTCTGGATCGCACCGCGCGAAAGGAACCCGGCGGCGGAAGGCGCGGTGGAACCCGCGCGCTGATTGCCGGCCCTCCTTCCCGTTGGCCGGCTCGAGCGGGACCGCATCGCGGTCCCGCTTTTTTTTGCCTCCGGGGATGACATGGGTCAAGGCGGCCCGCGGCGCGCGCCGCCATCCTGAGCGCATGGACATCGCCGCCCGCCCGCCCCTCTCCCCCGCCCTGCTCGCCGCCGTCGCCGCCGCGCCGCATCGCCTGCTCTTCCTCGTCGGCGCCAGCAACGTGCTGGCGGCGATGGCCTGGTGGACCGCGTCGCTGGCCGGGCTGGCACCGGTGCCCAGCGTGCCGCCGGGCTGGGTGCATGCGTTCGTGATGCAGTACCAGGTGCTGCCGACCTTCATCTTCGGATTCCTGCTGACGGTGTTCCCGCGCTGGATGGCGCAGGCGGAGGCTACCCGCTGGCACTACCTGCCGGTCGGGCTCGGCCTGCTCGCCGGCCAGGTGCTGGTGCTGGCGGGTGCCGCCATGGCCTCGCCGCTGCTGCTGCACCTGGGCGTGCTCAACACGATCGCCGGCTGGGTCGCCGCGATGGCCGTGCTGGCCGGCTGGCTGCTGCGTGCGAAGGAAACCAACTGGCATGCGCTGTCGTGCTTCGCGGCGCTGGTGGTCGGCCTGGCCGGCCTGGTGGCGTTCGCGGCCTTCCTGCACACCGGGAACGCGAAGCTGGCGTTCGCGATGCTGAAGATCGGCGGCTTCGGCCTGCTGGTGCCGGTGTACTGCACGGTCGCGCACCGGATGTTCCCGTTCTTCGCCGCCAACGCCGTGCCCGGTTACCGGGCATGGCGGCCGCTGTGGCTGCTGGCCGCGTGCTGGCCGCTGTGGATCGGCCACCTCGCGCTCGAGCTGGCGCACCTGCACGCGTGGCTGTGGCTGGTCGACCTGCCGCTGCTGGCGCTGGCGGCGGCCACCCTGTGGCGCTGGTGGCCGCGCGGGCCGGCGCCGGCGCTGCTGCGCGTTCTCTTCATCGGTTACGCGTGGCTGCCGGTGGCGATGGCGCTGTATGCGGGCCAGAGCCTGTGGTTCTTCTCGACAGGGGAGTTCGCACTGGGCCGGGCGCCGGTGCATGCGCTGTCGGTGGGTTTCTTCGGAAGCCTGCTGGTGGCGATGGTGACGAGGGTGACCCAGGGCCATTCGGGACGGCCCCTGGAGTTGGGCGCAGTCGCGGCGACCGCCTTTGCCGGCATGCAGCTGGTGGCGGTGTTGCGGACACTGTCGGAACTGGCGGCGAATCCGGCGCCCTGGTTCCTGGCGGCCGCCGCGGGCTGGTTGCTGGTGTTCCTGCCGTGGGTGCTGCGCTCGGCATGGATCTACCTGATGCCGCGCGTCGACGGCCGGCCCGGCTGAGGGCCCCGCGATGATCACCTTCTACCTGCAGATCAAGGCCGTGCACATCGCCGCGATCATCGCCAGCGGCGGCCTGTTCGCGGTGCGCGGCGCCGCGGTGCTGGCGGGCGCCCGCTGGCCGATGGCGGCACCGCTGCGCTGGCTGAGCTACACGATCGACACCACGCTGCTGACCGCGGCGCTGATGCTGCTGACCGCCCTCAAGCTCAACCCGTTCGTGGTGCCGTGGCTGTCGGTGAAACTGGCGGTGCTGGTCGCGTACATCGTGTTCGGGAGCCTCGCGCTCAAGCGCGCCCGCGAGCCGGGACAGCGCGCGTTCGCCTACGTCGCCGCGCTGGCCTGTTACGCGACGATCTATTCCATCGCCCGCGCGCACCATCCGCTGGGCCTGCTGCAGGGGCTGGCGTCATGACGTCCGAAGCGATGCATCCGCTGTTCCTCGGCCCGTACGGCGAGAACGACACGCTGCTCGAGAAGCTCGTCGTCGAATTCCTGCGCGACCACGTGTACTGGCGCCGCAACTTCCACCCGGAGGATCCGCCGGCGATCCCGACCGAGGCGACGGCGCAGCCGGCCTACCGCGATTTCGAGGCACGCCTGCGCCGCGAGCTGCACACGCTGTCGGCGGCACTGAAGAAATCGGTGCCCTTCCACAGCCCGCGCTACCTCGGGCACATGGTGTCGGACCTGCTGCTGCCCGGCCTGGCGGCGCAGTTCCTGACGCTGCCGTACAACCCGAACAACGTCAGCGCCGACGCCGCGCCGGTGACCGTCGACCTGGAGATCCGGGTCGGCCTGCAGTTCGCCCGCCTGTTCGGCTTCGTCGACGATCCGGCCCGGGCCGACTGCGCCTTCGGCCACCTCACGTCGGGTGGCACGCTCGCCAACTTCCAGGCCCTGCGCCTGGCGTTGGCGCTGAAGGCATTCCCGGTCGCGCTGCGGGCGACCGCCGCACCGGGCTTCGACGTCGCACCCGACGACCGCGCCGCATACGACCTCGGGCCCGCCGCGACGATCGCCCTGCTCGGCCGCTGGAACGCCTGGCTCGCCACCTGCCCGCCGGCGCAGCGCGCGGCATGGGCGCAGCGGCTGCGTTCGGAACGCATCGAGGCGCTGGGCCTGGCCGGTTTCCTGCAGCGGCACCCGACGTTGCCGGTGCCGAAGGTGCTGGCGCCCGTCACCGCGCACTATTCGTGGTCCAAGGGCGTCAAGCTGCTGGGCCTCGGCCGCGACCAGTTGGTGCTGGTGCCCGAGCACGGCATGCGCATGGACGCCGGCGCGCTCGAGGACCTGCTGGCGGGCCTGCACGCGAACGGCGACTCGGTGCTGCTGGCCGTCGGCGTGCTGGGCAGCACCGAGTTCGGCACGATCGATCCGGTCGACGCGCTGGTCGATGCGCGCGACCGCTGGACGGCGCGTGGCTTCGGCTTCCCGGTGCACGTGGACGCGGCCTGGGGCGGTTACCTGGCGACGCTGTTCCGCGACGGCGACGGCGGACTGCGGCCGCTGGCGGCCCTGCGCGAGGAATACGCCGATTTCCCGACCCCGGCCGTGCATGCGGCGATCGCCGCGCTGGCGCGCGTGGACTCGATCACCGTCGACCCGCACAAGCTCGGCCACGTGCCGTACGGCGCCGGCGCGTTCGTCTGTCGCGACCAGCGCGCGATGGCGCTGCTGGCCGAGGACGCCGACTACGTGTTCGCCCCGGGCGAGGCCGCCGGCTATTTCGAGCGCTACCGCCAGCTCGGCCGCTACACGCCGGAAGGTTCCCGGCCCGGCGCCGCCGCCGCGTCGGTGCACGTCACCCACAAGGTGCTGCCGCTGCAGCACGACGGCTTCGGCGCCGTGGTCGGCGAAAGCATCCGCGCCACCGAGGCGTTCCGCGCCGCCGCCAACCGTTTCGCCGCCCGCATCGCCGACCGCCTGCACTGCCGCGTGCCGTTCGAACCCGACAGCAACCTGGTCTGCCTGGCGCTGAACCCGGTCGGCAACCGCGACGTGGCGACGATGAACCGCTTCGTGCGCGAACTGCACCGTGGCCTCAGCCACGACCCGTCGCAGCCGCTGCAGGCCCGCGAGTTCTTCGGCTCGATGACGACGCTGCGGCCGGAACTGCTCGGCCCGGCCGACACCGCGCGCGTGCTCGCCTCGCTCGACCTCGACCCGGCGACGCTGGCCGCCGGCGGCGACGACGACGACCGCCTGGTCATCCTGCGGCACACGCTGATGAACCCGTTCCTGCTCGACGCCGGCGACGGCTCGGGCTACCTCGAGATGTATTTCGA
>JAKFCL010000174.1:0-9836 GCA_036676665.1 Arenimonas sp. | reverse complement strand
ACGGTCGGCGAACTCGAAAGCTTCAGCTACTCGGTCTCGCACGACCTGCGGGCGCCGCTGCGCCATATCGACGGCTATTCGCGGATGCTGATCGACGACCTCGGCGACCGGCTGGACGAGGAGCCGCGGCGCTTCCTGGATTCGATCAGCCGCAGTTCGCGGCGGATGGGCCAGCTGATCGACGACCTGCTGTCGTTGTCGCGCCTCGGACGGAAGGCGCTGGCGCGGCAGGCGGTCGACATGACGCTGCTGGCGGAGGAAACGTGGAAGGAAGTAGCGGTTGACATGCGCAGCGAGGCGGAGTTTGTTCTCGCGCCGCTGCCGACGATCTCCGGCGACCCCGCGCTGCTGCGCCAGGTCTGGCTGAACCTGCTTTCCAACGCGGCCAAGTACAGCGCCAGAAAGGGCGCAGAGGCACGCATCGAGGTCAGCGCGGTGCGCGACGAAGATACCGTGACTTACCACGTGAAGGACAACGGCGTCGGCTTCGACTCCCGGTATGCGGACAAGCTCTTCGGGGTTTTCCAGCGCCTGCATGCGCAGGACGAGTTCGAGGGTACCGGCGTCGGCCTGGCCATTGTTCACAGAATCGTCGTTAGACACGGTGGTACCGTCAGCGCAGAGGCCGAACCGGGAATCGGCGCTCACTTCAGCTTCGCCTTGCCCGATCGGGAGATCGAATGACTTACCAGTCCGTCGAACTGCTGCTGGTGGAAGACTCGGATGCCGATGCCGAGATGACGCTGCGCACGCTCCGCAAGCAGGGCATCGTCAACCGGATGGAACGGGTGCGCGACGGCGTCGAGGCGCTGGAGTTCCTGCGCTGCGAGGGCGCGTTTTCCGCACGGCCCGCCGGGTTGCCGCGGCTCGTGCTGCTCGACCTGAAGATGCCGCGCATGGATGGAATGGAAGTGCTGCGGGAGCTGAAGGCCGATCCGGCGCTGCGCGCGGTCCCCGTGGTGATGATGACGTCGTCGCGCGAGGAAGGCGACCTGCTCGCGAGCTACCAGCTGGGCGTGAACAGCTACATCGTCAAGCCCGTCGACTTCGGCGCCTTCGCCGAAACCATCGCCCGCGTCGGCATGTACTGGATGATCGCCAACCAGGCTCCCGGCTGACCCATGACCGAAGACGCCCTGAGCATCCTGCTGGTCGAGGACTCGCAGCCCGATGCGGACATGATCCGGCACGCGTTGCGCGGGGCCGGCAAACTGCACATGGTCCGCGTCGCCGATGAAGTCGGCCTGCGCCGGCAATTGACCGATGCGCGCCCCGATATCGTGCTCAGCGACTTCTCGATGCCGGGTTTCAGCGGGCGCGAGGCGCTGAACATCACCCGCGAGATGGCACCGGAGGTTCCCTTCATCTTCGTGTCGGGCACGATCGGCGAGGAGCTGGCGATCGATGCGCTGCGGCGGGGTGCCTCCGATTACGTGCTCAAGGACAACCTGGCGCGGTTGCCGGCGGCGATCGCGCGGGCGATCGAGGGCGCCCGCGAGCGCGCGGCGCGCCTGAACGCGGAGCGCGCGCTGCGCGAGAGCGAGGAACGCTTCCGCGCGATCGTCGAGCACACCGAGGACTGGATCTGGGAGGTGTCGGCGGACGGCCTTCGCACGTACACGAACCCGGGCGTCGAACGCATGCTCGGCTGGCGCGCCGAGGAGCTCGTCGGCCGGCACGCGATGGACCTGGTGCCGCCGGGGGAACGCGCCGGCGTGGAGGCGCGGTTCGCCGAATGCCTGGCGAGCCGGCGCGGATGGTCCGGCTGGCTGATGAAGCTGCGGCACCGCGACGGCAGCGAACGCACGCTGGAAAGCAACGCGCAACCGGTGTTCGACGAGCACGGCGCGATCACCGGCTTCCGCGGCGTCGACCGCGATGTCACCGAACGCATCGCCCAGCAGGACAAGATCCGGCAGCTGGGCCGCATCCAGGCGGTGCTCGGCGCGGTCGGCAACGTCGTCCTGCGGGCAAGCAATCGCGACGAGCTGCTGGCGATGACGTGCGCGCTGGCGACCCGCGAGGGCGACTTCGTCGCGGCCACCATCGTCGAGGCCGATCCGCCGCGCGTCGTCGCGGCGGACGGCGAGCCCGGGGTCACGGCGATGGTCGTGGACGCGGTGGCACGGGGCGATTCCCGCCATTCCGCGGCCCTGCGCGCGCTGGCGTCGAAGGCCGAAGTGGTGATGACGCTGGGCGAGAACGAGGAGTCGAACCACATGCGCTCCCGGGGGGTCTGCGCCAAGGTGGCGCTGCCGCTCGGCAGCGAGCCGTGGGGCGTGCTGGTGCTGCACAGCCGCGACGCCGGTGCGTTCGACGCCGGCGAACTGACGCTCCTGCGCCGCCTGACGGCCGACATCGACCATGCGCTCGACTTCATCCGCAAGAGCGAGCGACTCGAATACCTCGCCTACCACAACACGCTGACCGGTCTGCCGAACCGCAGCGCGCTCGGCATGCTGCTCGAAGCCCGGCTCCGGCGGGGCCCGCAGACGGTGGCGCTGTTCGACGCGGTGAATTTCCATGTCTTCAACGACTCGCGCGGTCGCGAATTCAGCGACGACCTGCTGCGGGCGATCGCCGCGCGGCTGCGCGAATATTTCGGCCCGGAGGCGCTGGTGGCGCATCCGGCCGACGACTCGTTCGCGCTGGCCTGCGACAGCGACGGGGACGCCGCGGCGGCGGTGGCGAACATGGTCGTGTTCCTGGAGCAGTGCTCCCGGCAGCCGTTCCTGATCCACGGCGAGCGTGTCTACGCCGACCTGCGCTGCGGCCTGCTGCAGGCGCCGGGCCATGGCGCCGACGCGGAGACCATCGAGCGCAACGTGATGTCGGCGCTGTCGGAGGCCCGCAACACCGACACCCGGGTCGTGCTCTACGACGAGGTGTTCAGCGCGCGCGCGCAGAAGCGCGTGGACATCGAGCGGGAACTGCGGGTGGCGGTCGAGCGGCTGCAGTTCGAACTGTTCCTGCAGCCCAAGTTCAATGCCCGCACGCAGACGCTGACCGGTGCCGAGGCGCTGCTGCGCTGGCGGCACCCGGAGCGGGGGCTGATCTCGCCGGCGGATTTCATCCCGCTGCTGGAAGAGACCGGCATGATCCTGCCGGTCGGCCGCTGGGTGCTGCAGCAGGCGATCGCGATCTCGGCGCACTGGCGCCGGCGCGGGAACGACGGCCTGCGGCTGGCGATCAACCTGTCGGCGCGCGAACTGCGCGACGAGGGCTTCCTGCGCGACAGCGTCGTGCTGCTGCGCGACGCCGGCCCGGACCACGGCGTCGACGTCGAGCTGACCGAGAGCCTGGTCATGGACGACATCGCCCGCAGCATCCGCCTGCTGCAGTCGTTGCGCGACGTCGGCTGCGGCGTCGCGATCGACGACTACGGCACCGGCTATTCGTCGCTCAACTACCTGTCGCGGCTGCCCTGCGACACGCTGAAGATCGACCGCACCTTCGTCTCCGGCATCTCGCAGAGCCCGGAGGCGCTGTCGCTGGTGACCAACACGATCGGCCTCGCCCACTCGCTCGGGCTGCGGGTCGTCGCCGAGGGCGTCGAGGACGAGGAGCAGGCCAAGCTGCTGCGCCTGCTCCGCTGCGACGAGTTGCAGGGCTACCTCTTCGGCCGGCCACAGCCGGTAGCCGATTTCCAGCGCCAGTTCATCGACTGAGAGACCGCCCGCGGGTGCCGGCGGCCGGCGGCCGGCTCATTCCCGGCGCACGAAGATGCGGTACTGCCACGGCCCCAGCGCGATCGCCGTGTCTTCGGCGACCGTGATGTCGCCGCCGCGGAACTCGCGGTATCCGCCGGCATGCGGGCCGTCGTGGAAGGTGGCCGTGCGCGCCTCCGGGGTCAGGTTGAACACCGCGAACACCTTGCTGCGGTCGTCCTGGCGCACGAAGCTGAGCACCTTTCCGGGGGCATCGCTGGGCACGTGCACCATCGTCGCGCCCCACGGCCCGTTCGCCAGCGCCGGCGTCGCCGACTTCAGCGCCAGTAGTTCGCGGATCAGCGCGGCGTTCGGGTGCTCCTTCCAGTCGATCGGATCCTTCTCGAAGAATTCCAGCCGCCGGTCGAGCCCGGCCTCCTGGCCGTTGTAGAACATCGGCATGCCTTCGCCGACCACCGACAGCACCAGCGCCGCCGGGAACGCATCGCCGAAGATCTCCGCGTCCGTGCCTTCCCACGAGTTCTTGTCGTGGTTGGACGTGAACACCATCCGCAGTGCGTCCTTCGGGTAGAAGTTCTCGTTCCAGCTGTAATAGCCGTGCAGCGCGTTGGCGTCGGCCTGGCCCTTCGCGATCTTGTGCATCGCGTCCCACCAGCTCCACGCGTAGGTCGCGTCGAACGCGGCGGCGTGCAGGTCGCGCGACTCCCATTCGCCGAGCATGAAGACCGGCTTGACCGTATCGAGCTCTGCGCGCACGTCCTCCCAGAAATCGAGCGGCACGAAGCCGGCGACATCGGCGCGGTAGCCGTCGACGCCGACGTCCTCGACCCAATAGCGCAGCGCCTTCGCCATGTACTCGCGCAGCGCCGGCTGGCGGTAGTCCAGCTCGATGATGTCGGTCCAGTCCCACCACGGCGTCGGCCGGAAGTCGCCCTTCCAGTCGCGCTTGTACCAGTCCGGGTGCTGCGTGCGCAGCGCATTGTCCCAGGCGGTGTGGTTGGCCACCCAGTCCAGGATCACGTGCATGCCCTGCGCATGCGCCGCGTCGACGAACGCGCGCAGGTCCTCGACGGTGCCGAATTCGGGATTGACGGCGAAATAGTCCTGCACCGCGTACGGGCTGCCCAGCGTGCCCTTGCGGTTCTCGGCGCCGATCGGGTGCACCGGCATCAGCCACAGGATGTCGACGCCGAGCGCCCTGAGCCGCGGCAGCTGGGCCTGCGCGGCGCGGAACGTGCCCTCGGCGGTGAACTGGCGCGTGTTGATCTGGTAGATCGACGCGTCTCGCGTCCACTCCGGGTGCGCGATGCGCACGTACGGCTCCGGGGTGTGGTCGATCGCCGGGGCGGTGGCGGCGACGGCCGGCAGGGCCGCCAGCACCGACGCCGCGGCGAGCGCGCGGCAGGACATCTTCAGGTTCATCGGGGTCCGCTCCAGGCCAGGTCCGGACACGCTACCGCGCCGGAAGTCGCTCGCGCGGCCAGGTCGGACTGCATACGTATGCAGCCGGATCGTGAGGTCCCGCGAAAAGCCTAGAGATCCAGCGTGACGGTCACGGGCGCGTGGTCGCTGGGCCGCTCCCAGGTGCGCGGTTCGCGGTCGATGCCGGCGGCGATCACCCGCGGTTTCAGCGCCTCGCTGACCAGCGCCAGGTCGATGCGCAGCCCCAGGCCGCGCCGGAACGCGCCCATGCGGTAGTCCCACCAGCTGTACTGGCCGGCCTCGTCGTGCAGCAGCCGGTAGCTGTCGTGCAGGCCGAGGTCGAGCAGGCGCTGCAGGGCCGCGCGCTCGCCGGTGGAGGAGTGGATGCTGTCGGCGTTCCAGACCGCCGGGTCGTGCACGTCGCGATCGTCCGGAGCGATGTTGAAGTCGCCCAGCACCACCAGCTTCGGGAATGCCTTGAGCTCGTCCGCCAGCCAGGCCTGCACCGCGTCGAGCCAGCGCAGCTTGTAGGCGTACTTGTCGCTGCCCACGGCCTGGCCGTTGACGACGTACAGGTCGACGATGCGCAGGTCGCCGACGGTGGCGGCGATCACCCGGCGCTGGTCGTCCTCGAAGCCGGGGATCGCCGTCACGCAATCCACCTGCATCGGCAGCCGCGACAGGATCGCCACGCCGTTGTAGGTCTTCTGGCCGCAGAACACGCTGCGGTAGCCGAGGCCGGCCAGCTCGGTGTCGGGGAAACGCGGGTCCTCGAGCTTGGTCTCCTGCAGCGCGACGATGTCGGGCTGGCGCAGCGCCAGCCATTGCGCCAGGTGCGGCATGCGCACGTTCAGCGAGTTGACGTTCCAGCTGGCGATGGTGATCGGCGTGGCCATGCGCGAATGCTACCCGTTCCGGTATGGCCTGCGATGCGCTTGACCGGCATCAAGGCGGGGCGGGCCCGGTGCATTACCCTGCATTGCAGACCCCGCTTCCGGAGCCGCCATGGCCACCCTTCCGCCGTCCCGCTACCGCCCCGGCCAGCGCTGGCTGCACTGGGGCGTGGCGCTGCTGATCGCCGTCGCGTACGCCGCGATCGAGTTCCGCGGCGAGTTCGAGCGCGGCACGCTGGCGCGCACGCTGATGGTGCAGACCCATTTCTGGGTGGGCCTGACGGTGCTGGCGCTGCTGCTGCCGCGGGTGCTGCTGCGCCTGCGCCACGGCGCGCCGCCGATCACGCCGCCGCTGCCGGCCTGGCAGGCGTGGCCGGCGAAGGCGCTGCACCTGGCGCTGTACGCGTTCCTGCTGGTGCAGCCGCTGCTGGGCCTGGCCACGGCCTGGGCGGACGGCAAGGAGGTGATGCTGCCGTTCGTGGATGCCGTGCTGCCGGCGCTGCTGGCCCCCGACGAAGCGCTGGCGCACTCGCTCGAGGACCTGCACGGCACGATCGGCGACGTCTTCTACTGGGTGATCGGGCTGCACATCCTCGCGTCGCTCTACCACCACCTGCTGCGCCGCGACGACACGCTGCGGCGCATGCGCTGACCCCGCCGGCCCGCCCGCGCCGCAGCCCCGGGCGGCGACGCCGGTGGCATCATGCGGCTTCCCCGAACCGGAAGCCGGCATGGACCTCGTCGACCTGCGCAGCGACACCGTCACCCGCCCGACCGCGGCGATGCGCGAGGCCGGCCTGCGCGCCGAGGTCGGCGACGACGTGTTCGGCGACGACCCCACCGTCAACGCGCTGCAGGCGCGCCTGGCTGCCGAACTGGGGTTCGCCGCCGGGCTGTTCGTGCCCAGCGGCACACAGTCCAACCTGCTGGCGCTGATGGCCCATTGCGAGCGCGGCGACGAATACCTGGTCGGTGCCGACGCGCACACCTACAAGTACGAAGGCGGCGGCGCCGCGGTGCTGGGCTCGATCCAGCCGCAGCCGATACCGCATGCGGTGGACGGCACGCTGCCGCTGGACGCGCTCGCCGCGGCGGTGAAACCGCTCGGCGACCCGCACTTCGCCCGCACGAGGCTGCTCGCGCTCGAGAACACCTGGCACGGGCGTCCGCTGCCGCTCGACTACCTGGCGAAGGCCGGCGATTTCGCCCGTGCGAACGGACTGGCCTATCACCTGGACGGCGCCCGGCTCTTCAATGCGGCGATCGCCTGCGGCGTACCGGCCCGCGAGCTCACGCGGCCGTTCGACAGCGTGTCGGTGTGCCTGTCGAAGGGCCTCGGTGCGCCGGTGGGTTCGGTGCTGCTGGGCGGCGACGAGCTGATCGCGAAGGCGCGCCGCTGGCGCAAGGTGCTGGGCGGCGGCTGGCGGCAGGCGGGCATCCTCGCGGCGATGGCCGGTCACGCGCTGGATCACCACGTCGACCGCCTCGCCGACGACCATCGTCGTGCCGCCGAACTCGCCGCGGCGCTGCGCACGATCCCGGGCCTGGTCGTCGACGGCGCCCACACCAACCTGTTGTTCGTCACCGTGCCCGAGCACCGGCTGGGCACGCTCGCCGCGCACTTCGCCGATCGTGGCATCCGCCTCGCGGCCGGCCGCGGCCCGCGCATCCGCCTCGCGCTGCACCTCGACATCGACGACGACGCCGTGGCGCGCACGATCGCCGCGTTCGTCGACTTCATGCGCTGAGGGCGTCGGGCAACCCGCCGCGAGACCATTCCGTGACTTGCGGCACGGGGTCCATTCCGCGCATTGCGTGATCGGCGACACGCTTGCTGTAACCGTTTTTTCGGCCGGCGCGTCGCGTTCGCGTGACGAAGCATGACGCACGTCTAGGAACGCAGGCGGCTTCCTGTGATCACGCCCGCACATCGCGCATGCGCGCTGCGGGCATCGGTCCAACCGTGACGCACAAGGCGGTTATGCGCGAATCACCGTGGTCCACTGCCGCCGCACGAAGCCCCCCGCTTCGGCGGAGAAACAAAAGTGAAGATCCGACTGATCACGCTTGCGATGCTGCTGACCGCATCGATGTTCTCCCAGGCCGCCAACGCCGCCACGGCGTCGGGTTCGTTCACCGTCGCGCTGACCATCGAATACGACTGCCACGGATCGAAGGCGGGCGGCGCACTGCAGTTCTCCTGCGACGGCGGCGTCGAGCCGGGCGTCAGCACGAAGACGGCGACGCAGGTCTTCCCGCTGCCTTCGGTCCGCATCCCGGGGTCGTCCTGGTCCCTGCGTGATGCCGCGGCCGACGACGGCACCCGCGTGATGGTCGTCGAGTACTGAGCCACCCGTTACGTTCCGGGCCGCTGCTCCGGCTTCGGCTCGGCGACTTCCTTGCCCGCTTCGCCATGACCGGCCATTTCGGCGCCGGCATCGGCCGGAAGCCGCCACATCATCCAGAACGACGTCGCCGACACCAGGCCGACGGCGAGGAACGCCCACGAGAAGTTGAGCACGTCGTCCGGCGCGCGACCGCCGAGCTGCGCGGCGAACTGCAGCGCGTACCCGCCGATCGCCACGCCCATCGCCAGCGACAGCTGCTGCATCATGCCGGCGACGCTGCTGGCCTGGCCCATGCGCGGCGAGTCGATGCCGGCGTAGCTGATCGCGTTGAGGCTGGTGAACTGCAGCGAGCGGAAGCAGCCGGCGATGACCAGCACGGTGATGATCACGGCGCCCGCCGTGTCGGCGCGGAACAGCCCGTAACCGGCGAGGATCGCCGACGACAGCAGCGCATTGGTCCACAGCACGCGCCGGAAGCCGAACCGGCGCAGCACCGCGGCCGCGATCGTCTTCATGAACATCGCCCCGATCGCCGACGCGAACGTCAGCAGGCCCGATTCCAGCGGCGTCAGGCCGAACGACAGCTGCAGCATCAACGGCAGCAGGAACGGCGTGGCGCCGATGCCGATGCGGAACAGCGAGCCGCCGATGACGCCGGCCCGGAACGTGGTGTCGCGGAACAGGCCGAGGTCGATCAGCGGGTGCGGGTGCCTTCGCGCGTGCAGCGCGTAGCCGCCGAGCAGCGCGATGCCGGCGAACAGCCCCGAGGCCGCGACCGCCGTCGGCACCAGGTGCCGTCCCAGCGCCGAGAAGCCGAACATCGCCAGCGCCAGGCCGCCGCCGCACAGCGCGAACCCGGTCCAGTCCAGCGGCTGCACCGGCTCGCGCAGGTCGGGCACGAAGCGGCGGCCGAGCCACATGCCCAGCAGGCCCATCGGGATGTTGATCAGGAAGATCCAGCGCCAGTCGCCGTACGTGGAGATCGCGCCGCCGACCGGCGGGCCCAGCATCGGCGCGACCAGCGCCGGGATCGTCAACCAGCTCAGCGCCTGCACCAGCTCGTTCTTCGGCACCGTGCGCAGCAGCACGATGCGCCCCACCGGCACCATCAGCGCGCCGCCCATGCCCTGCAGGAAACGCGCCGCCACCATCTGCCCGAGCGTGCCGCTGGCGGCGCAGGCCAGCGATCCGACCAGGAACACCGCGATCGCCGCGACGAAGGTGTCGCGGGCGCCGAAGCGGTCGGCGATCCAGCCGCTGACCGGGATGAACACCGCCAGCGCGATCAGGTACGCCGTCAGCGCCAGCTTCAGCGCGATCGGCTCGGTGCCCAGGTCCGCCGCGATCGCCGGCAGCGACGTCGCGATCGCCGTCGAATCCATGTTCTCGATGAACAGGGCGCAGGCGACGATCAGGGAGAGGCGGCGGATGGGGGTCATCGCCGCCGGGAAGGCTTCCGGCTCATGCGGCCAGCGTCACCGACATCGCGTGATGCCGCAAGCAAC
>JAKFCL010000173.1:0-1840 GCA_036676665.1 Arenimonas sp. | reverse complement strand
CGGTCCAGGTCGAGGAAGAGCAGCGCCAGCGGCGGCTCGCCGTCGCGCGTGGCGGCGATCGCGTCCTCGGCGCGGCGGCGGAACAGGAAGCGGTTCGGCAGCCCGGTCAGCGTGTCGTAGTGCGCCAGCTGCTCGATGCGTTCCTTGGCTTCGTATTCGACGGTGATGTCGCGGGTCAGGCCGGTGACGCGGAACGGCCTGCCGTCGCGCCACTCCAGGCTCCCGGTGATGTGCAGCCGGATCCGGCGGCCGTCGGGCGTGACGAACGTGACCTCCTCGCTGTGCTCGGGAATCCCGTGCTCGAACATCCGCCGCACCGAGTCGAGCATCCTCTCCTGCGAACCTTCGTCGTAGAACCCCATCGTCGACGCCAGCGAGATCGGCGTACCCGGCTCGATGCCGTGGATGCGGTAGTTCTCGTCGGTCCACTGCAGTTCGCCGGTGGACAGCAGCTCGAAACCGCCGATGCGGCCCATCGCCGCGATGCGGTTGAGCAGGTCGTTGCGCCAGCGCGACGTTTCCGCGGCCTCGACCTGTTCGGTGACGTCGTGGATCACGCCGATCATCCGGGTGATGCGCCCGGTGGGATCGCGCAGCGGCTCGCCGGTGACCTCGACGTGCCGGCGCTGGCCATCGTGGCGTTGCAGCGTCAGCGCCTGGGTGTAGCGGCGGCCGCTTTCCATCGCCCCGAGGACGTTGCGGCGGGTTTCCGCGGCCGCTTCGGGCGTCATCAGTTCGGCCAGCCGCTCCAGTCCGGTGGGTGCCTGGTCTTCGTCCCAGCCGACGATGCGGTAGATCTCGGGCGACCACCAGGCGGCGTCGGTGGCCGGGTCCCAGGCCCAGCTGCCGATCCGGCCGATGCGCTGCGCCTCGCCGAGCAGCACGTCGCGTTCGCGCAGCTGCTCCTCGATGTCCTTGTACTGGCTGATGTCGGTGTGGGTGCCGATGACCCGCCGCGGCAGGCCGTCGGCGGACCAGGCGATCACGCGGCCGCGGTCGAGGATCCAGCGCCAGTGGCCGGTCGTGTCGCGGACGCGGTATTCGACCTGGTATTTGCGCCGCTGGCCCTGCAGGTGCAGGTTCAGCGCCGAGGTCACCCGCGCCAGGTCGTCCGGGTGGATCAGCGCCTGCCAGCTTTCGATCGAGTCGCCGAGATGGTCGTGCGCATAACCCAGCATCGTCAGGCAGCGGCTGGAGCGGTAGATCCGCCCGGTATCCGCGCTCCAGTCCCACAGCCCGTCCTGGGCGCTCTCCAGCGCGAAGCGCCAGCGGGCCCGGTCGGGGGATTCGGCCAGTTCCCCTTCCTCGAGGGTGCTGAACAGGCTGACGGTGTAGCCGACGGTCCGGCCGTCGGCGGTGCGCGCGGCGAGCACCACGCAGTCCAGTTCGAGACCGTCCTCGCGATGGGTGTGCTCGACGCGGCGGCCGGGATCGGCCGCCAGCTGGGCCATCGCCGAGGCCAGCGCCGGCTGCAGCCGCTCGCGCAGGCCAGGCGTCATCAGCTCGCGGGCACGCTCGTTGGCTCCCAGCACCTCGCCCTGCGCATCGAGCGCGACCAGCGCCCGGCGCGACGGATGCAGCAGCAGGCTGTGG
This sequence comes from Arenimonas sp., assembly GCA_036676665.1. Taxonomy (GTDB): domain Bacteria; phylum Pseudomonadota; class Gammaproteobacteria; order Xanthomonadales; family Xanthomonadaceae; genus Arenimonas. The sequence goes on along the minus strand of JAKFCL010000173.1, from coordinate 247 downwards.
GTGAAGGCGAGATCCATCAATGGGCACGCTCGGGAGCAACGCCGAGAGTAAGGCGGCCGCCGGCACGGCCGCATGACGGATGTCGCGCACTGTGGCGTCGTCCGCAGAACGCGGCGGCAGCGACCCCCTTGGGCCGTAGGGGCCATCGATGACATAATCCCCGGCCACGCGCCCGTAGCTCAGCCGGATAGAGTAGTGGCTTCCGAAGCCATTGGTCGGGGGTTCGAATCCCTCCGGGCGCGCCATC
>JAKFCL010000172.1:0-4689 GCA_036676665.1 Arenimonas sp. | reverse complement strand
TGCTGGCCGTCGCGTCGTTCGCCGGGCCGGCCGTCGCGCGGCGGGCGCGAATCGCCCGCCCCACGCGGCTTGCCGGCCGCACCGGCCGGCCGGTCGGGGCGGCGCTCGGGCCGGGGTTCCGGCTCGGGCGCCTTGAAACCCAGGCCCAGCAGCTTGTCTCGCAGTGAATTGCTCATCGGGTTCTTCAGTAGTGCGGCGGCGGCGGCTCGCTGCCCGGATCGGCATAGAGCATCGTGCGCAGCAGTTTCAGGTCGCCCAGCGCGCGCACCAGCATCTCGGTGGTGCGGGCGGTTTCGTGGCGCACGTCGGCGAGCGCGTCGCTAAGTTCGGAAATCGTGTGTTCCTGGAACGCGATGCGCGTTTCCAGTTCGGCGATCCGTCCGGCCAGGTCGTCGGTGGAGGTGTTCATGCGGCGTCGCCGCCGCCGCGCAGCGTGCGGCCGCGGCCGATGCCGTAATACGCCAGCCCCGCCTCCTCCGCCGCCTCGGGCGAATACAGGTTGCGGCCGTCGAAGACCACCTTGTCGCCGAGCTGCGTGGCCAGCCGGGCGAAGTCCGGGCTGTTGAACGCCTTCCATTCGGTGACCAGCACCAGCGCATCGGCGCCCTGCAGGGCCGCGGCGGGCGAATCGCACAGCACCAGGTCGTCGCGTTCGCCGAAGATCCGCGCCGCCTCCTGCATCGCTTCGGGATCGTGAGCGCGCACGCGCGCGCCGGCCGCCCACAGGCTGGCCAGCAGGACGCGACTGGGGGCCTCGCGCATGTCGTCGGTGTTGGGCTTGAACGCCAGGCCCCAGACGGCGATCGTCTTGCCGGCCAGCGCACCGCCGAAGTGGCGGCTGACCAGCTCGAAGAGCTTGTCCTTCTGCGCGCTGTTGACGTCCTCTACCGCTTCCAGGATGCGCGCCTGGTAACCGTGCTGGCGGGCGATCCGGTGCAGCGCCTGCACGTCCTTCGGGAAACACGAGCCGCCGTAGCCGGCACCCGGGTAGATGAAGTGGTAGCCGATGCGCGGGTCGGAACCGATGCCGTGCCGGACCATCTCGATGTCGGCGCCGACACGCTCGGCGATGTTCGCCATCTCGTTCATGAAGCTGATCTTGGTCGCGAGCATCGCGTTCGCCGCGTACTTGGTCAGCTCCGCGGAGCGCTCGTCCATCACGACCATGCGGTCGTGGCTGCGGTTGAACGGCGCGTACAGCCGCTTCATCTTCTCGACGGCGCGCGGGCTGCCGGAGCCGATCACGATGCGGTCGGGGCGCATGCAGTCGTTGACCGCGGCGCCCTCCTTGAGGAATTCGGGGTTGGATACGACATCGAAGGCGATGTCGGCGCCGCGGGCGTGCAGTTCGGCGACGATCGCCGCACGCACCCTGTCGGCGGTGCCGACCGGCACGGTGGACTTGTTGACGACGACGGTCGGACGCGAAAGGTGCCGGCCGATGGTACGCGCCACCGCGAGCACGTACTGCAGGTCGGCGCTGCCGTCCTCGTCGGGCGGCGTGCCGACGGCGATGAACACGATGTCGCCGTGGGCGATCGCCGCGGCGGCATCGACGGTGAACTCGAGGCGGCCGGAGGCGTGGTTCGCCCGCACCATCGGCTCCAGGCCCGGTTCGTAGATCGGGATGACGCCGCGGTTCAGGCCGTCGACCTTGGCCTGGTCGATGTCGACGCAGACCACATGGTTGCCGACCTCGGCCAGGCAACTGCCTGTCACCAGCCCGACGTAACCCGTTCCGAATACGGCGACTCGCATCGACTTCCCTGCGCCGCCATGGCGGCGGCAGTGGATGGTGGCGCGCGGCCGGGCGGCCGCGCGCCGGGGGACTTACTTGACGATCTCGATCAGCTCGACTTCGAAGGTCAGCATCGCGTTCGGCGGGATCGGGCCACCGCCGGCGGCGCCATAACCCAGCTCGGCCGGGATCCAGAAGGTGTACTTGCTGCCGACCGGCATCAGCGCGACGCCCTCGGCCCAGCCCGGGATCACCTGGTTGAGGCCGAACTCGGCCGGCTCGCCGCGATCGTAGGAGCTGTCGAACACGGTGCCGTCGAGCAGCGTGCCCTTGTAGTGCACGCGCACGACGTCGGTGGCGGCCGGCTTCGGGCCGTTGCCGGCGCGAACGACCTGGTACTGCAGGCCGCTCTCGGTCGTGGTGATGCCCGGCTTGACCTTGTTGGCGGCGAGGAACGCGGCGCCTTCCTTGATGCCCTTCTCGGCGGCGGCGGCTCGCTCGGCTTCCTGGCGCGCCTGCAGCTTCGCGGTGAACGCCGTCTGCACCTGCAGCGACTGCTCCTCGGTCAGCTTGACGTCCTTGCCGGCGAACGAGTCGGTCATCGCCTGCGCGATGACGTCGACGTCCAGGTCGTCCTTGATCGGGGTCAGCGACTTGGCCATGTCCATGCCGATCATGTAGCTGACCTGCTCGCGCTCGGTCTTCAGGCCTTCGATGCCGGCGATGGCGCCATCGGACGCGGCCTTGCTGTCGCCTTCGGCGGCGGCTTCGGCGGCGGGCTTGTCGCCCTCATCCTTCTTCTCGGAGGGCTTGCAGGCACCAAGGGCGAGCACCATGCCGGCGAGGGCCAGCGGCGCCAGGGAACGCAGGGCGGAATTCATTGCGGAGGGACTCCTGGGTAAATAAGGCGGGCCGGAACGGCACGACGCGGCTATTGTCGCGGCGCAGGGCCGCGACGGCAACGCCGGACGCAGCCGGCGTTCAGTTCGACGAACTCACTTGGCCGGAGCGGGCTTCGCCGGCACCGGCTGATCGAGCAGCTTCTCGATCGCCGCGACCAGTTCCGGGTCGTCGGGCCTGGTGCGACTGCCGAAGCTGGCGACGACGACGCCGTTTCGATCGATCAGGTACTTGTGGAAATTCCAGCCGGGCGACTCGCCGGTGGCGGCGGCGAGATCGCGATACAGCGGCGTCACCGCGTCGCCCTTCACCGACACCTTCTCGAACATCGGGAATTTCACCCCGTAGGTGAGCGTGCAGAATTCCTGGATGTCCTCCTCGCTGCCCGGCTCCTGCCCCATGAAGTCGTTGGACGGGAAGCCGAGTACCGCGAAGCCGCGCGGTGAATATTTCGCGTGCATCGCCTCGAGGCCTTCGTACTGGGGAGTGAAGCCGCACTTGCTGGCGGTGTTGACCACCAGCAGCACCTGCCCGGCATAGGCCGCGGCCAGGTCGACGGACTCCTTGCCCGCCAGCTTGCGGTAGGTGTGGTCGAGCACCCCCGCCGCCACCAGCCCCGGCGCGGCCAGCAGGCCGGCCAGCAGCAAACATGTTCCCAAGCGCATCGCCATCTCCCGCCCGGGCACCGGCCCGGGTCTGTGCCATCAGTTTGGTCCAAAAGTGCGAGGGGGGTGTTGACAGGTCATTTTCTAGTGTTATAGTTACCTACAACACCTGTTCATTACCTCACCAAGCCGGGAGGCCACATGTACCCCAAATTCAAGACCAACCTGATCGGACTGGCGGTTGCGCTCAGTTTCGTACTGGTCGGCTTCGGCCTCGGCGAGACGCCCCGCGCCCCGTACGCCCACACCCTGCCCGGCCTGGGCCAGGTCGGCCTGGAAACGCCGGCCGCCGAGGCCGAGGCCGACCGTCCGATCCGCCGCGGCGCGCTGATGCGCCACCTGGCGATGCCCTACATCTCGTTCGCGGCCCTGACCCCGCGCCAGGAGTCCTGAACATGAATATCGCCTGGAACGACAGCGCGCCGATCTACCGGCAGCTCAAGGACAAGGTAGTGGCGATGATGCTCGACGGCGTGCTGCAGCCGGGCGAAGCGCTGCCCTCGGTGCGGCAGATCGCCGCCGAGTACCAGCTCAATCCGATCACCGTCTCCCGCGCCTACCAGGAGCTGGCCGACGAAGAACTCGTGGAAAAAAGAAGGGGACTTGGCATGTACGTGACTGAAGGCGCGCGGGAGAAGCTGCTGGCATCCGAACGCGATCGTTTCCTCAAGGAAGAGTGGCCCCTGGTCGTCGAGCGCATCACCCGCCTGGGGCTGGACATCGAACGGCTGGTCCGCGACGCCGACAAGGAGGGCAAGCGATGAGCGCCGTGATCTCCGCCCGCAACCTCAGCAAGCGCTACGGCAAGTCCGTCGCGGTCGACAACATCACCTTCGACATCCCGGCGGGCCGCATCGTCGGCCTGATCGGCCCCAACGGCTCGGGCAAGACCACGACGCTGAAGGCCGCGCTGGGCCTGGTGCCCTACGAGGGCGAGCTCAAGGTGCTGGGCAAGGACCCGCGCGCCGAGCGCGACGAGCTGATGCGCGACGTGTGCTTCATCGCCGACGTGGCGGTACTGCCGCGCTGGCTGAAGGTGAAGGACGCGGTCGACTTCGTCGCCGGCGTGCATCCGCGCTTCGACCGCAAGAAGGCCGAGGCCTACCTGTCGCACACCAAGCTGTCGCCGAACATGCGCGTCAAGGAAATGTCCAAGGGCATGATCGTGCAGCTGCACCTGGCGCTGGTGATGGCCATCGACGCCAAGCTGCTGGTGCTCGACGAGCCGACGCTCGGCCTGGACATCCTCTACCGCAAGCAGTTCTACCAGAACCTGCTCGAGGACTACTTCGACGAGAACAAGACGATCGTCGTCACCACCCACCAGGTCGAGGAGATCGAACACATCCTCACCGACCTGATGTTCATCCGCGAAGGCAAGATCGT
>JAKFCL010000171.1:0-4031 GCA_036676665.1 Arenimonas sp. | reverse complement strand
CCGAGGCCGAGCATCACCGTGGTGCGTCCGGAGGCGTCGACGATCGGGCTGTTGCGGATCTCGGACGGCAGCCAGGAATGCCCGACGCGCCCGTAGAGCGTCCAGTGCGCGCCGAACCGGCGCGTGGCGAGCAGCGACAGTTCCGGCACCATCGCCGCGTCGCCGCGGTAGGCCGGGCGGCCGGGCAGGGCTTCCTCGTCGCGCACGCCGTAGTAGTAGTCGACGAGATCGTCGCTCTGCCACTTCACCGCCAGCGCCGGCACGAAGGTGAACCCGCCGGCGCGGAACAGCGCGGTGTAGCTGGCTTCGAGCTCGTGGCCGCCACTGCGGCCGAGCGCATCGGTCGCGGCCGACAGTTCGAGCTGGCCGAACCCGTCGCGGCGCCAGCTGGCGGCGACGCCGGCATCGAGCGAGAACTCGCGGTCGTCCATGCCGGCGAGGAAATCGGAATCCTCCGCGTCGTAGCCGTCGCCGCGCACTTGCAGGAACGGGCCGAGCTCGAAGCCGCCGTCGCGATGCAGCACATAACCGCCGCGCAGCCCGCGCAGGTAGGCGCGCTCGCCCTCGAAGCGGATCAGCGGGACGACCAGGACGCCCTGGTCGTAGTCGCGATAGGGCGCGTCGCGCTCGATCGCCAGCGCCCCGAAGGTCCAGCGCGGCGGCGGTTCGGCCGCGGCGACCGGCAGGGCGGCGACGAGGAGCAGGGGTACGAGGCGACGCGCGCGCATGGGTCTGGAATCCGGAACGAACGGAGCGTGTGTGTAGGCTACGCTGCGTCGTTCCGGGGTGATTGTCCAGTCAGGGCAGCACGAAATCGATCGGCACCAGCGCCCAGGCGGCCACCGCCTGGCCGTCGCGCGTCGCCGGGTGGAAGCGCCACGCCGCCAGCACCTGATCGCGCGCCGCCTTGTCCAGATCCCGGTGGCCGCTGCCGCGTTCCACCAGTACCTGCTGCGGCCGTCCGTCCGGGCCCACCAGCACCTTGAGCAGCACCCGGCCCTCGTCGCCGGCGCGCAGGGCCGTGCGCGGATAGCGCGGGGCCGGGTGCTCGGCGTAGGCCAGGGTCTCGAGCTGCGGTCCGGTGTCGAATGAATCCAGCGGCGGGCCGACGTCGGCGGTCTCGACCGCGGCGATCTCGCCCGTTTCGAAGACCGGGCGGGTGTCGACCGGCGGGATGTCGGGCAACGTCACCCGCGGCTCCACCGGCGCCACGGTCGGCCGCACGATCGGCCGGGGCTCGGGCGGCGGCGGGGTCGGCGGGATCGGCGGCGGCTTGACGAAGTCGTGGATCACCACCGGCGGCGCCACCGGCGCCCGCGGCTCCGCACCCTCCCAGCCGCTGGGCAGCATCAGCACGGCGAACGCGAGGGCATGCACCAGCACGACGCCGGTGTTGGCGGCGATCCGCCGCGGGTCGATCGTCGACGGTTCGGACGGGTGGAACAGGCTGCGGACCATGGGGCACCTCCTGGCTGGGCAGGGGATTCAACGTGCGGGTCCGCGAAACGGGGTTGGCTGCCGTTCACTCTTCGTGGACCGGCAGCCCCGGCCGTTCGGCTAGGATGATTTCCCCTGCCGGACCCCGCCGCCCATGACCCGATCCACCCCCGTGCTGATCCTGCTCGCGGTGCTCGCGCTGGCGGCCTGCGGACGCGACCCGGCGCCGGTGGAAACCGCACCGGGCGCACCGGAGGAACCGACGGCGGCGACCGAGCCCGGCGAGAACTTCGAGCGCACCTGGATCGGCGTGCTGCCGTGCGCCGACTGCGACGGCATCCAGACGCGCCTGCTGCTGACACGCGACGACAGCGGCCAGACCTACGCGCTCGAGGAAACCTACCTGGGCGCCGAGGACGACGCGGTGTTCAACCAGACGGGCCGCTGGGTGCGCGACGGCGACGGCGAGCGCAACCTGTTCGTGCTCGATCCGGAGGCGCCCGCCGGCCGCCGGTTCGAACTGCGTCCCGACGGCGCGCTGGACCTGCTGGACGGGAAAGGCCGCCCCCTCGACACTGACGGCCAGTACCGCCTGCAACGACTCTGAAAGGGGATCCGCCATGAAGCTCCGTTCGATCCTGTTCGCCGCCGGCCTCGCGCTGGCGCTGCCGATGTCCGCCACCGCCCTCGATGTCGGAGTCGCCTTCAGCCCGCGCACCGGCGACGTCTATCTGGACACGCAGCTGGGCGACATCAACGTCTATGCCCGCACGAACTCCGGCCCGTTCATCGACGACGTCGTCGTCAGCTTCGGCGCGCCGCGGCATCTGGTGCAGGAGCTGTACACGACCCGGCACTGGGCGCCGGGCGACATCTACTACGCCTGCGCGCTCGCCCACCAGCTGGGCCGGCCGTGCCTGGAGATCGTCGACATCTACGAACGCGACCGCGGCCAGGGCTGGGGCGTGATCGCCCAGCGCCTGGGCATCAAGCCCGGCTCGGCGGCGTTCCACGCCCTCAAGGGCAAGGTCGGCAAGGGCCATGGCGCGCTGCGGGGCGGCCAGGGTCGCGGCGGTGCCAGCGCGGCGCCCGGCGGTCGCCCGGGTCCGGCGGCGCAGGGCGGCAAGCCCGGTGGCACCGACCGGGGCCAGGGCGGCCGCGGCGGCGACGATCGCGGCGGCAAGGGCAAAGGCAAGGACAAGGGCAGGGGCTGAGCTGCGGCGCGGCGACCGGTAAACATTGCACATCGGCGGAGTCACGGGGCCTGCACCCCCATCGCGACACGCTCCACCGATGATCCCCGACTTCCTGCGGGCCTTCCGGCCCCTTCGCGATGGCGACGAAACCGCGCCTGCGCGGCGGCGGCGCGTGGGCCGCCGCGCCTGGTGGCTGCTGCTGCTCGTGCCGGTGCTGGCATTCGCGTGGCTGAGCTGGGCGCTGCCGCTGGACCGCGCGCTCGATCCGCTCGACGAAGCCACGCTGATCCTGCTCGATGCGCAGGGCCGCCCGTTCGCCCGCCGCGGCCAGTACAAGGACGTGCCGGTGGATGCGCGGGCGTTGCCGGCGCATGTCACCGCCGCGTTCATCGCGATCGAGGACCGGCGCTTCTTCGATCACGGCGGCGTCGACCTGCGCGGCATCGCCCGCGCGGCACGCGAGAACGTCGATGCCGGCGAGATCCGCCAGGGCGGCAGCACGATCACCCAGCAGCTGGCCAAGGGCGCGTTCCTGTCCGGCGAGCGCACGTTCCGGCGCAAGGCGCAGGAAGTACTGGTGGCGCTGTGGCTGGAAACGCGGCTCGACAAGCAGGAGATCCTGTCGCGCTACCTGAGCTCGGTGTACTTCGGCGACGGCGTCTACGGGCTGCGCGGTGCCGCGCGCCACTATTTCGACGAGACCCCGGAGTCGCTGGACCTGTCCCAGGCGGCGATGCTCGCCGGCATGGTCAAGGCACCGTCGGCACTGGCGCCCACCGCCAACCCGGAGGACGCGTGGAAACGCGCGCAGACCGTGCTGGCGGCGATGGTCGACACCGGCGCGATCGGCGCCGACGCCGCCGAGGCGGCGCGGCCGCCGCAGGTGGAGTCGGGCCGCGAGGCGCTGCCGGTCGGCGGCTGGTTCGCCGACTGGGTGTCGCCCGAGGTCAAGGACGCGGTCGCCACCGACTACGGCGAAGTCGGCGTGCCGACCACGCTCGACGGCGACCTGCAGGCGATGGCGGAACGCGCGGTGGCCGACGTGCTGCGCGGCGAGGGTCGCGCGCGTGGCGTCACGCAGGCGGCGCTGGTGGCGATGCGGCCCAACGGCGAGGTCGTGGCGATGGTGGGCGGCGTCGAATACGACGACAGCGCCTTCAACCGCGCCACCCAGGCGCGGCGGCAGCCGGGCTCGGCGTTCAAGCTGTTCGTCTACCGCGTGGCGCTGGAGTCGGGCCTGCGGCCGGACTCGCCGGTCCAGGACCGCCCGATCGAGGAGGGCGAGTGGCGTCCGGCCAACTACAGCGACAACTACCTGGGCACGCTGGCGTTGCGCGATGCGTTCGCGCATTCGAGCAACGTGGTGGCGGTGCGCCTGGGTGAACGCGTCGGCCCCGA
>JAKFCL010000170.1:0-2346 GCA_036676665.1 Arenimonas sp. | reverse complement strand
TTGCGGAAACGCCCCTGCGGGTCGTGGCGGCGCTTGAGCGCGGCGAAGCGCGCGGACTCCGGATAGGCGCGGCGGAACTGCGCACGCGTCGCATGCAGCCGGTACGGCAGGTAGTGGCGGCCGCCGACGGCCAGCGCGGCATCGATCAATTCGCGCGTCCACCCGCGCACCGTCGACTCGGCGAAACCGTGCGTGCGCTGCTTGTGGTACAGCACGAAGCAGAACACCTCGCCCGGCGCCCAGCGCATCAGCGTGGTCGGGTCGGCCGGCGAATGGCGGATCGAGACATTCAGCGCCGCCACGTCGCGCCCGCGCAGGATCGCCGCCATCGCCCGCGCGAACGGCACGAAGTTCGCGGCAGGAATGAAGTATTCCTGCAGCAGGTAGGTCGACACCCACCGCGTGCGCGGCTCCAGCGAGGCGGCATCGAGGCTGGCCTCGTGGTTGCGCCACACCACCGGCGACGCCTGGATCTCGCTGCCCTGAAGGCTGCGGCGCAGTTCGGCGCCCCCGGGCAGTTCCGACACCGCCCAGATCAGGTTCTGGTCGCGGGAATAGTCCAGGTCGCGCGGCACCAGCCGGTCGGCGACCGTCGGCGGATCGTCGGTGCGCCGCCAGGTGATCGCCAGCGGCTGCGCGAAATCCGGCGGCGTGAGGTCGGCGTTGTGCAGGATGGCATCGGGATCGGCCAGCACCCGTTCGCGGAACCAGTCCGGGTACTGCTCCAGCGCCACCGTCTCGGCGTGGCGGCGCATCCGCGTGTTCGTGGCCAGGTCGAGCTCGACCTCGGTGATGACGCCCAGGCCGCCGTATCCGCCGATCGCCGCCGCGAACAGGTCCGGCTCGCGCGTGCGGTCGGCTTCGACGAGGCGGCCATCGGCCATGACGAGCTGCAGCGCCCGCACCGAATTGACGATCGGGCCCTTGCCGACATAACGGCCGTGGCAGTTCACCGACACCGAGCCGCCGATCGAGAAGTTGGCGTAGCTCTGCATGATCGCCACCGACAGGTCGTGCGGGTCGATGTGATCCTGCAGGTCGCGCCAGGTCATGCCGGCCTGCACCCGTGCGGTGCGCGCCACCGGGTCGAGCCGGACGAGGCGGTTCATCGCCCGCATGTCCAGGTGCAGCGAGCCGGGCGCGGCGATCTGCCCGCCCATGCTGTAGCGGGCGCCGCCGATCGACACCGGCCCGGACCGGTCGCGCAGCGCGCGGGCCAGCGCATCGGCGTCCCCGGGGCGAAGGATCGCGCCGACATCGTAGGGATCGAGCTTGGCGACGTCCTCGACCCTCGGCGTATCCGCGCGCGACGAACAGCCGGACACGGCGATCGCGGCGGCGGCGGCGAGGAAGCGGCGACGGTTCATCGCGGGCATTCCGGCAGGTGTCTTCATGCGCGGGTGCGGGTGGTCAGCGCCGCCAGCAGCGCGCCGTTCGAGGCCTGCAGCGCGTCGGCGAGCTCGCCCGCCGGGCACGCCGCCTCGCCGGCCAGCCAGGCGACGATCGGCGACAGCATCGCGTCGGCCAGCGCGTTCGCGGCCAGCCGCGGCGGCAGCCGCAGGTGGGCGCCGTGCTCGCGCTTGAGGCGCTGCTCCACCATCGCCACCAGCACCGCCCGCACGGGCCGGTACGCGGCGCCCTGGAAGATGCCGCGCGCCATCGCCCGGTTCTGCCAGAAGTGTTCGAGCATCGCCTGCAGCCGCGACACCGGCTGCCCGCCGAGGCTGCCCACCAGCACCGTGAACGGGGCGGCGATGCTGGCGGCCAGCAGCGCGTCCTTGCTGCGGAAGTGTTCGTAGAAGGTCGAGCGGCTGACGCCGGCGCGGGCCAGCACGTCGGCGATGCGGATCTCGTGGTAGCGGTGTTCGAGCACCAGCCCGAAGAAGGCCTGCAGCAGCGCCTCGCGGGTGCGGCGCTTGCGCGGGTCGGCGAGCTCGGGGGCGGTGGTCATCGGCCCGGATTCTGCCGGACAACGGGCCCCCGATGTCCGGAATCCGCGACGCGCGCTTCGCTAGCCTGCGGGCTGACCCCACTGCGAGCCGCCGATGACCCTTTCCGCCGAACCTTCCCCGCGTGTCCGCCGGACCGCCGGTGCCGTGCTGATCGCCGCCGCCGCGCTGTCGGTGCTGGCGATGGCGCACCACCCGACCGCGCACGGCCATGCCGGCGCCGACATGGTCGGCGAGCTCGCGCGCATCGGGCCCCTCAGCCGCGCCGTGCACGCGGCGATGATCGCGACGGTGCTGGCCGTGTGGCTGGCGCTGGCGGAGTACTCGGCGTGGCGTGGCGAGCGCACGCTGGTCCGCATGGCGCTGCGGCTGTACGGCGTCGGCGCGGCGGCGATGA
>JAKFCL010000169.1:0-2267 GCA_036676665.1 Arenimonas sp. | reverse complement strand
TGCTGGCGCGGCTGATGCCGGCGCTGGTGTGGCCGTTCGGATATTTCCCCGGCCACAGCCTGAAGTTCGCCGGCCGCGAGTCGGCGCAGGTGATGCGTGACTGGGCCGCGACCGCGCGGCGCGGCCGCTACGCCGACTACGGCGACGGCGTGCCGATGGATGACCTGCTGGCGCGCACGCGGTTGCCGGCACTGGGCCTGACCCTGGCCGACGACTGGATGGCACCGCCGGCGTCGCTGGCGATGCTGCTGGGGAAACTGGGCGGGGGCGACCGGACGGTCGCGACCCTCGATGCCGGCGCGCTGGGAACCGCCGCCGACCACTTCCGCTGGATGCGCCGCCCCGACGCGGTCGTGGCGCGCCTCGCGGCGTGGCTGCCGGTCAGTTCTTGAAGTCCTGGTGGCAGGCCTTGCAGCCTTCGCTGATGCGCTCGATCACGACGCCGGCGGCGGCGCAGTCGGACGGCGGCGTCTGCAGGGCGGCGTCGAGCGCGGCACGCAGGCGGGTGGCGTGCTGCACGAAGCGGTCGTCGTCCCCGATGGGCAGGAACGCCGGCTCCAGGTCGTTGCCCAGGTGCCGCATCGTCTGCAGGCGCGGCACCAGGTCGGTGGCGGCGCAGCGGTTCTGCTTCAGCGACTGGTCGAGCGACTTCATCTGCGCGCCCATCACGGCCATGACGCCGTTGGGGTAGGCGGTGCCCTTGCGCAGGGCGTTCATTCCGACCAGGGTCAGGGCGAAACCGACGAACAGACCGATCAGCAACACGACGAGTGACCGCATGGAACGCTCCGGCAGGGGATGAAAAAAGCCGCCGTGACGATATCACGGCGGCTTCCGGCGGGAGGGGACCCCCGCGGGTATCGGTCGCTCAGGCGATCAGCGCAGCACGTCGATGTCGTTGCCCTGGACGCGCACGTAGGCGCCTTCGCGCAGGCCGTTGGCGAGCGTGTTGCGGTTGAAAACCAGCGTGCGGCCGTCGTCCATCCGGATGTGGATGTTGTAGGTCTCGGCGATCATGCGGTTCTCGATCGCGTTGCCGGCAACCGCACCGGCGGCCGCGCCGACGACCGTGGCGGTGTTGCGCCGGCCGGAGCTCTCGTCGTCGGCCAGCTCGCGGCCGGCGACCGCGCCGACCACGCCGCCGAGCACGGCACCGGCGCGGGAATTGTCGCGGGCGCCGTACACCGATTCGATGCGCACGACCTGGCCGCAGTCATAGCAGCGCTGCGGCTGCGGCTGGTAGGCCGGCTGGCCGTAGGCACTCGGTTGCGGCTGGCCGTAGCCGTAGCCCTGGCGCGGGGTGCTCACGCAGGCGGACAGGGAAACCGCCAGGGTGGCGGCGATCAGCAGTTGGGTCTTCATGGCGGAGCTCCTGGGGAAGGGCGTTGCGTGCCGAAGCTAGGCGCCGGCGGCTGAACCGGTGCCGACCGCGGCAATGGCAGCCTGTTATGGGTTCAGCCCGGTGATGCCTGCGTAAAATGCCGGCATGCCCTCGACCCTCCGCCAACGTTTCGCCGGCATCGACCGCCTCTACGGCGCCGGTGCCGCCGAGCGCCTGTCGCGCGCGCGGGCCTGCGTGGTCGGGCTGGGCGGCGTCGGCTCGTGGCTGGTCGAGGCGCTGGCGCGCAGCGGGGTCGGGCAGATGACGCTGATCGACGCCGACGACGTCTGCGTCAGCAACACCAACCGGCAGTCGCACGCGCTCGACGGGCAGTACGGCCGGCCCAAGGGCGACGTGCTGGCGGAACGCTGCCGGGCCATCAACCCGCGCATCGACATCGAGGTGGTGCCGCAGTTCCTGGTCACCGCGAACCTGGAATCGCTGCTCGACCGCGACCACGGCATCGTCCTGGACGCCTGCGACAGCCTGCGCACGAAGCTGGAGATGACCGTCTGGTGCCGGCGCCGCAAGCTGCCGCTGGTGGTGTGCGGCTCGGCCGGCGGCCGCACCGACCCGACCCTGGTGCGCGTGCGCGACCTGTCGCGCACCGAACACGACGCGATGCTGGCGCTGGTACGCAAGCGCCTGCGCGCCGAGCACGGTTTTCCGCGCAATCCCGACCGCTATTTCGGCGTGCCGGCGGTCTATTCGCTCGAGAACGTGCGTTACCCGCAGGCCGACGGCAGCACGTGCGGCGTGCGCCCGAAGATGGCGCCGGCCGAGGCGCTCAAGCTCGACTGCGGCGCCGGCCTCGGCGCGGCCACGCACGTGACCGGCACGTTCGCGTTCGCGATGGCCGGCAAGGCGATCGAGCGCCTTCTGAAGG
>JAKFCL010000168.1:0-7060 GCA_036676665.1 Arenimonas sp. | reverse complement strand
AGCGTGCCGGTGTCCATGCCCTCGAACTGGATGTGCTTGGCCCAGTGCAGGCGCTTGTTGACCGCGTCGTAGCTCGGCGACTGCGCCCAGCCCACGAGTTCCGAGGTCGGGTAGCCGGCTTCGGCGAGCATCTCGTTGGCATCCAGCGTTTCCTGCTGCATGTCCTCGAGCAGCTCGGCGTAGTCGATCTCGGCGGCATCCTCGTCGGACACGTAGCCGTCGCCGCTGTAGCTCAGCACGACCGCCCAGCTGTGCTCGGTGCCCAGCGGGTCGGCCTTCGGCACCAGCAGGCCCAGCACGGTGTCGTCCTCGGGATTGCCCCAGTAGTCCTCCAGCACGGCGCGGGCGTCGTCCTGGTCGAGGAACTGGAACCCTTCGCTGACATCCAGGCTGGCCTGGGCGGCCGGCAGCGTCACCAGGCCTTCGCGATAATCCAGCGACGCCAGGAACTCCTCTTCCGTGTCCTGGGCCGCGGCCGCGCCGGCGGCCAGCAGCAGCGCCGCGGCGGCGGCGCAAAAAATCGATTTCATTCCATTTCCCCTGAAAAACCGCACCCCTGCGGCCTGCGGAAAGTCTGGCCGGAGGCGGCGGCGAGCGCAAGCGGGGAACCCGCCAGGCCGTCAGCTGCGCAGGCCGATGCCCCGCTTGAGCAGCCACAGGCCGAGCGCGCCCAGCGCGACCACGAAGAACCCCATCAGCGCGTAGGCGGTGGCCACGGGCACGTCGCTGGTCCCCAGCAGGCCATAGCGGAACGCGTTCACCATGTAGAAGATCGGGTTCAGCCGGGTGGCGGCCTCGGCCCACGGCGGCAGCAGGGTCACCGAATAGAACACGCCGCCCAGGTAGGTCAGCGGCGTCAGGATGAAGGTCGGCACGATCGCGATGTCGTCGAACTTCTTGGCGTACACCGCGTTGACGAAACCGGCCAGCGAGAAGATCGTCGCGCCCAGCAGCACCGTGGTGAAGGTCACGATCGGGTGCGGGATGCGCACGTGCGTGAACAGCATCGCGATGCCGAGCACGATCACCCCGACCATCAGCCCGCGCAGCACCCCGCCGGCGACATAGCCGCCCAGGATCACCCAGTTGGGCATCGGGCTGACCAGCAGCTCCTCGACGTGGCGGCCGAACTTGGCGCCGAAGAAGCTCGACGAGATGTTGCCGTACGCGTTCTGGATCACCGCCATCATCACCAGGCCGGGCACGATGAAGTCCATGTAGCTGATGCCGTCCATCGTGCCGATGCGGCTGCCGATCAGGTTGCCGAAGATCAGGAAATACAGCGTCATCGTGATCGCCGGCGGCACCAGGGTCTGGCCCCAGATGCGCAGGATGCGGGCGACCTCGCGGCGGGCGATCGTGCGGATCGCGACCAGGTTCGGGCGGCTCATGCGCGCTTCTCCGTCGCCGGGACACTGCCGTTCTCGGGCACGTCCGGCTGGCCGGTCAGGCGCACGAACAGCTCCTCGAGCCGGTTGGTCTTGGTGCGCATCGAACGCACGCGGATGCCGGCGTCGCCGAGCGCGGCGAACACCCGGTTGAGGTCCATGTCGCGCGGCATCTCCAGGTCCAGCGTGTGGTCGTCCTCGGCGTGCAGCGTCGCGCCGGCGATCGCCGGCAGCGCCGCCGGCAGCACGCCGTCGATGTCGAGCACGAACCCCTCGACATCGAGCTTGGCCAGCAGCGCCTTCATCGGCCCGCGTTCGATGATGCGGCCCTTGTCGATGATCGCCAGGTTGCGGCACAGGCTCTCGGCTTCCTCCAGGTAGTGCGTGGTGAGGATCACCGTCGTGCCGGCGGCGTTGACCTCCTTGAGGGTCTTCCACATACCGCGGCGGATCTCGATGTCGACGCCGGCGGTGGGCTCGTCGAGGATCAGCAGTCGCGGCCGCGTCATCATCGCGCGGGCGATCATCAGCCGGCGCTTCATGCCGCCCGACAGCGTGCGCGACATCGTGCGCGCCTTGCCGGTCAGGTGCGCCTTCTCCAGTTCCTCGTGCGCGCGCGCCGTCGCCTGCTCGCGCGGGATGCCGTAGAACCCGGCGTAGTTCACCAGGATGTCGAACGGCGTCTCGAACATGTTGAAGTTGATCTCCTGCGGCACCAGCCCCACCAGGCGCATCGCCGCCGACCGGTCGGCGTGCAGGTCGGTGCCGAACACGCGCACGTCGCCGGAGGTCTTGTTGACCAGCGAGCTGACGATGCCGATCAGCGTCGACTTGCCGGCGCCGTTGGGGCCGAGCAACGCGTAGAAATCGCCCTCGGCGACCGCGAGCGACACGCCCTTGAGCGCCTCGACGCCATTGCTGTAGGTCTTGCGGAGGTCGGTGACCTCCAGCGCGGGTGGCTTGTGCATGGGACTCCTGGGGGCCGGCGGCGCTGCGCACGGCGGCTGCGGGCCTTATTATATGGGCCTCGCCGCCCGGGCCCCCGGAACCTCGGCGGTACGGTGTTTCCCAAAAATCTCCGGAGTCTCGTTTGGCCATCGTCCACTTTCCCCTCCGCCTGGTCGGCAGCCGCATGCTGGCGCCGACCGTCCGGCACCTGGAGTTCGCGCGCGACGACGGCCTGCCGCTGGACTTCATCCCCGGCCAGTTCATCCAGGTGCACTTCAACTATCCCGACGGCACGCCGACCAAGCGCAGTTACTCGCTGGCGACGATGCACGACCATGCGCTGGGGCCGGGCGAAGCGGTGGAAGTGGCGGTGAGCTACGTCGCCGGTGGCGCCGCGACGGCGCTGTTCGAGGCGCTCGACGAGGGCCAGCAGATCCAGGCCAGCGGCCCGTACGGGCGCTTCTGCCTTCTGCCGGGCGACACCAACGCGCGCTACCTGCTGGTCGGCACCGGCACCGGCGTGACGCCGTACCGGGCGATGCTGCCGAAACTCGACGAGCTGATGCGCACGCGCGGCGTCGAGGTGGTGCTGCTGTTCGGCTGCCGGACGCCGGCCGAACTGCTGTACGGCGACGATTTCCGCGCGTTCGCGCAGGTCCACCCGGGTTTCCGCTTCGTGCCGTGCTTCAGCCGCGAACTGCCGGGCGACGACCACCCGGCCGCGCACGCCGACGTGCGCCGCGGCTACGTGCAGGACGTGCTGGCCGAATTCGCGCCGTCCGGCGAGCAGGACATCGCCTACCTGTGCGGCAACCCGAACATGGTCGACGCCACGTTCGAGGTGCTCAAGGCGGCCGGACTGCCGGTGCCGCACATCCGCCGCGAGAAATACGTCAGCAGCAAGTAGGGCTCCGGCACGGCGGCGTTTGCCGGCGCACCCGTGCCGGCAGTCACGTTCTCGCGCCCGCGCGGGTCTGTCATCCTGTCCGTCGATGCGAGAGGGGATGGACCTGATGAAAGCACTGCTGTTGCCGCTCGGCCTGCTGGCCGCGCTGGCCGCCCCGCCGGCGTCCGCGCGCACCTGGGGCAGCCTGGAATTCACGGAGTGCGACCTGGCGCAGCCGGGCACGGGGGTCACCACCCGCGCCGAGTGCGCGCACCTGGACGTGCCGGAGGATCCGGGCAAGCCCGGCGGACGGACCATCCGCCTGAAGGTGGCGATGATCGCCTCGCGCGCCGCCGAGCCGCGGCCGGATCCGGTGGTGTTCTTCGCCGGCGGCCCCGGCCAGTCGGCGACCGAGTCGTATCCGCAGATGGCCGGCGCGTTCGCGCGGATGCGCGACTTCCGCCACCTGCTGTTCGTCGACCAGCGCGGCACGGGCGGCTCCAACGTCCTGCGCTGCGAGATGCCGGACGACCTGGCCGAGCTCGGCCACGACGATGCGGCCTCGCGCGACGCGCAGGTGCGGATGGCGAAGGAATGCCTGGCGTCGCTGGACGCCGACGTCGCCCAGTACACGACGACCGTCGCCGCCGCCGACATCGAGGCGCTGCGGCAGGCGATCGGCGCACCGCAGCTCAATCTGTACGGCGGGTCGTACGGCACGCGCATGGCGCAGGAATATGCGCGCCAGCACCCGAAGGCCGTGCGCAGCATGGTCCTGGACGGTGTCGCGCCGCCGCCGCTGGCGCTGGGCAGCGAACACGCGATCAACCTGGAATCGGCACTGAAGGCGATCCTGGGCGAGTGCGCGAAGCAGCCGGCCTGCGCGAAGGCCTTCGGCGACCCGTACCGCACGCTGTACGCGCTGCGCGACCGGGCGCGGTCGGCGCCGGTCGCCGTGCAGGTGCACGACCCGCTGACCCACCAGCCGCGCGCGTTGCGGCTGGACGAGGCTTCCGTCGTGGTGATCGCGCGGCTGTTCGCATATTCGCCGGAGACCGCCTCGCTGCTGCCGCTGCTGCTGGACGAAGCCGCCAAGGGCCGGCCGGAGTCGCTGGTGGCACAGGCGGCGCAGATCTACGACTCGATCTCCGGGCAGATCAACCACGGCATGCAGCTGTCGGTGATCTGCGCCGAGGACGCGCCGCGCCTTGCGGCCCGCGACCAGGACGCGGACCTGATCCTGGGCAACGCGATCGTCGGCGTCACGCTGAACCAGTGCAGCGTCTGGCCGAAGGGCCCGGTGTCGAAGGACTTCAACGAGCTGCTGACGCTGGACGTGCCGGTGCTGCTGCTGTCGGGCGAACTCGACCCGGTGACGCCGCCGCGTTACGCCGAGCAGGTGCTGGCCGCGCTGCCGAATGCGCGCCACCTGGTCGGCAAGGGCCAGGGGCACATCCTGCTGCCGCGCGGCTGCATGCCGAAGCTGGCCGGCGATTTCGTCGAGAAGCTCGACCTGAAGGGACTCGACGCCAGCTGCCTGGACTCGCTGGCGACGATGCCGTTCTTCATCAACTACAACGGAGCCGAGCCATGATCGAGGTTCGCGACCTGCACAAGGCGTTCGGCGCGGTGAAGGCGGTCGACGGTGTGACGTTCTCCGCCGCCGACGGCCAGATCACCGGCCTGCTCGGCCCCAACGGCGCCGGCAAGACCACCTCGCTGCGGATGCTCTACACGCTGATGAAGCCCGACGCGGGGCAGGTGCTGGTGGACGGCATCGACGCGGCGGTCGACCCGACCGGCGTGCGCCGCCGGCTCGGCGTGCTTCCGGATTCGCGCGGCCTGTACAAGCGGCTGACCAGCCGCGAGAACATCCGTTACTTCGGCCGCCTGCACGGGCTCGACGACGCGCTGATCGCGCAGCGCACGCAGGCGCTGAGCGACGCGCTGGAGATGGGCGACATCATCGACCGGCGCACGGAAGGCTTCTCGCAGGGCCAGCGGGTGAAGACGGCGATCGCCCGGGCGCTGGTGCACGACCCGCGCAACGTGATCCTGGACGAGCCCACCAACGGCCTGGACGTGATGGCGACGCGGGCGATGCGGCGGTTCCTGCTGCAGCTCAAGGCCGAGGGCCGCTGCGTGCTGTTTTCCAGCCACATCATGCAGGAGGTGGCGGCGCTGTGCGATCGCATCGTCATCGTCGCCCGCGGCCGCGTCGTGGCCGAGGGCACGGCCGACGAACTGCGTGCGCAGACGGGCGAAGCCAACCTCGAGGACGCCTTCGTCAAGGCGATCGGAACCGAAGAAGGACTGATGGCATGAGCGCGGCCGCGATCGTATTCGTCAAGGAAGTGGTCGAGAACCTGCGCGACCGCAAGACCGTGATCAACGCGCTGGTGATGGGGCCGCTGCTGGGCCCGATCTTCTTCGCGTTCATGATGGGCTTCATCATCAACAAGCAGCTCGAGGGCGCCGAGAAGCCGCTGGAAGTGCCGGTGATCGGCGCCGAGCGTGCACCCAACCTCGTCGGCTGGCTGCGTGGCCAGGGCGTGGTGGTGCAGCCGGCGGTGGCCGATCCGTCGGCCGCGGTGCGCGACCGCAAGGCGCAGGTCGTGCTGATCGTGCCCGCGCTGTATCCGGACACCTGGCGCAAGGGCCAGACCTCGCAGCTGGAGATGGTGTTCGACAGTTCCGACCAGGACTCGCGCGGACCCGTCGCCCGGCTCTCCGGGCTGCTGCAGGGTTACGGCCGCCAGCAGGCGGCGCTGCGGGTGTCGGCGCGTGGCATGAACCCGGCGCTGATGCAGCCGGTGGCCGTCGCCGAGCGCGACCTCGCCAGCCGACAGCAGCGGGCGGGCCAGCTCCTGAGCTTCCTGCCGTACCTTCTGGTGCTGGGCGCGTTCCTCGGCGGCATGTACCTGGCGATCGACACCACCGCCGGCGAACGCGAACGGCAGTCGCTGGAGCCGCTGCTGGCCAATCCGGCCACCCGCGCGCAGATCGTGCTCGGCAAGCTCGGCGCGACGTTCTCGTTCGCGATGGTCAGCATGTTGCTGAGCCTGATCGCGTTCGCGTTCGCCTTCCGCTACATCCCGCTGGAAAAGCTCGGCATGGTCGTCGACTTCGGACCGTCGCTGATCGTGCGGGCGGGGCTGCTGATGGTGCCGCTGGTGATGTGTTTCGCGGCGCTGCAGACGATCGTCGCCGCGTACGCCAAGAGCTATCGCGAGGCGCAGACCTACCTGTCGCTGCTGATGCTGCTGCCGATGATCCCGTCGGTGATCCTGATGATCAATCCGATGAAGAGCGAGCTGTGGATGGCGGCGGTGCCGCTGCTTTCGCAGAACGTGCTGATCATGTCGCTGGCGCGGGGCGAGGTGATCGACCTGGCGCGCTTCGCGCTGAGCTTCGGTGCGACGCTGGCGCTGGCGGTGTTGCTGGTGTGGATCGCGGTACGCATCTACCACCGCGAGCAGCTGGCGGTGTCGGCGTAGCGAAAAAAGAAAGCCCGGCGGAAGCCGGGCTTCTTCGTTCCCGCCCTGGCGCCGGTTACGGGCGGAAGGTGAACGTGCGGGTCAGCGTGGCCGGGCCGTCCATCGGCTCGAACTGCCACTGGCGCACGGTCTGCAGCACGCCACGCTCGAACTCGCCGCGCGGCTGGGCGCGCACGACGCGCACGTCGGTGACACTGCCATCGGCGGCGATGCTGATCTCGACGGTGACTTCGCCGGTGATGCCGGCGCGGATCGCCGCGCGCGGGTATTCGGGCTGCGGCGTGCGCACGCCGACCGGCGTGCTGCGGCGGACCGGAGCCGGGGCGGCCGCGACCGGGGCC
>JAKFCL010000167.1:0-16998 GCA_036676665.1 Arenimonas sp. | reverse complement strand
GCGTTCGTCGATTTCCTCGTCGAGCGCCTCGACTTCGACGTGAGCTTCATGCAGAGCCGCTGCCCGAGCCAGAAGTGCAGCCAGGGCCGCGGCGACGACGTGATCGACCTGCCGGTGCTCGATGCCGTCGAGGACGCGGTGCGCCTTCCGGCCCGCGCCGGCGAGGGCGTCGCGGCCTGATCGGGCGTCTGAACGCCGCCATCGGGCGGGGCGCTCGTTGACGTCGGCTACACCGGCCGGGGCGCATTGGTGGGCGTACCCCCGCCGGCGCGGCGCTTCCGCCTGCCGTGCCCAGGACACCCGAGGAGTTCCCCATGAAGACGATCGCCGTAATCCTGCTGGCGCTGCTCGCTGGCGGCTGCATGATGGTCCCGAACCGCTCCCACAACGACGGCTACTACTCGGGGAAGGCGGCCGGCACGCCCGGTGGCACCGAGCTGATCTGCCACAAGGGCAAGAAGACGATGGAACTGCCGTCCTCCGCGGTCGGCGCCCACCTCGGCCACGGCGACTACCGCGGTCGCTGCCGCTGACGTCCGGACGGGGCGCCGGCGATAATGCCGGCGTCCCGCCATCGGAGTCGGCCTTGAAGATCA
The DNA here is from genome assembly GCA_036676665.1 of Arenimonas sp. Taxonomy (GTDB): domain Bacteria; phylum Pseudomonadota; class Gammaproteobacteria; order Xanthomonadales; family Xanthomonadaceae; genus Arenimonas. Next base: position 16,402 of record JAKFCL010000167.1, on the reverse strand, counting down.
CCATCGAAACGCTCGTCGCCGCCGACCTCGCGTCGGTATGGGCGGCCTGGAACACGCCCTCCGACATCGTGCAGTGGAATACCGCCTCTGCGGACTGGCACACGACCCGCAGCGAAGTCGACCTGCGCGAGGGCGGCCGCTTCTGGTCGCGGATGGAAGCAAGGGATGGCAGCGTCGGATTCGATTTCGCCGGCACCTATACCCGCGTCGAACCGATGTCGCTGATCGAATACACGATGGGCGACGGCCGCGGCGTGCGCGTGGAGTTCGCGCCGACGGATGCTGGCGTGCGCGTGCGCGAGACATTCGACGCCGAAGGCGAACACGACCCGGAGTTCCAGCGCCAGGGCTGGCAATCGATCCTCGAGAATTTCAGGCGCCACGTCGAGGCCGGCTGACCCGGCCCGCAGGCGTGCCGGGGCGATTTGATTTCCGTAACCGTTTTCGGCGCTCCGGCCCCTTCCCGGCGCCCGGCGGCGCGCAGCACAATCGACGCGCCCGGGGGACGGGCGGTCAATCCACAGGGGAAAAAGCATGGGAAACATTCTGGCGGGCATCGCCCTCATCGTCGTCGGCCTGCTGATCGGCGACTCGATCTTCCAGGGACAGATGACCCTCACCGGCATCTTCTTCGACGGGCTGGGGTTGTTCCTGGTCGCGAAGGGCGCGTGGGGCATCTTCCAGGAAAAGCGCGCCGGCGCCTGAGCCCGTTCGATCGTGCCGGGCGGCCGTTCGCGGCCGTCCGGCACGGCGGCGGAACCGGCGCGGCCGGCACGCGGGCTCAGTCGAGCCGCTTGCGGAACCTCAGGATCGCCACCGTCATCATCAGTGCGGTGAAGGCCGCCAGCGCCGCGACCGACGGCAGCAGGTCGGCCAGCTCGGCCCCGCGCAGCATCACGCCGCGGATCAGCCGCAGGAAGTGCGTCAGCGGCAGCGCCTGGGCGATCCACTGCGCCAGCGGCGGCATGCCGGCGAACGGAAACATGAAGCCCGACAGCAGGATCGACGGCAGGAACACGAAGAACGTCATCTGCATCGCCTGGAACTGCGACTTGGCCTGCGTCGAGATCAGCAGCCCGAGGCTGAGGTTGGCGGCGATCAGCAGCAGCGCCGCGCCGTAGACCGCCGCCAGCGTGCCGCGGATCGGCACCTGGAAGATCCACGTGCCCAGCGCCAGCACGACGCTGGTCTGCACCAGGCCGATCGCCACGTACGGCAGCACCTTGCCGATCATCAGTTCGGCGCTGCTCACCGGCGTGGTGATCAGCAGTTCCATGTTGCCGCGCTCGCGCTCGCGCACGATCGCCACGCCGGTGAACAGCACCATCGTCAGCGTCAGGATCACCCCGATCAGGCCGGGCACGATGTTCACCGCCGAACGCCGCTCCGGGTTGTAGAAGCTCACCACCGCGACCGCCGGCGGGCCCGGCGGAGCGCCCGCGAGCGGCATCTGCGCCAGCTGGCGCGCGCTGGACTGCACGACGGTGTCGCTGCCGTCGACCATGATCTGAAGAACTTCGCGGCCTTCGAGCCGCCGCCGCTCGAAATCGCGCGGGATCGCCACGCCGACGCTGATCCGGCCGGCGCGCAGCAGGTCGAGCAGGTCCTGCGGCGACGCGGCGTCGGCGACCGGCGCGATCACGCCGGTCGCCAGCAGGTCCTGCACGACGGCGCGCGAGCCGGCCGTGCCGGCCTCGTCGGCGATCGCCGCCGGCAGGCCGCGCACGTCCAGGTTGATCGCGTAGCCGAACAGCAGCAGCTGCAGCACCGGGATGCCGACGATCATGCCGAGCGTCATCCGGTCGCGGCGCAACTGCCGCAGCTCCTTGACCATGATCGCCAGCAGCCGGCGCAGGTTCATGCGGCATCCCTCGCCTCGCCACGGCCGACCGTGGCCGCGACGAACACGTCTTCCAGCCCCGGTGCCGCCGGCTGGATCGTCGCGCCGGGATCCAGCGTCCGCAGCGCGGCCGCGAGCGCGGCGAGGTCGATGCCGGCGTCGCGCGTCAGCACCCGCAGCTCGTTGCCGACCTGGGCGACGCTGACGACACCCGGGCGCGCCTGCAGCAGCGCCGCCGCCTTGCGCGGCTGCACGCTGCTGGCGCGCAGGGTGCGCCCGGCCAGCGCACCGGCGAGCGCGGCCGGCGTGCCGTCGGCGACCAGCACGCCGCGGTCCAGGATCGCCAGCCGGTGGCAGCGCTCGGCCTCGTCCATGTAATGGGTCGACACCAGCAGCGTCGTGCCGGCGTCGGCGAGTTCGAAGAGCTTTTCCCAGAAGTCGCGCCGCGATTCCGGATCGACCGCGCTGGTGGGTTCGTCCAGGAACAGCAGTTCCGGCTGGTGCACCACCGCGCACGCGAGCGCCAGGCGCTGCTTCTGGCCGCCGCTGAGTGTGCCGGCGAGCTGGCCGGTGCGGTCGCCGAAATGGTACTGCTCGACCAGTTCCGCCACGCGCGGCTTCATCCGCCGGCGCGGCAGGTCCTGCACCGTCGCCATGAATTCCAGGTTCTCGCGCACCGTCAGGTCCTCGAACAGCGAGAACTTCTGCGTCATGTAGCCGATGCGCCGTTTCAGCGCCTCGGCCTGCGCCGGGATCCGCAGCCCCAGCACCTCGATCTCGCCGGCGCTCGGGGTCAGCAGGCCACACAGCATCCGGATCGTCGTCGACTTGCCGGAGCCGTTCGGCCCGAGGAAGCCGTACACCGCCGCCTTCGGCACCGTCAGGTCGACGCCGTCGACGGCGACGAGCGCGCCGAACCGCTTGACGAGGCCGCGCGCGCGGATCGCGATGTCGCCGCCGGGACTCATCGCGGGGGGCCCGCGGGCGCGGCGAACTCGGCGCGCACCGGCAGCCCGACCGGCATGCCGTCGGCCGCCGCGTCGAGTTCGATTTCCGCCAGCCACGACAGCCGCGACGCGTCCTCGCCGGCGAGCGCGTAGTAGGGGGTGAAGCCGGGCTCGCTGCGGATGGCCCGCACGCGGCCGGCATAGACCGCGTCGGTTCCGTGCAGGCGGACCTGCGCACCCGTGCCGATCGCGATCTTCGCGCGCAACGCTTCCGGCACGTAGACGCGCGCGTAGGGTTTCTCGCCGACCAGCAGCACCGCCAGCGTCGTGCCGACCGGCACCTGGTCGCCGACCTCGAACGGCAGGCTGTCGACCTGGCCGGCGCGCGGGGCGGTGACCCGGGTCCGGGCGAGGTCGACGGCGAGCGCATCGACATTCGCCTGCGCGGCCGCCACGGCCGCCTCGGCCTGGGCGAGCTGTTCGCTGCGCGTGCCGTTGCGCAGGGCCAGGACGGCCTCGCGGGCGGCCTGCGCATCGGCGTCGGCGGCGGTGGCTGCGGCGCGGGCACGGTCGAGTTCGGCGCGGGCGAGCAGCTGCCGCGCGACCAGCGACTGCACCCGGGCCAGTTCGCTGCGGGCATTGGCGGCGATGCCGAGCGCGCCGCGGGCGCGCGCCTCGGCTTCGGCGATCGTTTCGTCGCGCGGGCCGGCCCGCGCTTCGGCGAGCGCCGCCCGGGCACGCGCCAGCTCGGCCGCCGCGGCCTGGCCGCGCGCCGCCGTGCGCTCCGGTTCCAGCACCAGCAGCAGGTCGCCGGCGGCGACGGTCTGGCCTTCGCGCACGGCGATCTCGGCGATGCGCTCCGACACCGGCGCCGGCAGCGTCACGCGGTCGCGTTCGAGGGTGCCCAGCGCGTACGGGGCCTCGTCGCGGCACGCGCCGAGCAGGAGCAGCAGCAGGATCGCGAGGGGCAATCGGATCGTCATGGCGGGTTCGCGATGCCGGCCAGCAGGACGGCGAGGTGGTGGTCGGCGAGGGTGGCCGCGTTCGCGGCCGAGGTGTCGATGCCGAGCGCGCCGTTGACCATCGGCGCGGCGACGAACGGGAAGATGCACAGCGAGACGATCGACATCACGATCGCCGGCGTATCGAGGTCGGCGCGGAAATCGCCACGCGCCTTGCCGGCGGCCACCAGGCCACCGAGCATCGCCGCCATGCCGCCGGCGAAGCGCTGCGGGAAGGCCTCTCGCAGCACGCCTTCGCTGTTGAGCACCTCGCGCACGATCAGCTGCGGCAGCCACGGGTTCGCGGCCGCGGTCGCGGTGTAGTGGCGCACGAAGGCCGCGATCGCCGGCCCCGGCGCCGGGCCGGCCGCGGCGACGGCAGCCGCCATGTCGCGCACGAGCGGGGCGACGCGACGGTCCATCACCGCGTCGAGCAGGCCGGCCTTGTCGCGGAAGTAGTAGTTCGCCAGCGCCGGCGTGACCTTCGCGGCCAGCGCCACCTGCCGCAGCGAGGTCGCGGCGAACCCGTGCGCGGCGAATTCGTCGCGGGCCGCGTCGATCAGGGCCTCGCGGTGGTCCGGCGCATCGTCGCCGCCGGCGCTGGGGCGGCCGGCGCGGCGGGGCTTGCGGGCGGGGGCTCCGGGTTTCATGGCCCGGAAATTAATTGTAGGAGTAATTAATTACAAGCGCGGGCCGACGGACGGTCGTCCGGCTCAGCGCAGCGCCGGGGTCATCCGCCAGACGATGTTGCCGACATCGTCGGCGACCAGCAGGGCGCCATCGGCGGCGACGGCGACACCGACCGGGCGGCCGCGCGCCTCGCCGTCCTCGCCGAGGAAGCCGGTCAGCACCGGCTCGAGGTCGCCGCTCGGTCGACCGCCGCGGAACGGCACGAACACGACGCGGTAGCCGGCCGGCGGCTTGCGGTTCCACGAGCCGTGCTGACCGATGAACGCGCCGCCACGGAAACGTTCCGGGAACCGGGTGCCGTCGTAGAACGCCAGGCCCAGCGACGCGGTATGGGCGCCGAGCGCGTAGTCGGGGACGCGGGCGGCCGCGACCAGATCGGGGCGCTGCGGTTCCACCCGGGTATCCACGTGCGGCCCGAAATAGCTGTAGGGCCAGCCGAAGAACTCGCCCTGGCGGACCGAGGTCATGTAGTCGGGCACGAGGTCGTTGCCCAGTTCGTCGCGTTCGTTGACCGCTGTCCACAGCTCGCCCGACTCCGGGTTCCACGCCAGGCCCACGGGATTGCGCAGGCCCGACGCGAACACGCGGCTGGCACCGGTGGTGGTGTCGACGGCGAGGATCGCCGCGCGCTGGTGCTCCTCCTCCATGCCGTTCTCGCCGATGTTGCTGTTCGAACCGACGCCGACGTACAGCGTGCGGCCGTCCTTGCTGGCGACCAGGCTCTTGGTCCAGTGGTGGTTGCGGCCGGCGGGCAGCGCGGCGAGCCGGCGTGGCGCGCCCACCAGGCGGGTGGTGTCGGGGGTGTAGGCGAACTCGACGATCGCGTCGGCGTTGGCGACGAAGAAGCGCTCGCCGACCAGCGCCATGCCGAACGGCGAATGCAGGCCGTCGACGAAGGTTTCCTGCACCTCGGCCTGGCCGTCGCCGTCGCGGTCGCGCAGCAACGTGATGCGGTCGGCGCTGGGCACGGCGGCCCCCGCCTTTTCCATCATCCGGCGCATGAACCAGCCGCGGAGGCCGCCGCTGTCGGCGTCGTCGGGCTTGGCCGGTGCGTTCGTCTCGGCGACCAGCACATCGCCATTGGGCAGCACATACAGCCAGCGCGGGTGGTCGAGGTTGCGCGCGAAGGGGGTGACGATGAAGCCCGTGGCCGGCGTCGGCGCTTCGCCGGCGCTCCAGCCGACGGCCTCGGCGACCTTGACCACCGGCAGCCAGGGCGTTTCCGGCTCGGGCAGCATCGGCGCAGGCCCGGTGCCGGGTTCGGTGGCGGGGGTGTCGGCGCTGGCCGGTGCGCCGAGGCCGCGGCCGCCGGCCGCCATCGCCAGCGTCGTCGCCAGCAGGAAGAAAACGATCGGACGAAGCGCCATGTCTGCTCCGGGGTGCCGCGTCGATGCCGGCGGACGCCGGCCGCACGCAGGATCGCGCGCCGCGCCTCTACGCCGGGTGACGGCGGCGGGCGGATTCACGCTGCCTGGGCACATGCCTGGCGAAGCTCCGGGCATGGACAAGTGCGTGTACTACGCCTACACCGGCCGCATCGACGACGAGGGTGCGACCCGCATCGCCACCGCGCTCAATTCGGCGGTCAACAGCGAATGCGGCAGGGTCCACCTGGCCTTCAATTCGCTCGGCGGGTATGTCGCTTCGGGGATCTTCCTCTACAACCACATGCGCGGCCTGCCGCTGCGGATCGCGATGTACAACACCGGCAGTGTCGGCTCGATCGCCGTGACGGTGTTCGTCGGCGCCGACGAACGTTACTGCTCGAAACACTCGATGTTCATGATCCATCCGACCACGGTCTCGAGCCTGCCCGGCATGTCCTGGGACATGCTGAAGAGTTCAGCCGAGTCGGCTCTGGCGGATGACGAGCGCACGGAACGCATCCTGCGCGAGCGAACCGGGTTGTCCGACGAGATCCTGAATGCTCGTCGCTCCCGTGACGTCCACATCGGCCCCGGGGACGCGCTCGCGCACGGCCTCGTGCAGGGGATATCCGAGTTCGAGGTCCCGGCGGGTGTGCAGGTCATCCAGATCTGACTTGGCCATTTCGTCCACTCCCGGATTCCAGGGAGGCGATGCTACGCGGCGGTCCGTCAACCACAAGTGTCGACGGACGCCCTGATCGAGCGACCGGAAAATGTTTCCGGTTCACGCCGGCGGCAGGTCGAAGACCAGCACTTCGGCGTCGCGGCCGCCGGCGATCGCGATCGCCGGCTCGTCGCGATACTTCAGCGCATCGCCCGCCGTCAGCGTCCTGCCGTTGGCGACCAGTTCGCCGCGCACGACATGCAGGTAGCCGAGGCGCCCGGGCGCCAGCGCCAGCGTCGCCGATTCGCCGCCGTCGAACAGGCCCGCGTAGATGCGCGCGTCCTGGCGGATCGACACCGCGCCGCCGCTGCCGTCCGGACTCGCCACCAGCCGCAGGCGGCCGCGCTTCTCCTCGGCGGAGAACGCCTGCTGGGCGTAACCCGGCGCCACGCCGGTGCGGTCGGGAATGATCCAGATCTGCAGGAAGTGGGTCGTCCCGGACGGGCTGTGGTTGAACTCCGAATGGGTGATGCCGGTGCCGGCACTGAGGCGCTGCACTTCTCCCGGGACGATCGTCGATGCGTTGCCCATCGAGTCCTCGTGGCCGAGGGCGCCGTCGATCACATAGCTGATGATCTCCATGTCGCGGTGGCCGTGCGTGCCGAAACCCTGGCCCGCCGCGACGCGATCCTCGTTGATCACCCGCAGCGGACCCCAGTGCACGTGCGCCGGATCGTCGTAGCCGGCGAAGGAGAAGCTGTGCCGGGAATCGAGCCAGCCGTGGTCCGCATGGCCGCGTTCGCCGGCCGCGCGCAGGCTGATCATCGTGCGCCCGCCGGTGCCAGGCGTGCCGGACGGCGCGCGGCCAGCCAGCCGTCGACGCTGAGCGCGCCGGCGCCATGCGCGGCCAGCACCAGGAAGCCGCCGGCGATCGCGATGTTCTTCCAGAAGTTGATGAACTGCCCCTGGTCGGCCAGGTCGAAGTGGAACAGGAAGCCGCTGGCCAGCGAGAACACGGCCAGGCCGAGCGCGGCCCAGCGGGTGAGCGCGCCGGCGGCGACGGCGAGGCCCCCGAGCAGTTCGGCGGCGATCACCAGCGGCAGCAGGCTGCCGGGAACGCCCATCGCTTCCATATAGCCCTGCGTGCCGGCGTAACCGGCCCCGAGCTTGGCGAAACCGCTGAGGATGAAGATGGCCGACAGGCCGAGGCGGCCGGCGAGGGTGCTGAGGGATTTCATGGCGTGGGCTCCTTGGCAGGGTGACCGGGAAGGCGGGATGCCGTCCTGCGGTCGGACCTGTCGTGGGGCCCAGTATGGTTATCTACAAAAAATGCATCAATAAGCATTAAGAGCAAGCTATCGTTGCAGTAACGATGCTAATCAGGCATCGAAGAAGGCCAGGAGATCGCCCGTCAGCTTCTCGCGATGGCTGGCGAACAGGCCATGCGGCGCCCCTTCGTACTCGAGCAGGGTGCTGCCGGGGATGAGCCGCGCGGCCGCGCGCGAGGAGGGGTCGATGGGCACGGTCCGGTCTTCGGTGCCATGCACGATCAGGGTCGGCACGGTGATCGATTTCAGGTCCTCGCGGAAATCAGTCGACGAGAACGCCTTCTGGCACGCCAGCGTCGCCCGCAGGCTGGCCTGCATCGCCACGCTGCGGGCGTTGTCGAGGATCTCGGCGCTGACCGGCGGCGCCGCCGTTCCCGCACCGAAGAACTTTTCGAAGAATCCGGTCATGAAGGCCGCGCGGTCGGCGCGCAGCGCCTGCGCGCCCTGGTCGAACACGGATTGTTCGGTGCCGCCGGGATTGTCGGCGGTCTTGAGCCGGAACGGCAGCACGGAGGCCACCAGCGCGATCTTCGCCACGCCGCGCCCCGCGTGCCGGGACATGTAGCGCGCGACTTCGCCGCCGCCCATCGAGAAGCCGACCAGGATCGCGTCGTGGGCTTCGGCGTGCTGCATCACCGCCGCGAGGTCGTCGGCGAGCGTGTCGTAGTCGTACCCGTCCCACGGCTGGTCGGAGCGGCCGAAGCCGCGGCGGTCGTAGGCGATCGTGCGATAGCCCGCCTCGACGAACGGCACCGCCAGCGGGTCCCAGCTGTCGGCCGACAGCGGCCAGCCATGGATCAGGATCACCGGCCGGCCGCTGCCCCAGTCCTTGACGTACAGCTTCGTGCCGTCGGCGGTTCGGATGCGGCTCATGGCGGGCTCCTCGGTCGGGCGATTCCCCGGCCGCGTGGACCCGCAGGCCTTTCCGGTCGGAGGAAAGAACGAGGATGCGCAGGTCGGTGTCGCCGCGCCGTGTAGTGCCTCGACATGGCGTGGCGCACGCGGCGACCGTGCGGGCCGGACCGTCCCGCCTTCGCGCGCATCCGTCACGTGCCATCAGGCAGGGGCGCAGAAGCGGCCTGCGGCGCAGCTTGGCGGGTATCCTTCACGGGCAGAACCGGGCACAGGGGCGGCATCGCGGGCATGAACCCGCGGGCGGCGGTCCGGATCATTCCGAAGCATGGGGAGGACGTGATGTCGCAACTGATCGATGTATTCCTGGAGCCGGCGAAGCTCTGGTCCGGGCAGAAGGAACGGCCGACGTTCCTGGTGCCGGCGCTGCTGGTGGCCGTCGCGACGGTGCTGTCGACGACGCTGTACTTCTTCAACGTCGACCCGCAGTGGTTCGTCGAGCACCAGCTGCAGGCGATGGGCCAGGAGATGAGCGCCAGCGAGCTCGAGAAGATGAAGGGCGTGATGCCCGGGGCGCGCATGCAGGGGATCATCGCCGCCGTGTCCGCGCCGATCGTGATGGCGATCGTCTTCGCGGTCACGGCGCTGTACTACCTGCTCGCCGGCAAGGTCGCCGGGCACGCGGTCAGCTACCGGCACGGTCTTTCGCTGGCGACCTGGGCGGCCATGCCGATGCTGATCGGCGCCGTGGTGTCGATCATCGGCGTCTTCACCAGCTCGCCGCAGACGACGTACGAGAGCCTGCAGCTGCTGAGCGTCGATCCGCTGATGGTGCAGCTGCCGATGGACCACGACTGGTCGACCCTGGCCAAGAGCTTCAGCCTGCTCAACCTCTGGTGCTGGTTCCTCGCGGCGCTGGGCTGGAAGACCTGGTTCCGCACCGGCTGGGGCCAGGCGATCTTCGTCGCCGTGCTGCCGGGCGTCGTGATCTACGGGGTCATGGCCCTGTTCGCGCTGCTCTGACGGACGGCCGATGAATCCCAACCGGAAGAAGATGCTGGTCGCCGCGCTCGTGGTGGCCCTGATCGCCGTGCCGCTGCTGATCAAGGCCACGCGCGGCGAGTCCAGCAAGGAAGTGGACATCGCCGTCGTCGCCGAGCAGGAGATCCGGCCGACGATCCTGGCCTCGGGCGTGCTCGCCTACCTGGAGGAGGTCAACCTGACCTCCGAGCTGATCGCGAAGGTGCGCAGCATCGTCGTCGCCGAGGGCGACACCGTGCGCAAGGGCCAGCTGCTGCTGACGCTGGACCCGGAGACCTACCGCAACGCGATCGAGCGCGAGGAGGCCAGCCGCCGCCAGGGTGTCATCAGCATCGAGCGCCAGCGGCTGGCGCTGGTGCTGGCCGACAAGAAGCTCGCGCGCGGCACGCAGCTGCTGGAGCGGCAGATGATCGGCCAGGGCGAATACGACGACCTGCGCAGCGCCCGCGACCTGGCACGGGTCGAGCTGCAGGGCAGCGAGGAGGCGCTGCGGCGCGCCGACGCGATCCTCAATGAAGCCCGCGAGCAGCTCAGCAAGACCGACATCCGCGCGCCGATCGCCGGCACGATCGTCGACCTGCCGATCAAGGTCGGCGAGACGGCGATCGCGTCGACGAACGCCTTCGCCGGCGCCAGCCTGATGAAGATCGCCGACACGTCGGCGATCCAGGCCGAGCTGAAGGTCGACGAGGCCGACATCGCCCGCATCGCCGTCGGCCAGGCGGTCGACGTCTACGCGACCGCGTTCCCGGACACGGCGCTGAAGGGCAAGGTGCAGCGCATCGCGCTGGCACCGATCCTCGAGAACCAGGCGCGCTCGTACGAGGTGATCGCGGTGATCGAGCCGCCGGAAGGGCTGGCGCTGCGTTCGGGCATGAGCGCGCGCGCCGACATCTTCCTCGGCGACGGCGGCCGCAAGCTGGCGGTGCCGGTCGAGGCGGTCGGCACCGAGGAGGACGAGGACGGCAAGGTCGAGCGCTTCGTCTGGCTCGACCGCGACGGCCGCGCGAAGCGCGTGGTCGTGCAGGTCGGGTTGTCGGACGACCGCTGGGAGGAAATCGTGTCCGGGCTGGCGGCGGGGGACCGGGTGGTCACCGGGCCGGGCCGCGCGTTGCGCGCGCTGGTCGACGGCGAGCGCATCCGCGAATCCGACGATGAAGAGGCCGGCGGCGACGACGGCGGAGACGACGCCGACGCGGAGGACGAGCCCGCCGACGACGAGGCCGCTGCCGGATGATCCGGCTGGCGGGCATCACCAAGCATTACCGGATGGGCGACGAGGAGGTGCGCGCGCTCGACGGCGTCGACCTGCACATCGGCCGCAATGAATACGTCGCGCTGATCGGTCCGTCCGGTTCCGGCAAGTCGACGCTGATGAACCTGATCGGCTGTCTCGACACGCCCACCGACGGCACCTACGTGCTCAACGGCCGCGACACGTCGAGCATGGACGACGTCGAACTGGCGCGGGTGCGCAACCAGGAGATCGGCTTCGTGTTCCAGAGCTTCCACCTGCTGCCGCGCCTGACCGTGCTCGACAACGTCTGCCAGCCGCTGGTGTACCGCGGCCTGCCGCGCGCCGAGCGGCAGCGGCTGGCGATGCGCGCGCTCGAACAGGTCGGCCTCGGCAACCGCACGAGCCACCGCCCGAACCAGCTGTCCGGCGGCCAGCGCCAGCGTGTCGCGGTGGCCCGCGCGCTGGTCGGGCGGCCGTCGATCCTGCTGGCCGACGAACCCACCGGCAACCTCGATTCGCGCACGTCCGCCGAGATCATGGCGCTGTTCGACGAACTGCACGCCAGCGGCCAGACCGTCGTCGTGGTGACCCATGAACCCGACATCGCCGCGCATTGCCGGCGCACGATCCGCATCGGCGACGGCCGCATCGTCGACGACCACGCGAACCCGCCGAGGGACGCCCCGTGACCGCCTACCTCGAGGCGTTCCGCGCCGCCCTAAACAGCCTGCTCGCGCACCGCATGCGCAGCTTCCTCACCACGCTCGGGATCCTCATCGGCACCGCGTCGGTGATCGCGGTGGTGTCGCTGATCCAGGGCTTCTCGGCCTTCGTGACCGAGCAGTTCGCCGACATCGGCGGCAGCACGCTGACGCTGCAGGCGCACACGTCGTTCGACGACGCGGTGCTGGGCCGGGAGAATTTCCTGACGTTCCAGGACGTCGAGGCGCTGCGCCACCGCGTGCCAGGCGTCGGCAAGGTCGTGCCGACGATGCAGGTGCCGGCCGCCGGCGTCGGCGTCCGCGGGCGCACCGCCGCCTCGCGGGTGCTGGCGACGTCGGCGGACTTCACCGAGGTGCAGGGGCTGTATCCCGCCGCGGGCCGCTTCCTGGTGGCCAGCGACGACCACAGCCGCCGGCGCGTCGTCGTGATCGGCGAGGACGTGCGCGAGGAACTGGAACTGCCGGAGGACCCGGTCGGCGAGTTCATCCGCATCGGCAGCGACTGGTTCAAGGTGATCGGCGTGATGGAGTCGCGCGGCGAGATCTTCGGCATGAGCCAGGACAACTACGTCGTGATTCCGTTCGAGGTCGGCCGCACGCTCACAGGCGCCGGCAACCGGCCGCGCATGTCGATCTCGTTCACCGCCAGCGACCTGTCCGAGGTCGACGCCCTGCGCGAGCGGGTGAAGCGGGCGATCCGCCGCTCGCACAAGCTCAAGGCCGGGCAGGAGGACGATTTCCGCATCCAGACGGCGGAGTCGGCGCTCAAGAGCTTCGAGGAATTCGCCGCGATGACCACCGCCGTGCTCGGCGGCATCGTCGGCATCTCGCTGCTGGTCGGCGGCATCGGCATCATGAACATCATGCTGGTGTCGGTGACCGAACGGACGCGCGAGATCGGCATCCTGAAGGCGCTGGGCGCCACCCGCCGCGACATCCTCGTGCAGTTCCTCGCCGAGGCGGGCCTGCTGGCGCTGATCGGCGGGCTGATCGGCATCGTGCTCGGCTGGCTGGCCGGCATCGGCGTCGCCGCGCTGATCCCGAACTTCCCGCCGGCCTCGGTGCCGCTGTGGGTGGTGGTCGCCGCCGCCGGCTTCTCGGCGCTGGTGGGCATCGTGTTCGGCATCATGCCGGCGTCGAAGGCGGCGGGGCTGGATCCGATCGAAGCCCTCCGCTACGAATGAAGCAGGAAGCGGGATCTAGGATTTAGGATTTACGTGATAAAGAGCAGGATCACCGTGCGTCGGCTCTTTATCACGTAAATCCTAAATCCCGCTTCCGGGATCTGGCGGCTCCCTCAGATCGGTGCCCGCGACGGCCCGTTCGGCTCCAGCAGGATCTTGCCGTCGCGCGCGCCGCTCGCCGCCGCCTGCACGGCTTCGCGCACGTGCTCCAGGCCGTAGGTGGCCTGGACGCGCGCGTGCAGGTGGCCCTCGGCGATCAACCGGCCGACTTCGCCGAATACCTGCAGGCGCCGTTCGGGCGCCGCCTTCTTGAACCACTGCGACAGCCAGAAGCCGCGCAGCGTGATGTCGCGGAAGACGAACCAGCGCGGCGAGATCATGCAGCGCTCGCCGCTCATCGCCCCGTAGTTCACCAGCGTGCCGCCTTCGGACAGGCAGCGCGCCAGGTTTTCGGTGGACAGGCCGCCGATGCAGTCGATGCCGAGCTTCACCGGTACCTCGCCGACCAGCTCGCGCACGCGCCGGGGCAGGTCCTCGGCATCGACGACCACGTGCTCGGCACCGGCCTCGCGCACCGCGGCGATCGCCGATTCGCGGCGCACGACGTTGATCGTGTTGATCCCGCGCAGCTTCGCCAGCTGCACCAGGTAGCCGCCCACGGCGGAATTGGCGGCGTTCTGGATCACCCAGTCGCCCGGCTGCAGGTCGACGAACTCCGACAGCATCAGCATCGCGGTCGGCGGGTTGACCGTCATCATCGCCAGCTGGCGCGGGTCGGCATCGGCCGGCAGCGGCATCAGCGCCTTCGCCGGCAGGTCCAGGTGCGTGCTCCAGGTGCCGCAGCCCACCGGCAGCAGCACCAGCGTGCCGTCGGCCAGGCCGGCGACGCCGTCCCCGACCTCGAGCACGCGGCCGACGCCCTCGTTGCCGCCGACGGCCGGCAGCGGCGGCAGCAGGCCGTATTCGCCGGTGAGCGTCAGCACGTCGCTGGGGTTGATCGGCGCGGCGAGCACCGCGACCCGCGCATGCCCTGCGGCCAGCGGCCCGAGTTCGAACGGTTCGGCGGCAATGACGTCCTGCGGCACCGGGCCGCGGCTGTGGTAGCGGGCGCGCTTGGGCTGCATGTCAGCTCTCCGGGGACTTGAGCCAGGTCAGGCGCCACGAGGCGCCGGCTTCGCCCATGGCCTGGGCGAGGGGTTTGAGGGCGGGTTCGATGTCCTTCTCGATCTTCCACGGCGCATTGACCAGCAGCATGCCGCTGCCGTTCATGCGCAGCGGCGAGTCGTCCGGCCGCACCAGCAGTTCGATCGCCAGCGCCGACTTCACCGGCAGCCCGGCGACCTTGCGGAAGAACGGCTGCAGCGTCGCCCGCCGCTTGATCGGGTACCAGATCGCGAACATCACCTGCGGGAAACGCTCCAGCGCTTCGCGCACGGCCGCCAGCACCAGGGCGAATTCGCCGTCCTGGGCTTCGTAGGGCGGGTCGACCAGCACCAGCGCGCGGCCCAGTTTCGTAGTGCCGTCGCGCGGCGGCAACAGCGCCTTGACCGCCGCGTAGCCGTCGCGCTGGTGCACGTGGCAACGCGGATCGCCGGCCAGCACGACCTTGAGCGCCGCCGCCTCCTCGGGCAGCAGTTCGCAGGCGGCGAGGCGGTCCTGGTCGCGCAGCGCGTCGGCGATCAGCAGCGGCGAGCCGGGGTAGGTGCCGGGGGCGTAGTCCTGGGCCTGCGCGACCGCCGCCAGGTAGCGGTCCAGTGCCGGCGGCCCGGAGGGCGCCGCCGCCTGCAGCCGGACGATGCCGGCCTGCGCCTCGCCGGTGCGGCCGGCCTGGCTGCCCTGCAGGTCGTAGCGGCCGCGGCCGGCATGGGTGTCGAGCACCAGGAAGGCGGCGTCCTTGCGCTTGAGGGCGTCGAGAAGCGACAGCAGCACGAGGTGCTTGAGCACGTCGGCGTGGTTGCCGGCGTGGAATCCGTGGCGATAGTTCATGCCGCCAGTCTATCCCGCGGCCGCCGGGGCCGGGTCCCGGGCCGGCGCCGGGGACGGGCCGGGGCCGGCCGTTCCAGGGCGCGGTACGCCAGGCTGCGTGGAGGCGTGCGGAAAAGGTACCCTGACCCTCGTTTTTCCGCCTCGAGGATTCGATGAAGTCTTTTTTCCGCCTGTTGCGCTGGCTGGTCGGCGCCACGCTGCTGCTGGCCGTCGGCCTGGCCGTGCACACCGCGTATTTCCGGCCGCTGCGGATCGACTGGTTCTTCGAGCGGGTGTTCATCGAATACGCGCTGGAGGACCCCGAGCTGCTGACGTCGATGCGCATGCTTCCGGCCTGGGCCAACTGGTATGGCGACGACCTCACCGATGCCTCGCCGGCGCACGAGCGCGAACTGCAGGCGAAGCTGCACCGCGACCTGGCGACCCTGCGCGAATACGATCGCGAGGCGCTCGACGAAAGCCGCCGGCTGTCGTACGACATCCTCGAATACTTCCTTTCGGTGCAGGCCGACGGCGACCGCTTCGCGCTGCACATGCACCCGCTGAACCAGCTGTTCGGGGTGCAGAACGGCTACCCGACCTTCCTGGCCACCGACCACCAGGTGGATTCCGAGGGCGACGCCCGCGACTACATCGCGCGGCTGGAGAAGGCGCCGGCGCTGGCGCAGCAGGTGCTCGACGGCCTCGCCGAGCGCGAGGAGGCCGGCATCGTGCCGCCGACGTTCGTGGTCGAGAAGGTGCTGGCGGAGATGCGCGCGTTCGTCGCGGCGCCGGCGAAGGCGAACCTGCTGTACACGTCGTTCGCGGAGAAGCTCGACAAGCTTCCGGAAGGCACGCTCGATGCCCGCACCCGCGACGCCCTGCTGGCGCAGGCCGAGACGGCGATCTCCGGCCATGTCTACGGTGCCTACGGGCGCTGGATCGCCGCCTACGAGGCGCTGCAGGCGAAGACGACCGGCAACGACGGCGTCTGGTCGATGCCCGACGGCGCGGCGTACTACGCCTGGTCGGCGCGCATGCACACCAGCACCGACATGACGCCTGCGCAGATCCACCAGCTGGGCCTGGACGAGGTGGCGCGCATCGAGGCGGAGATGGACACGATCCTGGACGCCGAGGGCCTGACCGAAGGCAGCGTCGGCGAGCGCGTGCAGCAGATCGCGGCGCGCCCCGACCAGCTCTATCCGGACACCGATGCCGGCCGCGAACAGGTCATCGCCGATTTCACGACGATCATCGCCGAGATGGATGCCGGCCTGGACGCGCACTTCAACATGCGGCCGAAGCAGGGCGTGCGCGTGGAACGGGTGCCGGCCTTCCGCGAGAAGACCGCACCGGCCGCCTACTACAACACGCCCGCGATGGACGGTTCGCGGCCCGGCATCTTCTACATCAACCTGCGCAACACCGACGAGGTGGCGCGTTTCGGCATGCGCACGCTCGCCTACCACGAGGCGATCCCGGGCCACCATTTCCAGTCGACGATCCAGCAGGAACTGCAGGGCGTGCCGACGTTCCGGAAGATCCTCCCGTTCACCGCGTT
>JAKFCL010000166.1:0-1644 GCA_036676665.1 Arenimonas sp. | reverse complement strand
CATCGACGACGACGACGGCGACGAGCCGGCCGAGGACGCCGCGACGAACGTGGTGGACTTCATGTCGCTGCTGCAGCAGAGCCTGGCGAGCGGCAAGCGCACCGGCGCGGCGGCGAAGGCGCCGGCGAAGGCGCCTGCGAGGAAGGCCGCGCCGACGAAGAAGGCGCCTGCGAGGAAGGCCGCCGCGAAGAAGGCGCCCGCCAAGAAGGCCGCGGCGAAGAAGGCGGCGCCGCGGCGAAAAGCCGGCTGACCGGAGTCGGGAGTCGGGAGTTCGGAGTTCGGAGAAGGTGGTTCGGCGCGCAACTACCTTCTCCGAACTCCGAACTCCAAACTGTCTTACAACGGGTCTTTGTGTTCGTTCGGCGTCGCCCTGCGGTCGCCCAGCAGCGAGGCCAGCACCAGCGCGACGCCGAGCGCGACGGCGACCACGAACATCACCAGCGCCAGCGCCGGGTAGCCGAACAGCTGGTGTTCGGTGCGCACGTCCATGATCAGCGACGCGCCGACGATCATCGCCGCGGCGATCACGCCGGCGGTGATGCGGTTGGCGATCTTCTGCATGCTCTCGATCAGGCGCGATTCCTCCAGCCCGGCCACGTGCACCTTGAAGCGGTTGTCGGCCAGGGTGCGCAGCAGCACCGACAGCCGCGGCGGGGCGTCGCGCAGCAGTTCCTGCAGGTCGAGCGCGTCGGTGGCCATGCGGCCCAGGTCGAGGCTGGACTTCATCCGCGCGCGGAACAGCGAATCCATGTGGCCGCGCAGCAGATCCATCATCGACACGTCGCGCGACAGCGCCAGCATCACCGATTCCAGGTTCAGCAGCGTCTTGGCCAGCATCGTCAGCTCGGCCGGCGGCTTCAGGCCGCAGTCCAGGCCCATCCTGACCATCGTCAGCAGGAAGTCGCCCTCCGACTCGGCGCGGCTGCCGGCACTCGAGAATCGCGACACCATCCGGCCGACCTCGCGGGTGAAGCGCGGTTCGTCGAAGTCCTCGAGCCGCGTCGACATATGGATCAGCGTTTCGGCGGCCTGCTCGCCGCGGCCCTCCACGGTGGCCAGCACCAGCTTGAGCAGCTGGTCGCGCAGGCGCGGCGGCACGTGCGCGACCATGCCCAGGTCGAGCAGCACGAGGTCGTGCTCCGGCGTCAGCACCATGTTGCCCGGGTGCGGGTCGGCATGGATCAGGCCGTGGGTGAACACCTGGTCCAGGTAGGCGCGCCCGAGTTCGCCGGCGAGCGGGGCGAGGTCGACCTCGGTGCGCATCACGTCCGGGATGTCGGTGACGCGGATGCCCTGCGCCAGCTCCATCGTCAGCACCTTGTCGGTGCTGTAGTCGGGGATCGGCGCCGGCACGAGGATGCGCGGGTAGTCCTTGAGCTTCCCGCGGAAGGTCACCAGGTTCTCCGCCTCGAGGCGGTAGTCGAGTTCGGCCAGCAGCGTGATGCGGAATTCCTCGAGCCATTCGCCGAACCCGTAGCGGTCCGGGGCGATGCCGACCACGCCCAGCGAGGAAACCAGGCGCTTGAGCGACGCGAGGTCGGCCTCGATCTGCGGGCCGATGTCGGGCCGCTGCACCTTCACCGCGACGCGGCGGCCGCTCTTGAGCTGCGCGACATGCACCTGCGCCAGCGACGCGGTGCCGAT
>JAKFCL010000165.1:0-7342 GCA_036676665.1 Arenimonas sp. | reverse complement strand
TGCACCCGCAGTCGGCGGCGATGATCGCGACCTGGTCCGGACTGGGCGGCTTCGGCTTCGGGCGGGTGCAGATCGACCTGGGTTTCAAGATCGTGCATGCGGCGGCCGACGCGCCGCTGCGCACGATCAGCGGTTATCCGAGCGACGAAGACTATTACCTGCCCGACTGCGAACCGCTCGGCACGGCGATGCCGGTGCCGGTCGACGCCGAGATCGAATGGCAGGACGGGCTCGACTGCCCCGACGACGGCGACTGCCACCTGCTGGTCGTGCAGGGCAACCGGCTGTACGAGGCCTACCGCGCCCGCGCGATCGGCGGCACCGGCCTGGGCGCGCAATGCCTGGCCGTGTGGAAGCTGGACCGCGTCTATCCCGAAGACAACCGCGGCGACCACTGCACCAGCGCCGACGCCGCCGGCTTCCCGATCGCACCGCTGCTGTTCAACGCCGACGAAGTGCATGCGGCGATGCAGGTCGCCGACGGCGACCTCGGCCACGCGATCCGCTTCATCCTTCCGAACGCGCGCATGGCGAGCACGACGATCGACGGCGACCGCTACGGCCTGTACGTGCGCCCCGCGAGCCACGCCGGCGGGCCGAGCGGCCCGGAAGGCACGATCGCCTACGGCTCGAGGCTGCGCTTGAAGGCAGGCTTCCCCGTGCACCTGTATCCGGCCGGCGCGCAGGTGGTGCTGCGCACGATGCAGCGCTACGGAATCGTGCTGTCGGACGGCGGCAACATCGCGCTGACCGCCGAAAGCGACCGCTTCACCGACCACACCTGGGACGAGGTCGGCATCACGCCGCAGACGTTCTACCAGGCCGTTCCGGCCGAGCCGCTGCAGCCGGAGGATTTCGAGGTGCTCGACACCGGCCCGCGCATCGTCGAGACCTGGGAATGCGAGCGCAACGTCGAGGTCGACCCGCCCGCGGCGCTGACGGCGCGCCTGACCCGCCCGGCCGGCCTGCGCATCGACATGGTGGAGCTGCGCTGGAGCGCCGGCGGGGCGCGCGTCGACATCTGGCGCGGAGGCACGCTCGCGGCCACCGTCGACAACAGCGGGCAGTGGAGCGGCAAACCCGATCGCGTCGCGATGACGCCGTGGCGCGTGTGCAACGAGGATTCGCTGGACTGCACCGGGGCGGTGGCGGCGGTGCCCGATTCGCGCACGCACGCGCGGCCCGCGCCGAAGCCGGTGCCGCCGGCACTCGCCACGCCGCCGTCGCGCCCGCCACCGCGCCCGCTTCCGGGCGTGCGCAGGACTCACTGAAACCGGCCGGCGATGCGAGCGCGCGACGCCGCGCGCGCACCGGCGCGATGCGCGTCGCAGCCTAGGCCATTCGTCACTTGACGCCCCGTCGGGGCAGTCCGCAGAGTCGCGGGGCACATCAATCCCGTTCCGGCCCCGGAACGCGGCCTGCTCAACCCGCCGGAGTGACACGATGGACAGACGAGACTTCCTGACGATCTCGGGGGTGGGCCTTGCCGGCCTGCTGATGCCCTACAGCCGCGCCATCGCCGCCGGGGAGCTCGTGACCGGGCTCGACGTGGCGATGAAGAAGGCGATCGCCGACGCCGCGCTGCAGGCCGCCACCGACGCCGGCGCGACCTACTGCGACGTGCGCGTGGGCCGTTACCTGCAGCAGTTCGTCATCACCCGCGAGGACAAGGTGCAGAACGTCGTAAACACCGAATCCACCGGTGTCGGCGTGCGCGTGATCGCCAACGGCGCGTGGGGCTTCGCCGCCACCCGCGACATGAGCCCGACGGCCGTCGCCGGCGCCGCGCGCCAGGCCGCGGCGATCGCCAAGGCCAATGCGAAGCTGCAGGACAAGCCGGTGCAGCTGGCGCCGGTGAAGGGCGTCGGCGAAGTGGCATGGAAGGCGCCGATCCGCAAGAACGCGATGGAAGTGCCGCTGAAGGAGAAGGTCGACCTGCTGCTGTCGGTGAACGCCGCGGCGATGAAGGCCGGCGCCGACTTCGTCAACTCCACGCTGTTCCTGGTCAACGAGCAGAAGTACTTCGCCAGCACCGACGGCAGCTACATCGACCAGGACGTGCACCGCATCTGGGCACCGTTCACCGTCACCGCGGTGGACAAGGCCAGCGGCAAGTTCCGCACGCGCGACGGCCTGTCGGCGCCGATGGGCATGGGCTACGAGTATCTCGACGGCGGCGGGAAGAAGTACGTGTCGCCCAACGGCGTCATCAACTACGGCGACCGCTACGACATGCTCGAGGACGCGGTGGCCGGCGCCAAGCAGGCCCGCGAGAAGCTCGCCGCGCCGTCGGTCAAGCCCGGCAAGTACGACCTGGTGCTGGACCCGACCAACCTGTACCTGACGATCCACGAGAACGTCGGCCACCCGCTGGAACTCGACCGCGTGCTCGGCTACGAAGCCAACTACGCCGGCACCAGCTTCGCCACGCTCGACAAGCGCGACAGCAAGTTCCAGTACGGCAGCGGCATCGTCAACCTGTTCGCCGACAAGGTGCAGGAAGGCAGCCTGGGCGCGGTCGGCTACGACGACGAGGGCGTCAAGACCAAGAAGTGGGACCTGGTGAAGGACGGCGTGCTGGTGGACTACCAGACGATCCGCGACCAGGCCCACATCCTCGGCAAGACCGAGTCCGACGGCTGCTGCTACGCCGACTCGTGGGCCAGCGTGCAGTTCCAGCGCATGGCGAACGTGTCGCTGGCACCCGGCAAGACGCCGCTGTCGGTCGACGCGATGATCAAGGACGTCGAGAAGGGCATCTACATCGTCGGCGACGGTTCGTTCTCGATCGACCAGCAGCGCTACAACGCCCAGTTCGGCGGCCAGCTCTTCTACGAGATCGAGAACGGCAAGATCACCCGCATGCTCGAGGACGTCGCCTACCAGATCCGCACGCCGGAATTCTGGGCGGCCTGTTCGGCCATCTGCGACGAGTCCGACTACCGCCTCGGCGGTTCGTTCTTCGACGGCAAGGGCCAGCCCGGGCAGATCTCGGCGGTGTCGCACGGCGCCTCCACGACCCGCTTCGACGGCATCAACATCATCAACACCGCCCGCAACATCGGCTGACCCAGGAGCCCCTCCATGAACCTCTTCACCGAAGAACAGGCCCGGGCCCTCCTGGAAAAGGTCGTCGCGCTGTCCACCGCCGACGACTGCACCGCGACCCTGACCGGCAACATCGACGGCAACATCCGCTTCGCGCTCAATGCGGTCTCGACCAGCGGCATCGTCGAGAACGCCCAGCTGATCGTCCAGTGCGCGTTCGGCAACCGCGAAGGTACCGCCACCACCAACGCCTTCGACGACGCCGCGCTCGAACGCGTGGTCCGCGCCGCCGAGGCGCTGGCCAAGCTGGCGCCGGAGAACCCGGAGTACATGCCGGCGCTGGAGAAGCAGACCTACAAGCCGAGCGCGACGTTCGTGCAGGCCACGGCCGACATCACCCCCGAGCAGCGTGCGCAGGTCGCCGCCGCGTCGATCGGGCCGTGCAAGGACGCCAACCTGATCGCCGCCGGCTTCCTGCAGGACGGCCAGAGCTTCCAGGCGTTCGCCAACAACAAGGGCAACTTCGGCTACGCCCGGGCCACCAACCTCGACTACACCTGCACGGTGCGCACCGCCGACGGCCGCGGCTCGGGCTGGGTGGCGCGCAACGCTGCCGACATCGGCAGCTTTTCCGCCGACGACGCGATCCAGGTCGCGATCCAGAAGGCGCGCGACTCGGCCGAGGCCAAGGCGCTGGAGCCGGGCAAGTACACCGTGATCCTGGAACCGGCGGCGGCCGCCGGCCTGATCAACTTCATGATGTTCTTCTTCGACGCGCGCTCTGCCGACGAAGGCCGCAGCTTCCTTTCGAAGAAGGGTGGCGGCACCAAGGTCGGCGAGCAGGTGTACGACCCGCGCGTGAACATCTGGGCCGATCCGTGGGATCCGGCGGCGCCGGTGATGCCGTGGGACGGCGAGGGCCTGCCGCGCGAGAAACACCCGATCATCAAGGACGGCAAGGTCGAGTACCTGCAGTACTCGCGCTTCTGGGCCAAGGAGAAGGGCAAGCGCCAGGTCGGCCAGCCGGGCAACATCCTGATGGCCGGCGGCACGAAGTCCACCGCCGAGCTGGTGAAGGGCACGAGCAAGGGCATCCTGGTCACCCGCACCTGGTACATCCGCATGGTCGACCCGCAGACCGTGCTGCTGACCGGCCTGACCCGCGACGGCACCTTCTACATCGAGAACGGCGAGATCAAGCACCCGGTGAAGAACTTCCGCTTCAACGAGTCGCCGGTGATCATGCTCAACAACATCGAGGAGCTCGGCAAGCCGATCCGGCTGACCGGGGACGAGTCGCCGTTCATCATGATGATCCCGCCGATGAAGCTGCGCGACTTCACCTTCAGCTCGCTGTCCGACGCCGTCTGACGCCTGCGCCTCTCCCCCGGCCCCTCTCCCGCGAGGGGAGAGGGGAGATCGCTCCGAACCCCTCTCCCCAAGCGGGAGAGGGGTTGGGGAGAGGAAAAGTCCCGATGAACCGCCGCCGCTTCCTCGCCTCGCTCGCCGCCGCCCTCGCCGCCGGCGCCGGCCGTCCGCTGCGCGCCGCGCCGGCCGACTACGATTTCTGGTTCACCCGGCTGGTGTACGACTCGGGCGACTGGGACGTCGACCAGCGCATGCCGGCCAACGTGATCACCTCGCTGATCGAGTACACGCAGCTGCGCGTGGACCCGAAGGAACACGTGCTGGCGCTGGCCGATCCGCGCATGCTGCAGGCGCCGTTCTGCTACCTGTCCGGCCACAAGCTGGTGGAGTTCAACCCGGAGGAGCGGCGCAATTTCGAACGCTACGTGCGCAATGGCGGCTTCGTGTTCGTCGACGACTGCAACCACGACATCGACGCCTTGTTCGCGACGTCGTTCGAGGAGCAGATGGCGTCGATCTTCGGCGCCCGGGCGATGCAGCGGCTGCCGAACAACCACCCGCTGTACTCGAGCTTCTTCCGTTTCGACGGCCCGCCGGCGACCGGCTTCGAGCTCAATGGCTGGGGCGACGACCTGGTGCACGAACACCTGCGCGGCATCGAGATCGACGGCCGCCTTGGCGTGCTCTACAGCAACAAGGACTACGGCTGCGAATGGGACTACGACTGGCGCAACAAGCGCTGGCTGGCGGAAGACAACACCAAGTTCGCGGTGAATATCGTCATGTACGCGTTGACCGCTTAGGAGCGGAATATAGTGAATAGGATTTACGTGATAAGGAGCGGCGGCACATGCAGCGAGCTCTTTATCACGTAGATCCTATTCACTAGATCCCAAGGATCCCCGATGGACACGACCGAATCCGAGATGCACCAGCAGTTGGAGAGGATCGCGCCGCTCAAGGCCGCGATCTCGCAGGCCATCGTCGGCCAGTCCGACGTCGTCGAGCAGCTGCTGATCGGCCTGCTTGCCGGTGGCCACTGCCTGCTCGAAGGCGTGCCCGGCCTCGGCAAGACGCTGCTCGTGCGCACATTGGGGCAGGCGCTGGACCTCAAGTTCCGGCGCGTGCAGTTCACGCCCGACCTGATGCCAAGCGACATCCTGGGCACGGAGATCCTCGAGGAAGACCACGGCACCGGCCACCGCCACTTCAAGTTCCAGCCCGGGCCGGTGTTCACCAACCTGCTGCTGGCCGACGAACTCAACCGCACGCCGCCCAAGACCCAGGCCGCGCTGCTCGAGGCCATGCAGGAAAGGACCGTCAGCTACGCCGGCGTGACGCACGAACTGCCGGCGCCGTTCTTCGTGCTCGCCACGCAGAACCCGCTCGAGCAGGCCGGCACGTATCCGCTGCCGGAAGCGCAGCTGGACCGTTTCCTGCTGCATGTGCGCGTCGACTACCCGACCGAGCAGGAAGAGCGCGACATCATCGAACAGACCACCGGCACCCACGTGGCCCGCGTGCCGCAGGTGATGCACGGCGACGACGTGCTGGCGCTTCAGGCGCGCGTGCGCGAGGTGCACCTGGGCACCGACCTGCTGGAATGGATCACGCGGCTGGTGCGCGCGAGCCGGCCCGGCCCGGGCGCGCCCGCGGAAGTGATGCAGTGGGTGCGCTGGGGCGCCGGCCCGCGCGCCGGGCAGTCGCTGGTGCTCGCCGCGAAGGCGCGGGCGCTGCTGCACGGGCGGTTCGCCGCGACCCGCGAGGACATCGCCGCGCTCGCCGCGCCGGTGCTGCGCCATCGCCTGCTGCTGTCGTTCGCGGCCGAGGCCGAACTCAAGAGTGCCGACGACGTCGTCGCGGCGCTGCTGCGCGCGGTTCCGCCGCCGGCCGGCTGACCCGCGGTGCCCGGACGCGACCTGATCCCGCCCGACGTGCGTGCGCGCCTGCGCACGCTGCGGCTGGCCGGGCGGCGCGCGGCCGGCGGCGACGGCTTCGGCCTGCATCGCAGCCGCAGTCGCGGCGCCGGGCTGGAATTCGCCCAGTACCGCGCCTACGAGCCCGGCGACGAGCCGCGCCAGGTCGACTGGAAGCTCTACGCGCGTTCGGACCGCTTCTTCGTGCGCGAGGCCGAGCGCGACAGCCCGCTGACCGCGTGGGTGCTGGTCGATGCCACCGCCTCGATGGGCCAGGCGGACGCGACGCGCGCGGACTACTCCCGCCTCGATGCCGCACGCGCGCTCGCCGCCTGCGTGCTGGAACTGGCCGTGCGCCAGGGCGACCGTTTCGGCGTCGCGGCGATCGGCGGCGACGGCCTGCGGCTGGTGCCGGCCGGCGCCGGCCCGCGCCATCGCGACCGCTGCCTGCACGAGCTGCGCGGCGTGCGCGCCGGGGGCGCCTGGCCGGCGGAGGCGGCGCTGCGGCCGCTGTGGGAGCGCATCGGCGCCGGCCAGCTGGCACTGCTGCTCAGCGACGATTTCGACGAGGGCGCGGTGACGCTGATGGAGCGGCTGTCGGCAGCGCGGCGCGAGGTTCTCAACGTGCAGCTGCTGACCGTCGGCGAACGCGACTTCCCGTTCCGCGGCGGGCACCGGTTCGTCGATCCGGAAACCGGCGCCGAACTGATCGGCGACGGCGAGGCGACGCGCGACCTGTTCCTGCAGCGTTTCGCCGAAGCGCGCCGGCAGCTCGACGCGCGGCTGGCGGCGGCCGGCGTGCGCCGCGCCGAGTTCGTGCTCGACGAACCGCTAGACCAGCCGCTGCGACGCCTGTTCGCGCCGGTCGCGGCCGAACGCGCATGAGCCTGGCGCTGCTGTTCCCGCTCGGGCTGGCGGCGCTGTCGGCGTGGCTGCTGCCGCTGCTGCTGCACCTGGCGCGCCGCGAGCAGCGCACGCCGACCGAGTTCGCGGCGCTGCGCTGGCTGTCG
>JAKFCL010000164.1:0-10623 GCA_036676665.1 Arenimonas sp. | reverse complement strand
GACGTGCTGGCGATGGCGAAGTTCAATCCGGGCGTCACCTACGCCGACTTCAACGAAGACACCGACCGCACCGCGGCCTACGGCCTGGCGGCGCTGGTCGGCGGCGGCATGGCGGCCAAGGCCGGCCTGTTCGCCAAGATCGGCCTGATCTTCGCCAAGTTCTGGAAGCTGCTGCTGATCGGCGGCGTCGCCGCGGCGGCGGGCGCGAAGAAGCTGTTCGGCAAGAAGGACGAAGGCACCGTGTCCTGACGGAACCCGTACCGCCGCGTCACCGGAACGGCCCGCCGCGTGCGGGCCGTTTCCGTTACGGCGCCGGGGCGATGCCTTCGACCCAGCGGATGCCGAGTGCGCCGCGGTGTACCGCCACGTTCACCGGCATGCCGACCCGCAGGCGCGCGTACTGATCCTCGTCGACGCGCAGGCGGCCTACGTTCGGCAGGCCGGTGTCGCCGAGCTCGACGTGCCAGGTGCGCCCGCGGCGGCTGCCGACGCTTTCGAGCAACGCGATGCGGGCCGTGTGCGGCGTCGCCGGGCCGGCGTCGAAGGTCATGTTCGCGGCGCGCACCAGTGCCAGGCCCGACAGCAGGCTGCCGGCGGCGCCGACGATCAGCAGCTTGGGCAGCGAGGTGGGCGACGCGGCCGCGCCGAGCCGCCACCACGCGCCCAGGGCGACCACGACCGGCGTCGCGAACAGCGCCGTGCACAGCCACAGTCGGCCGCGGTCGACGACGATCGCCGGATCCAGGCCGATCGGCAGCAGCAGCACGAATCCGGCCAGGAGCAGGGCGGCCGCGATCGTGATCGGCCGCAGGCCGCGACCCAGGTGGATGGTTGCCGCGGCGCACGCCGCCAGCACGACCAGGACGATGAGCAGGGACATGGAGCGCCCTCCGCGGACCTGGCGGGAATCGTAGCGCCGAACCAGTGCGCCCGTGCAAATTAGGGCACCGGGGCGGATGCCGCCTTCAGGCCCCGCCCGGCAGGCGGAAGAACGCCCGCGCCGTCGCCGTCGTCGCCGCGGCGGTGACCGCGACGTCCTCGCCGCGGTCGCGCGCCAGCTCCTCGACGATATGCGGCAGGTACATCGGCTCGTTGCGGCGGTGCGACGGCATCGGCCGCACGGTGCGCGGCAGCAGGTACGGCGCGTCGGTTTCCACCATCAGCCGGTTCGCCGGGATGTCCTTGACGAACTCGCGCAGGTGGGCGCCGCGGCGCTCGTCGCACAGCCAGCCGGTGATGCCGATGTGCCAGTCGTTGTCCAGGCACTCGAAACACTCGGCGCGGGTGCCGGTGAAGCAGTGCACCACCGCCGGGGCGATGCGGCCGGCGAACTGCTTCAGGATGGCGACGAAATCGCCGTGCGCGTCGCGCTGGTGCAGGAACAGCGGCTTGCCGGTATCCACGGCGATCTCGAGCTGCCGTTCGAACGCGCGCCGCTGCGCCGGCCGCGGCGACAGGTCGCGGAAATAGTCCAGCCCGCACTCGCCGACCGCGACCACTTCCGGTTGCGCCACCAGCGCCCGCATCTCGGCATCGGCCTCGGCGGTGTATTCGGCGGCGTGGTGCGGGTGCACGCCCGCCGACGCGAACAGCAGGCCCGGATGCCGGCGGGCGATCGCCAGCGCACGCGGTGCGCCCTCGCGGCTGGCGCCGGTCACCACCATCTGCGACACGCCGGCCAGCACGGCCCGCTGCAGCACCGCATCGAGATCGTGGTCGAAGGATTCGTGGCCCAGGTTGGCGCCGATGTCGATCAGGTCCATGCGGAGTTCCGTGCGGGAGCGGCGATTCTACCGGGGCCGCGTCAACCGGGCCCCGTCCCGGGCGTTGTGGCGGGGCCACCAGCGGAGGAACTGCCGATGCGCGTGACGATGCGGAGTGCGAAGGTCGAACGCAGACACGCCCGGCCGTGGCTCGTGGCGCTGGTCGTCGCCTTCGCCGGGATCGCCGCCGCCCGCCCGGCCGGCGACTTCGATCCGGCCGATGCCGCGCTGGCGGCGCTGGTGGACGCGCACGGGTTGCCGGGGGCGTCGCTGCGGGTGTCGACCGCGGCCGGCGAGGCGCATCGTCGACACCTGGGCCGCTACGACGAAAGCACCCGCGTACCGATCGCCTCGGCCAGCAAGTGGCTGTCGGCGCTGGCGATCGCGCGCCGGGTCGAACGCGGCGAGCTGCGCTGGGACAGCACCGTCGGCGAACATTTCCCGGAAGCGCCGGCCGCGACACGGCCGATCACGCTGGCGCAGCTGTTCTCGCACACCAGCGGCATCGGTATCGAGGACGCCGCCTGCCTGTCGCGCCGCGACGTCGACCTGCAGGCGTGCGCCGCACAGATCCTGCAGGCGCCGCTGGCGTGGCCACCCGGCACGACCTTCGCGTACGGCGGGAACTCGATGCAGGTCGCCGGGGCGATGGCCGAACGTGCGGCCGGCCAACGCTGGGATGCCCTGTTCGTCGCCGACGTCGTGCAGCCGCTGGGCCTGACCGGCACCGACTGGACCGCCGGCGCCACCGCCCCGGGGTATGTTCCCAACCCGAATCCGCGCATCGCCGGCGGCGCCCGCTCGACGCTCGAGGATTACGGACGGGTGGTCGACATGGTGCTGGCCGGCGGCCTCGCCGGCGACACGCCGTACCTGTCGGCCGACACGCTGGCACGCATGGCGCTGGACCGCACCCACGGCCTGGCGATCGCCCATTCGCCCGCGCCCGAGGGGTTCGGCTACGGCCTCGGCCAGTGGGTCGAATCGCGCGACGCCGGTGGGGCGACCACGCGCGTCTCCAGCCCCGGCGCGTTCGGCTTCACCCCGTGGGTCGACTGGCGCAACGGCAGCGCCGGCGTGATCGTCGTGCAGGGATCCGGACCGGCGATGCGCGACGAACTGCTGGCCATCGAATACCTGGCGATCCTCGCCGTTCCGCCGTTCCGGCGCGATCTGGCGACGCCGCCCCCGGCGCGGGTCCGCGCGAGCCCCCTCGCCGCACCACGCTCGACGCCACCGGCCGCCGCCACTAGCCTTGCGCGGTGAATACCGCCCCACTGCCCGACTTCCCGATCGCCGAACTCATGCCGCAGGTGCTGGCCAGCCTGGCCTCGCACCCGCGCCTGGTGCTCGAGGCGCCGCCCGGCGCCGGCAAGACCACGCAGGTGCCGCTGGCGCTGCTGCAGGCGCCATGGCGCGGCGACGGTCGGATCCTGATGCTCGAGCCACGGCGCGTGGCGGCGCGGGCGGCGGCCGGCTTCATGGCGCGCCAGCTCGGCGAGCAGCCCGGCGATACCGTCGGCTACCGCATCCGCTTCGAGGCGAAGGTGTCGGCGCGCACGCGGATCGAAGTGGTCACCGAAGGCATCCTGACGCGGATGATCCAGGACGACCCGACGCTCGAGGGCGTGGCGGCGATCCTCTTCGACGAATTCCACGAACGCCACCTCGCCGGCGACCTCGGCCTGGCGCTGGCGCTGGACGTGCAGTCGCAGCTGCGCGAGGACCTGCGCCTGGTGGTGATGTCGGCGACGCTCGACGGCGAGAAGCTGGCGCGTTTCCTCGAGGCACCGCGGCTGTCGAGCGCCGGCCGCAGCCACCCGGTCGTCGTCGCCCACTTCCCGACGCGTCGCGACGAACCGCCCGCCGCGCTGTTGCGGCGCTGCGTCGAACACGCGCTGTCGGCGCACCCGGGCGACCTGCTGGTGTTCCTGCCCGGCCAGCGCGAGATCGGCGACGCGCTCGCCGCCCTTGCCGCCACCGCCGACGCGCACGCCGCCGTGCTGCTGCCGTTGCACGGCGAGCTCGGCATCGACGCGCAGTCGGCGGCCCTGTCGCCCGACCCGCAGGGCCGGCGCCGCATCGTGCTGGCCACCAACGTCGCCGAAAGTTCGGTGACGCTGCCGGGCGTGCGCGTGGTGATCGACCAGGGCCTGGCGCGCGAGCCGCGCTACGACCCGAACTCGGGCTTCTCGCGGCTGGAAGTGGTGACGATCTCGCAGGCCTCGGCCGACCAGCGTGCCGGTCGCGCCGGCCGCGTCGCCGACGGCTGGGCGTACCGCCTCTGGCCGCAGTCGCAGCGACTGGAGCCGATGCGCACGCCGGAAATCGCCCAGGTCGAACTGGCCGGGCTGGCGCTGGAACTGGCGGCGTGGGGCAGCGCGGCGCTGCGCTTCGTCGATCCGCCGCCCGCCGGCCCGCTCGCCGCCGCGCGCGACCTGCTGCAGCGGCTCGGTGCGCTCGACGCCGAAGGCCGCATCACCCCCCGCGGCCGCGAGCTGCTGCGGCTCGGCACGCATCCGCGCCTGGGCGCGATGCTGGTCGCGCCGCGCGATCCGGTCGAAACCGCACTCGCCTGCGACCTCGCCGCGCTGGTGGAGGCGCGCGACCCGCTGCGCGACCGCAGCGACGCCCTCGCCGCGCGCTGGCAGGCGCTGGCGGCAATGCGGAGCGACCGGGCGGGGCGCGTGCCGCCGTCCGCCAACCGCGGCGCGCTCGCGGCGATCGACGCCGCCGCGAAACAGTGGCGGCGGCGCGTGCGCTGCGATGCCCACCCGCCCGCGCATGCGCCGGCGCATCTCGTCGGCGACCTGCTCGCGCATGCCTTTCCCGACCGCATCGCCCGCCAGCACCCGAGCGAACCCCGCCGCTACCAGCTGGCCAACGGCCGCATGGCGCGCCTGTTCGACGACAGCGCGCTGTTCGGCGAACCGTGGATCGTCGCCAGCGAGCTGCGCTTCGAGGCCAAGGACTCGCTGGTGCTGCGTGGCGCGCCGGTCGACGAGGCGCGGCTGGAACGTGATTTCCCCGAGCGATTCTTCGAAGGCGACAGCGTGCGCTGGGACCCGGCGTCGCGGGCGCTGGTGGCGCGCCGCGAACGCCGGTTCGACCGCATCACGCTCGACAGCCGCCCGGCCGGACGGCCGGACCCGGCACTCGCCGCGCAGGCGCTGACCGACGCGGTCGGCGAACTCGGCCTCGACGCGCTGCCGTGGACCGATGCGCTCGTGCAATGGCGCGAACGGGTGCGTTGCCTGCGCGACTGGATGCCCGAACTCGGTCTGCCCGACCTGTCGGACGAGGCCCTGCTGGCCGATCGCGAGCGCTGGCTGAAGCCGGCCTTCACCGGCAAGACCCGCCTGGACGCGCTGTCGGAGGAAGCCTTCGGCGAAGCCCTGCGCACCGGCATGGACTGGGCCCTGCGCCAGCGCCTGGACACGCTGGCGCCGCGCCGCATCACGGTGCCGTCGGGCATGGAGCGTGGCATCCACTACGTGCACGGCAGCGCCCCGGTGCTGGCGGTGAAACTGCAGGAGCTGTTCGGCCTGGCCGACACGCCGCGCATCGCCGACGGCCGCGTGCCGCTGACGCTGCACCTGCTGTCTCCGGGCGGCAAGCCGCTGCAGGTGACCCAGGACCTGCGCAGCTTCTGGGCGAACACCTACCCCGAAGTGCGCCGCGAGATGAAAGGGCGCTACCCTCGACACCCGTGGCCGGACGATCCGTGGACGGCCACCGCGACCCATCGCGCCAAACCGCGCGGCACCTGAAAGGCCGGGCGCGTCACCGCGATCCGTTCACACAGCCGGGGCTAGGCTGTGGCGTGCTGATGACGTACCGATGAATTCCCATCTTCCCGGAGAGCTGCGATGAGCAAGACCAAAGACATGGTTTCGACCGCGCTGACGAGCCTGAACAAGGGCGGCGCCAAGGCGCTGAGCAAGTTGAACGAAGGCGGGGCCATCGCGAAGAAGGTCTGGAACGACACCGACATCGCCGGCAAGGCGAGCGCGATCGTCGGCGCCGGCGCCGGCCTGGCCGCGATGAAGAAGGGTGGCGCGGCGGCGGTCAAGACCGTCAGGAAGCATCCGGTCGGCGCGGCGGTGACGGCGGCGACGCTGGCGGCGGTCGGCGCGGCGGTGTACGTCGTCAACAAGCGCAAGAAGGACGCCGAGGCGCGCGGCAAGCGCACCTCCAA
The DNA here is from genome assembly GCA_036676665.1 of Arenimonas sp. Taxonomy (GTDB): domain Bacteria; phylum Pseudomonadota; class Gammaproteobacteria; order Xanthomonadales; family Xanthomonadaceae; genus Arenimonas. The sequence continues at coordinate 4,662 of JAKFCL010000164.1, read as the reverse complement.
GCAGGTCGTGGCCAAGAAGGCGACCGCGAAGAAGGCTGCCGCCAAGAAGGCGCCGGCGAAGAAGGCTGCGGCGAAGAAGGCCGCGCCGGCCCGCAAGGCCGCCGCGAAGAAAGCACCGGCGAAAAAGGCCGCGGCCCGCAAGTCGGCGCCGCGCAAGACCGCGAACAGCGCCACCAGCGCCTGATCGCGCGCCCCCACGGGGCGTGACCCGGAGCCGGCGACGTCCGCGTCGCCGGCTTCGCCGTTTCAGGAGCGATCGTTCCCCGGCGCGGCCGCCCGCACGCGCCCGACCCGCAGCGACAGCGGCCAACGCACGGTGCGCACGGTGTCGGGTTCGCCCCACGCGGTCGCCATCGCCGCGCCGGCCTCGGCGACCGCGTCGTGGCCCGTGGCCACGAGGTGGCGCTGGCTCGCGGACCAGCTCGACAGGTAGGCCAGGTAGTGCGGCAGGGTCCAGTCCTGGCGCATCTCGAAGCGAGGAGCGGCGATCTCGTCGAACGGGAACGGCAGCTCGCGGTAGCCGTTCTCGACATGCCGGCGTTCGGGTGGCCAATACGGCCCGAGCACATCGTCGTACAGCGTCGCGAACACCGCATCCACCGCGGGCTCCACCTGCGACAGGCCATACGTCCACAGCGCGACGATCCCGCGCGGCCGCAGCACGCGTCGCGCCTCGGCGCAGAAGCGGGCGTGGTCGAACCAGTGGTAGGCCTGCGCGACCGTGACCAGGTCCGCGCTGGCGTCGGGCAGCGAGCAGCGCTCGGCCGGTTCCACGCGCCAGGCGATGCGCGGGTCGGCGGGCGCGGCGTCGATCTGCGCCGCGCTCGGATCGGAGGCATGCACGCGGTGGAACCGCTGCGCCAGCGCCCGGCTGGCCTGGCCGTTGCCGCAGCCGGCATCCCAGGCCAGGTCGTGGCGGCCGCACTGTGCCGCGAGCCAGTCGAACAGCGCCTCGGGATAGGTCGGGCGCGCCGACGCGTAGGTCGCCGCGTGTCCGGAGAAATGATCCTGGAATGCCATTCCCGGCCGTCCGGAACGACCTACTGGACCAGTTCGCGCCATTGGCCGGGCGGCAGGCCCTCGAGCCGGTGCGGGCCGACGGCGATGCGCAGCAGGCGCAGCGTCGGCAGGCCGACGGCGGCGGTCATGCGTCGCACCTGGCGGTTGCGGCCTTCGGTGATCGTCAGCTCCAGCCAGCTTTCCGGCACGGTCTTGCGGTGGCGCACCGGCGGATCGCGCGGCCACAGCCAGTCGGGCGCGCCGATCAGCCGCTGGGCCTTGGCCGGGCGGGTGGTGCCGTCGGGAAGCGTCACGCCGGCGCGCAGGGCGAGCAGGTGCGAATCGTCGGCTTCGCCTTCCACCTGGGCCAGGTAGGTCTTGGGCCAGTGGAACTTCGGCGAGCTGATCCGGGCGATCAGCGGACCGTCGTCGGACAGCAGCAGCAGGCCCTCGGAGTCCTGGTCCAGGCGCCCGGCGGCATACACGTTCGGTGGCAGGTCGAAGCCGGCCAGCGTCGGCCGGGCCGGCTCGGCCGAATCGGTGAACTGGCAGAGCACCCCGTAGGGCTTGTTGAACGCGATCAGCATCGTCCCAGTGTACGCCCGTGGGAAACTGGACGCCCGCCGCATTCCGTGCGGCCGCTCCCGGATCCCGCATGGCCACGACCCCTCCGCTGCGCCGGCTCGCCGGCTTCGCCCGCCCGCAACGGCGCGACGCCGTGCTGGCCAGCGTGTATTCGGTGCTCAACAAGGTGTTCGACGTGCTGCCGGAGCTGCTGATCGGCGTCGCGGTGGACGTGGTCGTCAACCAGAAGGCGTCGTTCCTGGCGCGCGCCGGCATCGCCGAGCCGCTGCACCAGCTCTACGCGCTGGTGGCGCTGACGATCGTGGTGTGGGTCGCCGAGTCGGTCTTCGAGTACCTGTATGCGGTCAAGTGGCGCGGGCTGGCGCAGGAACTGCAGCATTCGCTGCGCCAGGCCGCGTACGGCCACCTGCAGAAGCTGCCGCCGGCCGTGATCGAACGCGAACGCAGCGGCCGGCTGATGGCGCTGATGAACGAGGACGTCAACCAGATCGAGCGGTTCCTCAACACCGGCGCCAACGACCTGATCCAGGTGCTGGTGTCGTCGCTGCTGGTGGGCGCGGTGTTCTTCGTGCTGACCGCGAAGCTGGCGTTCCTGGCGTTCCTGCCGATCCCGCTGATCCTGGTCGGCGCCTTCTGGTTCCAGAAGCGGCTGGCCCCGCGTTATGCGGCGGCGCGCGAGGCGGCCGCGACGGTGTCGGCGCGGCTCAACAACAATCTCGCCGGCATGGCGACGATCCAGGCCTACACCGCCGAGGACTTCGAGGCCGAACACCTGCGCGCCGCGTCCGACGGGTTCCGCGCCCGCAATGCCGAGGCGATCCGCTTCTCGGCGGCCATCACGCCCGTGATCCGCATGGCGATCCTGGCCGGTTTCGTCGCCACGCTGCTCTATGGCGGCGTGCTGACGCTGCGCGGCGAGCTCGGCGTCGGCAGCTATTCGGCGCTGGTGTACCTGACGCAGCGGCTGCTGTGGCCGCTGACCCGGCTGGCCGACATGGTCGACCTCTACCAGCGGGCGATGGCCTCGGTGGACCGCGTGTTCGGCCTGCTCGACACGCCCGTGCCCGCACGCGGCGACGGGCAGCTGCCGGCGCGGCCGCGCGGCGAACTGGCGTTCGCGGGCATCGGCCACGATTACGACGGCCGCCCGGCGGTGCACGCGGTGGACCTGCACGTGCCGGCCGGGACGACCGTCGCGCTGGTCGGCGGCACCGGCGGCGGCAAGAGCACGCTGCTCAAGCTGCTGATGCGTTTCATCGATCCGTCCCGCGGGCGCATCACGCTCGACGGCATCGACGTCGCCACGCTGGATCCGCAGGCGCTGCGCCGCCAGGTCGGCTACGTCGCGCAGGAGCCGTTCCTGACCGACGGCAGCGTCGCCGACAACATCGCGTACGGCGAGAAGCACGGCGACCGCGCCCGCGTCGAAGCCGCGGCACGCGCGGCCGAGGCGCACGACTTCATCGCGGCGCTGCCGGCCGGTTACGACAGCCCGGTCGGAGAACGCGGCGGCAATCTCAGCGGCGGCCAGCGCCAGCGCATCGCGCTGGCGCGGGCGCTGTACCGCGACCCGGCGATCCTGGTGCTGGACGAGGCGACGAGCGCCGTCGACAACGAGACCGAGGCGGCGATCCAGCATTCGCTGGCGACCGCCGCGCGCGGGCGCACGACCCTCGTCGTCGCGCACCGGCTCAGCACCGTGCGCGACGCCGACACGATCCACGTGCTCGACGCCGGCCGCATCGTCGAATCCGGCACGCACGACCAGCTGGTCGCGCGCGGCGGGGCGTATGCGGCGCTCTGGAAGCTGCAGACCGGCGAAGGCGGCGAAAAGGGGACAGAGAACATTTCCGTTTCAAGCTAGCGTTCGAGGCCGACCACGCGGGGTTACCCGCACGCTTCTCCCGGTGAGCACCGAGATCTGTTCCTGGAAAGCGTCCGACCCGTAGACCCGTTCCTGGCGGAAATACTCCCGAATCCGCTCCAGCTCGATCCGTCCGATCCCGTGGTCGAGGATCGATCGCCACGCGCGGTACCGAGTCGCCGCCTCCGCGGCGAGCGCCACGAAGGCCGGATGCGACTCCACGAACGGATCCCTTCGAAGCCCGAGGTGGTGTTGCGCACTCGACCACGCGAACGATTCGGCGTCACGCGTCATGCCTGCCCGGACCGGGTTGAGTTCGATGTATGCCAGGCAGCGGAACAGGTAGCGATCGTCGGCGACCAGGCAGGAGCGGAATCGCCCTTCCCACAGCGGACCGGTGCGCTTGTGACGCGTGTTGTGGCGGCGCACGAAGCGCGCCCCCAGCGCACGCAGCGCCCGCGACACGCCACCGGTGATCGGCGACGAGACCAGCAGGTGCACGTGGTTGTCCATCAGCACGTAGCCGTGCAGCGCGACCGCCGCCGCCGAGGCGCAGGCGTGGAGATCCACCAGGTAGTGGTGCCGGTCGTCGTCGTCGCGGAAGACGCGCGCGCGGTCGACCCCGCGCTGGACGACGTGCATCGGCACGCCGGGCACCTCGATCCGGTATCGGCGCATGGTCGGGCTCCGCGGGGATGGAACCCGACTTTCGCCGAACCATGCCGCGGTCCGCCGCCGTGAACTTCGTCATCAGGCGTCGGACAACGACGCGCTTCAAACGAATATGTTCTCTGTCCCCTTTTCAGCCGCGCATCGAAAGCAGCAGCAGGCCGAAACCGGCGACGGCCAGCAGCGCGTGGCCGATCAGCAGGCCCTTGGGCAGCAGCTTGCCGTGCCAGTGGAACAGCAGGTTCATCGCCGCGCCGCCGAGCGCGGCGGCCGTCAGCAGCAGCGCCGCGAGGCTGGCCATCGCCGGCAGGTCGGCGGTGAAGACGCCGAACACCAGCAGCGTCAGGCCGGCGGCGGCGAGCACGCCATGCCCCATCGCCAGCCACGGCGGCGGATTGCGGTTGGCACCCAGCCGCATCGCCGCCATCGCCAGTCCGCCCAGGGCGGCCAGGGTGAAGAGCACGGTCACCGTCATCAACAGGGTCTGGACGTCCATGCGCGTTCTCCGGTGTGGCCGATCGCCCATGCTGCGCGCGCCCCCTGTC
>JAKFCL010000163.1:0-8538 GCA_036676665.1 Arenimonas sp. | reverse complement strand
ACGCGCCGGCCGGCCCGGCGAATCGCGCGACGGCCGCCGCCCCGGCGGGGCGCCCGCCGGCGGCAAGCCGCGCACGCGCGAGGATATCGATCTCGCCAAGGCGTACGCGATCCGCGCCCAGCGCGAAAAGGACGAACGCATCGCCGCCGAGGCGGCGCGGCAGGAGGAAGCGCGCCTGCGCCGCGAGGCGAAGGCGAAGCTGGCGGAATTCCTGAAGGAAAAGACGCTCAACGACCCGGCCGCCGAGATCGCCCGGCATTTTCCCTACGGCGGCAAGATCAAGCGAATCCACGTCAATGCCGACCAGCTCAAGGCGCTCAACGCCGGCGAGCTGGGCGTGCTGCAGCTCGACGGACGCTACCTGCTGGTGACGGCGGCGGTGCTGACGGACGCCGAGGCGATCTTCGCGCCGGCGGTGGCGCTGCGCGTCGACCCCGATGCGCCCGCGGGCGACGATCCGTATGCCGACCCGCAGTACCAGGTGCCCGACGACCTCGTCTGGTGAGCGAAGCCCGGGGAGGGTAGTCCGGAGCGCTCCGGACTACTCCGGGTCGTAGTCGAGGTTCGACGCCAGCCAGCGCTCCGCCTGCGCCAGCGGCACGCCCTTTCGCCGCGCGTAGTCGGCGACCTGTTCGCGCGACAGCCGACCCACGACGAAGTACTGGCTGCCGGGGTGCGAGAAGTACAGGCCGCTGACCGCCGCCGCCGGGTACATCGCGAAACTCTCGGTCAGTTGCAGGCCGGTATGTCTTTCCGCGTCGAGCAGGCGGAACAGCGTCGCCTTCTCGCTGTGTTCCGGGCACGCCGGATAGCCCGGCGCCGGTCGGATGCCGCGGTAGCGCTCGCGGATCAGCGCCTCGGCATCCAGGTCCTCGTCGGGCGCATAACCCCACAGCTGGGTGCGCACCCGCTGGTGCAGGCGTTCCGCCAGCGCCTCGGCCAGCCGGTCGGCCAGCGCCTTGAGCATGATCGCGTTGTAGTCGTCGTGGTCGGCTTCGAACCGTGCCACGTGCGGCTCGATGCCCAGGCCCGCCGTCACCGCGAATCCGCCGACCCAGTCGCTGCGGCCGCTGTCGGCCGGCGCGACGAAGTCGGCCAGGCACAGGTTCGGCCGGTCGTCGGGCTTCTCGGCCTGCTGGCGCAGGCAGTGCAGCACGGCGCCGCCGTGGCCGTCCTCCACCCGGATGTCGTCGCCGATCGAGTGCGCCGGCCACAGCCCCGCCACGGCGCGGGCGGTGAGCCACTTTTCCGCGATGATGCGCTCGAGCATCGCCTCGGCGTCGGCGAACAGCTCGCGCGCCTGCGCGCCGACGATCGGGTCGTCCAGGATCGCCGGATAGCGCCCGGACAGTTCCCAGGTCTGGAAGAACGGCGTCCAGTCGATGATCGCGCGCAGGTCCTCGAGCGGGTAGTCGTCGAATACCGTGATCCCGGGCTGCCGCGGCGCCGGCGGCTCGTAGTCCTGCCAGCCGCCGTCGAAGCGCTTCTGCCGCGCCCGCTGCAGGCCCATGAGCGGCTTGGAATCGCCGCGGTTGGCGTGGCGGGCGCGCACATCGGCGTAATCGGCCTCGTTGGCGGCGACGAACGGCGCCCGCAGGTCGGTGCTCAGCAGCGACTGCATCACGCCGACCGCGCGCGAGGCGTCCTTCACCCAGACCACCGGGGCGGCGTAGTGCGGGTCGATCTTCAGCGCCGTGTGCGCGCGCGAAGTGGTCGCGCCGCCGATCAGCAGCGGAATCTCGAACCCCTGGCGCTTCATCTCGCGGGCGACGTGGCTCATCTCCTCGAGCGACGGCGTGATCAGTCCGGACAGGCCGATGATGTCGGCCTTCTCCTCGCGGGCACGATCCAGGATCGTCTGCGCCGGCACCATCACGCCCAGGTCGACCACGTCGAAGTTGTTGCAGGCGAGCACGACGCCGACGATGTTCTTGCCGATGTCGTGCACGTCGCCCTTCACCGTCGCCATCAGCACCTTGCCCTTGGGCTTGCCGGCATCGCCGACGCGGGCCTTTTCCGCCTCGATGTACGGGATCAGGATCGCGACGGCCTTCTTCATCACCCGGGCGGACTTGACCACCTGGGGCAGAAACATCTTGCCGGCGCCGAACAGGTCGCCGACGACGTTCATGCCGGCCATCAGCGGCCCCTCGATGACGTCCAGCGGACGCACCGCGGCCAGGCGCGCCTCCTCGGTGTCGGCCTCGACGAAGCGGTCGATGCCGTGCACGAGTGCGTGCTTGATGCGTTCGGCCACCGGCGTGTCGCGCCACGCCAGGTCCTCCGTGCGGACCTCGCCCTTCTTCATCCGGTGCTTGTCGGCCTCGGCCAGCAGGCGCTCGGTGCCGTCGGGGCGGCGGTTGAGCACGACGTCCTCGACCGCCTCGCGCAGCGCCGGCTCGATGTCGTCGTACAAAGCCAGCGCGCCGGCGTTGACGATGCCCATGTCCATGCCGGCGCCGATCGCGTGGTAGAGGAAAACCGCGTGGATCGCTTCGCGCACGGCATTGTTGCCGCGGAACGAGAACGACACGTTCGACACGCCGCCGGAGATGTGTGCCAGCGGGAAGCGCCGCTTCAGCTCGCGCGCCGCCTCGATGAACGCCACCGCGTAGCCGTCGTGTTCCTCGATGCCGGTGGCGATGGCGAAGATGTTCGGATCGAAGATGATGTCTTCCGGCGCGAAGCCGGCCTCGTCGACCAGAAGGGCATACGCCCGCGAGCAGATCTCGACCTTGCGTTCCAGCGTATCGGCCTGGCCCTGTTCGTCGAACGCCATCACGACCACCGCGGCGCCATGCCGGCGCACCTTCGCCGCGTGCTCGAGGAACGACGCCTCGCCTTCCTTCATCGAGATCGAGTTGACGATCGCCTTGCCCTGCACGCATTTCAGGCCGGCCTCGATCACGCTCCATTTCGAGGAGTCGATCATCAGCGGCACGCGGGCGATGTCGGGCTCGGCGGCGATCAGGTTCAGGAACCGTGCCATCGCCGCCTCGGCGTCGAGCATGCCCTCGTCCATGTTGACGTCGATGACCTGCGCGCCGTTCTCGACCTGCTGCCGGGCGACCACGATCGCCTCCTCGTAGCGGCCTTCGAGGATCAGCTTCTTGAACTGGATCGAACCGGTGACGTTGGTGCGCTCGCCGACATTGACGAAGTTGGTGTCGGGGGTGATCACGAACGGTTCGAGCCCGGCCAGCCGGGTATGCGGTGCGATCGCCGGGATCGCCCGCGGCGGCAGGCCGGCGACCGCCGCGGCGATCGCGGCGATGTGGTCCGGCGTCGTGCCGCAGCAGCCGCCGACGATGTTCAGCAGGCCGGCCTCGGCGAACTCGCGCAGGGTGCCGGCGGTTTCGTCCGGGCCCTCGTCGTAGCCGCCGAAGGCATTGGGCAGGCCGGCGTTCGGATGGCAGCTGACATGGGTGTCGGCGACCTGGGACAGCATGTCGATGTGGGCGCGCAGGTCGCGGGCGCCGAGCGCGCAGTTCAGGCCGATCGACAGCGGCCGGGCGTGCCGCAGCGAATACCAGAACGCCTCGGCCGTCTGCCCGGACAGGGTGCGTCCGCTGCGGTCGGTGATCGTGCCCGAAACCATCACCGGCAGGCGCGCGCCGAGCTCCTCGAACAGTTCCTCGAGCGCGTACAGCGCCGCCTTCGCGTTCAGCGTGTCGAACACGGTCTCGACCATCAGCACGTCGGCACCGCCCTCGACCAGGGCGCGCGCGGCTTCGATGTAGTTGGCCACCAGCTCGTCGAAGTGGATGTTGCGGAAACCCGCGTCCTCGACCCTCGGGCTGATCGACGCGGTGCGGCTGGTCGGGCCCAGCACGCCGACCACGAAGCGCGGCCGCGACGGATCGGCGGCCTCGAATTCGTCGCAGCAGGCGCGCGCCAGCCGGGCGGCCTCGCGATTGAGTTCGGCCACGAGGTGCTCGAGCCGGTAATCGGCCTGCGAGACCACCGTGGAATTGAACGTGTTGGTCTCGATCAGGTCGGCGCCCGCGGCCAGGTAGTCGCGGTGCACGCCGGCGATGATCTCGGGGCGCGTCAATGTCAGCAGGTCGTTGTTGCCCTTCAGGTCGGTCGCGCAGCCGCAGCCTGGCCCGTGCGTATGGCCTTCGGAGAAGCGCAGTCCATCCCAGCCCTCGGCGAAGCGGAGGCCGCGGTAGCCGGCCTCGTCGAGCTCGTGCCGCTGGATCATGGTGCCCATCGCCCCGTCCAGGACGAGGACGCGGGTCGAGAGCGCTTGCAGCAGGCGCGCGGTCCGCGCCGGATCGTGCCAGGGCAGGGTCTTCAAGGCTTTCGTGCCAGCAGGGTGATCACTTCGAAATGCGGCGGGCGCTTCTCCCGCGTCACCGGTTCGCAGACCGTGACTTCCAGGCCCGCCTTCTCGGCGTACTTGCGCAGTTCCTTGACGGTGAAGCCGAGGTTGACGTGGCCGAAGGGCGTCACCGCGGCCTGGTGCTCGTGCCGCGCCAGGCAGGTGGCGACCAGGCGGCCACCGCGGCGCAGCACGCGGCCGGCCTCGGCGATCGCCTGCGCCGGGCGGGCCGCGTAGGTCAGCGCATGCATCAGCAGCACCAGGTCGAAGCTGGCGGTCTCGAAGTCGAGTGCCTGCATGTCGCCCTCGAGCACCTGCACGTGCGGCCAGCGGCGCAGACGGTCGCGGGCGGCGCCGACGACGCGGGCGCTGGAATCGACGCAGACGTAGCGGCGCGCGTGCGGCGCCAGCAGTTCGGCCAGCACACCGTCGCCGGACGCCACGTCGAGCACGTCGCCCGGCTCCAGCAGCGGCAGCGTCGAGCGCGCGAGCGCTTCCCAGGTACGGCCGGGCGAATAGTGCCGCTCCATGTCGCCGGCGACCGAATCGGCCCAGTTCTGTTCGGTGGCGCGGCTGGCGAGCACGCCCGGCAGCCGTTCGGCGTCCTGCCGCAGCAGCGGGTCGTCGGTGCTGTCGCGCAGCGCTTCCCAGAGCCGGCCCTCGGCCGGGTCCAGCGATTCGGCATTGAAGCGGTAATAGGCCGACACGCCGGCGCGGCGGTCGCGCACGAGGTCGGCATCCTTCAGGCGCGCCAGGTGCGTTGAAACCCGCGGCTGCGCCAGCCGGGTCACCGCCGACAGCTCGGCCACGGTCAGTTCGTCGCGTTCGAGCAGGGCCAGCAGGCGTACCCGGGTCGGGTCGGCCAGGACCTTCAGACAGGCCGACCAGGCATCCAGATCCATGCTTTATCCTTTCATCCGGATTCAAAGATATGAGAGGGTAGGCGCCCGTCCGCCGGCCCGTCAAGGCGCGCAACACCGCGTCCGGGGAATCGATGCCTGAACGATCCGGCGGCAGCGGCTACAATCGAGGTCTTTCCCGCATTCCCGAGGGCCCGCCCATGGATTTCCGATTCACCGAAGAGCAGCTGATGATCCAGGACGTCGCCCGGCGCATCGCCCAGGAGCGCATCGCCCCGAGCGCCGAGCACCACGACCGCACCGGCGAGTTCCCGCTCGAGAACATCCGCACGCTCGGCGAGAACGGCCTGATGGGCGTCGAGGTGCCGGTCGAATACGGCGGCGCCGGCATGGATCCGGTCAGCTACGTGCTGGCGATGGTCGAGATCGCGGCCGCCGATGCCGCCCATTCGACGATCGTTTCGGTGAACAACTCGCTTTTCTGCAACGGCATCCTGACGTTCGGCACCGAGGCGCAGAAGCAGAAGTACGTGCGCGCCATCGCCGACGGCAGCGAGATCGGCGCCTTCGCGCTGACCGAGCCGCAGTCGGGCTCCGACGCCACGTCGATGCGCTGCCGGGCGGTCAGGCAGGCCGACGGCACCTATGTCATCAACGGCAAGAAGAGCTGGATCACCTCCGGTCCGGTGGCCAAGTACATCGTGCTGTTCGCGATGACCGACCCCGACAAGCATGCCCGCGGCATCACCGCGTTCCTGGTCGACACGACCAAGCCGGGCTTCCACCGCGGCAAGACCGAGCCGAAGCTCGGCATCCGCGCGTCGGCCACCTGCGAGATCGAGTTCCAGGATTACGTGGCCGCCGCCGACGAGGTGCTCGGCGACGAAGGCCACGGCTTCAAGATCGCCATGGGCGTGCTCGACGCCGGCCGCATCGGCATCGCCTCGCAGGCCATCGGCATCGCCCGGGCCGCCTACGAGGCCACGCTGGCGTACGTGAAGGAGCGCAAGGCGTTCGGGCAGCCGATCGGCGCGTTCCAGATGACCCAGGCCAAGATCGCCGACATGAAGTGCAAGCTCGACGCCTCGCTGCTGCTGACGCTGCGTGCCGCGTGGCTCAAGGGCCAGGGCCAGCGCTTCACGACCGAGGCCTCGGTGGCCAAGCTGACGGCGTCGGAGGCGGCGATGTGGATCACCCACCAGGCCGTGCAGATCCACGGCGGCATGGGCTATTCGAAGGAAATGCCGCTGGAGCGCTATTTCCGCGACGCCAAGATCACCGAGATCTACGAGGGCACCAGCGAGATCCAGCGCCTGGTGATCGCGCGGCACGAGACCGGCCTGCGCTGAAAGCGGTGCCATACCTTGCCGTACCCTGAAAGCCCCGCTCCGGCGGGGCTTTTTGCTGCCGGTGCGGGTGGCCTTGCAGGGGACGCGGGACTACAATTTCCGCCTTTATCCATGCCCCTGCGAGAACGCGGTCAATGAATGCGCACGCCCTGGCTTCCGCCGACACCCTGGACACCGTCATCGCCGCCCTCGGGGCCGGCACTTCCGCGGCGGAAACCGCCAGGCTGGAGCGCTTCACCCGCGATTTCCTCGCCCGCGTCCCGGAGGACGAACTGCTGGGTCGCCCGGCCGCCGACTGGGCGGCGATCGCCCGCTCGTTCCTGGCCTTCGCCGGCCAGCGCAGCCCCGGCGTGCCGAAGGTCGCGGTCGGCAATCCGGTGGCTGCGGTCGACGGCTTCGACAGCACCCACAGCATCATCCGCATCGTCAACGACGACATGCCCTTCCTCGTCGACTCGGTGCGGATGGCGCTGGCGCAGCGCGACATCTCCCTGCACCAGATCGCCCACCCGGTGATGGCGCTCCGGCGCGACCCGGCCGGCCGCCTCGAGGCGGTCGGGGAAGGCCAGCCGGAGTCGCTGATGCACCTGGAGATCGACCGCCAGGCCGATCCGGCCGAGATGGCGGCGATCGAGCAGGCGATCGTGTCGGCGCTGACCGACGTGCGCGAGTCGGTGGTCGACTGGCAGGCCATGCGCGACCGCATGCTGCGCATCGCCGACGAGATCGGCACGCGGCCAATGCCGGTCGACGACGCCGGCCGCCGCGAGGCGCAGGAGTTCCTGCGCTGGGCCGCCGACAACCATTTCACGTTCCTGGGCTATCGCGAGTACGAGGTCGTCGACCGCCAGCTGGCGCCGGTACTGGGCAGCGGCCTGGGCATCCTGCGCGGCAAGGACCACCTGGTGCAGCCGCGCCCGGTCACCGGCCTCGCCGCCGCCGACCTGCCGCCCGGCGCGTCGATGGACGCGCTGATCCTGACCAAGACCAATGCCCGCTCCACCGTCCACCGCCCGGGTTACATGGACTACATCGGCGTGCTGGTGTTCGACGAAGCCGGCCGCGCCGTGCGCGAGCAGCGCTTCCTCGGCCTGTACACCTCCAGCGCCTACAACCGCCGCCCGTGGGACATCCCGCTGGTGCGCAGGCACTACGAGAACGTGATGTCGGCGTCGGGCCTGGCGCCCAACAGCCACAGCGGCAAGGCCCTGCGCCACATCCTGGAGACGCTGCCGCGCGACGAGCTGTTCCAGTCCACCGGCGAGGAACTGCAGGCCACCGCGATGGGCATCCTGGCGCTGCAGGAGCGTGCCCGCACGCGCCTGTTCCTGCGCCGCGACCGCTACGGCCGCTTCTTCTCGGCGCTGGTGTACATCCCGCGCGACCGGTTCAACACCGGCATCCGCCACAAGATCGAAGCGCTGCTGATGCGCGAGCTGCACGGCGAGCGCCTCGACCACAGCGTGCAGATCGGCGAATCGCCGCTGGCGCAGCTGCATGTCGTGATCCGGCCCAAGGCCGGCGCGAAGGTCGATTTCGACCAGGAAGCGCTGGAGGCCGAGCTGGCCGGCATCGTCCGCGACTGGCACGACGAGCTTCGCGAGGCGCTGCTGCGCGAGCATGGCGAGGAACAGGGCCTGAAGCTGTTCCAGCGCTTCGGCCGCGGCCTGCCGGCCGGCTACGTCGAGGCGGTGAGCCCGGCGGTGGCCGCGCACGACGTGCTGCAGGCCTCGCGCCTGGGCGGCAGCGATGACCTGCGCATCACCTTCTACCGCGGCGAAGGCAGCCAGCTCGGCTTCAAGCTGATCCGGCGGGGCAGCGAGATCGCGTTGTCGGACGTGCTTCCGGTCATGGAGAACCTGGGCCTGCGCGTCGTGGCCGAGCATCCGTACGAGGTGGAGGCCGAGGGCGAGCGTTTCTCGATCCAGGACTTCGAGGTGCAGCCGCTGCGCGGCGAGATCGACGTCGAGGCAGCCACCGTGCCGTTCGAGGAGGCCTTCGGCGC
>JAKFCL010000162.1:0-8198 GCA_036676665.1 Arenimonas sp. | reverse complement strand
CAAGAAGAAGCCGGTCAAGAAGGCCGCCAGCAGCCTCGGCGACCTGAGCAAGGCGTACGCCGGCCTGCGCAAGCAGTGGCCCGACGCGGCCGCCGAACGTTACTCGAAGCTGGCCGAGGTCGAAGGCCAGCTGCAGGTGACCTTCCAGAAGGTGGTGCTCGACCGCGACCACAGCTTCGTCGTGCGCGTGCTCGCCAAGCAGTACGTCAGCAAGGCCGAGGTCCTGAACAAGGAACTGCGCGCCTGCCAGCGCCAGCCCTGATTGCGGCGCCGGCCTGCCGGCGCAGGCGGCGGCAACAAGAAAACGCCCCGGCATGGCCGGGGCGTTTTCGTTTTCCGGTCCGGGACGGGATCAGTCCGCGGTCGGCGGCACGCCGTCCTGCGCCGGCGCCACTTCCAGGCCGCGACGCTTGAGCAGCGGACCCACTTCCGGATCGCGGCCGCGGAAATCCCGGAACAGCTGCATCGCATCGACGCTGCCGCCACGCGACAGCAGCGTCGCCCGGAAGTGGTCGCCGTTCTTGCGGCTCAGCCCGCCGTTCTCCTTGAACCACTCCACCGACTCGGCATCGAGCACTTCGCTCCACAGGTAGGCGTAATAGCCCGCCGAGTAGCCGCCCATGATGTGCGAGAAATACGGGCTGCGATAACGCGGCGGCACCGGCGCGTAATCCAGGCCGACGGCCTTGAGCGCCTGCGCCTCGAACGCCATGGTGTCGCTCGGGACCTCGTTGGCCTTGAGCTGGTGCCAGCGCTGGTCGAGCATCGCCGCCGCCAGGTATTCGGTGGTGGCGAAACCCTGGCCGTACTGTTCGGTCGCCAGGACCTTGTCCAGCAGCGCCTGCGGCAGGGCTTCGCCGGTCTCGTGGTGCTTGGCGTAGTTGGCCAGGATCGTCGGCCAGGTGGCCCACATCTCGTTGACCTGCGACGGGTACTCGACGAAATCGCGCGGCACGGAGGTGCCGGCGAACTGCGGGTACGTGGTCTTCGAGAACAGGCCGTGCAGCGCGTGGCCGAACTCGTGGAACATCGTGGTGACCTCGTCGAACGTCAGCAGCGTCGGCTGGCCGTCGGCCGGCTTGGGGATGTTGAGGTGGTTGGCGACGACCGGGCTGCGCCCGGTCAGGCCGTTCTGCGGCACGTAGGCGTTCATCCAGGCACCGCCGCGCTTGCTCGGGCGGGCGTACATGTCGGCCAGGAACAGGCCCAGCGGCGTGCCGTCGGCCTCGAACACCTCGTAGACGGTGACGTCCTCCTGGTAGGTCGGCAGGTCGTCGCGCTTCTTGAAGGTCAAGCCGTAGAGCTGGGTGGCGGCGTAGAACACGCCGTCCTCGAGCACGCGGTTCATCTCGAAGTACGGGCGCAGCTGCGATTCGTCGAAGTCGTACTTCTGCTTGCGCAGCTTCTCGGCGTAGAAGGCCCAGTCCGCGGCTTCGATCTGGAACGCGGGGTGTTCGCCGGCGGCGGTTTCCGCATCGACGATCGCCTGCATCTCGGCGGCCTCGCGGCGGGCGTTGGCGACCGCAGGCGGCGCCAGGTCGGACAACAGCTTGTTGACGGCCTCGACGGTGCGTGCGGTCTCGTCTTCCAGGATGTACGCCGCGTGGGTGTCGTAACCCAGCAGCGCGGCGCGCTCGGCCCGCAGCTTCGCGACGCGGGCGACGATGGCGGTGTTGTCGAACTCGCCGCCGCGGCTGCCGCGGGCCAGTGACGCGGCCATGATGCGCTGGCGCAGCGCGCGGTTGGTCAGGTTGGCGAGCGGCGGCTGGCCGCTGGTGTTCTGCAGGGCGATCAGGTACTTGCCCTCCTTGCCGGCGGCCTTGGCGGCCTCGGCGGCGGCGGTGATCGCTTCGGCGGGCAGGCCGTCGAGTTCCTCGACGTCGTCGACGAGCACGGCCGAGGCGTTCACTTCCTTGAGCACGTTCTGGCTGAAGGTCGTCGCCAGCGTGGCCAGCTCGGAGTTCATCGCCTTCAGGCGCGTCTTGTCGGCTTCGGACAGGTTGGCGCCGGCGCGGATGAAGTCGGTGTGGTAACGCTCGAGCAGGCGCAGGCCCTCGGCGTCCAGTCCGAGCGTGGCGCGCTGGTCGTACAGCGCCTTGACGCGGCCGAACAGCTTGCCGTCGAGGTAGATCGCGTCCGAATGCGCCGACAGCTTCGGCGCCATCTCGCCCTGGACCTTCTGGATCGCCGGGTTGGTGTGGGCACCGGCCAGGTTGAAGAACACCGCCGAGACGCGGTTGAGAACTTCGCCGCTCTTCTCGAGCGCGACGATGGTGTTGTCGAACGTCGGCGCCTCCGGATTGGCGGCGATCGCGGCCACTTCGGCGCGCTGCTCGGCCATGCCCTGCTCGAGGGCCGGCGCGTAGTGCTCGTCGCGGATGCGGTCGAACTGCGGCAGCTGGTACGGCAGCGGGCTGGGGCTGAAGAACGGATTGGCGGACACCGGCTGGTCCTGCGTCGGGGCGGGGGCCGCATCCTGGGCCAGGGCGAACGGGGTGGCCAGCGACAGGGCGATGGCGAGGGCGAGCGAGCAACGGGTCATCTGGGGTCCTTGCGGCGGGATGGCGAACCCGGAGGGTACGCGACACCCCCGTGACCGGCCCCTGACGAAAGGCAGGGGTCGGCCGGCCGGCCGCGCCGCCGCCGCAGGATGGCCGGTCCGGGGATACCCTAGGCTGGCCGCAGCCACCGGAGCCCGCCATGACCACCGCTTACGACTTCTCCGCGAAGACCATCGACGGCAGCGAACAGTCCCTCGCGGACTACCGCGGCAAGGCGATGCTGATCGTCAACACCGCGTCCAAGTGCGGTTTCACCCCGCAATACACCGGGCTCGAGAAACTGTGGCGCGACAACAAGGACAAGGGCCTGGTCGTGCTGGGTTTTCCCTGCGACCAGTTCGGGCACCAGGAGCCGGGCGACGAGGAGGAGATCCGGAACTTCTGCTCTCTGACCTACGACGTCAGCTTCCCGATGTTCGCCAAGGTCGACGTCAACGGCGACAAGGCCCATCCGCTCTACAAGTGGCTCAAGGCCGAAAAGGCCGGCCTGCTGGGCCTGGACGGCATCAAGTGGAACTTCACCAAGTTCCTGGTCGGGCGCGACGGCAAGGTGCTCAAGCGGTATGCGCCGACCGACACGCCCGAGAAGATCGCCCGCGACCTCGGCGCCGTCCTGGGCTGACGCTCCCGCGGGCGCCCCGATGCCGGCGCCGGCCCGGCCGCCAGGGTCGCCGCGCCGAAGCGGCGATCACTTCTCGACGAAGGCGCGTTCGAACACGTAATGGCCCAGGCTGCCGATGCGCGGCGCCGCCTGGAAACCGCGGGCATCGAGGATCGCGCGGAAGTCGGCCAGCATCTGCGGGCTGCCGCAGATCATCGCGCGGTCCTGCGCCGGGTCCAGCGCCGGCAGGCCCAGGTCGGCGTGCATCCGACCCGATTCGAGCAGCGTGGTCAGGCGCCCCGAGTGCACGAACGGCTCGCGGCTGACCGCCGGGTAGTAATGCAGGCGCCGGCCGATGATGTCGCCGAGGAATTCGTGGCGCGGCAGTTCGTTCACGATGTAGTCGCGGTAGCACAGGTCGCCGACGCCGCGGACGCCGTGGGTCAGGACGACGTGCTCGAACCGCTCCCAGGTCTCCGGGTCCTTGACGATCCCCAGGAACGGCGCCAGCCCGGTGCCGGTCGCCAGCAGGAACAGGTTCCGGCCCGGGTGCAGGTCGCTGATCAGCAGGGTGCCGGTGGGCTTGCGGCTCACGAGCAGGTCGTCGCCGGGCTGCAGGTGCTGGAGCCGGGAGGTCAGCGGGCCGTTGGGGACCTTGATGCTGAAGAACTCCAGCTCCTCCTCCCAGTTGGCGCTGGCGATGGAGTAGGCCCGCATCAGCGGGCGGCCGTCGACCGGCAGCCCGATCATCACGAACTGGCCGTTTTCGAACCTCAGGCCGTCGTCCCGGGTCGTGGTGAAGCTGAAATAGTCGTCGTTCCAGTGCCGGACGCTGAGCACGCGTTCGGAGGCGAAAGCGGACATTCGGAGGGGCTCGCTGCGGCTCGGGGGTGGCGGGAAGGGTCACCGCCGGTCGGGGCGACATGATAAGGCATTCGCATTCGGCCCGATATCAGGTTACTGTGCTCGGCACTGCGGTTGCCGGGAACACGGTTAACTGTGGCTGTGGGTACCCCTCAACTGTTACAAGGAATAGAGTCATGTCAGACCGTCAGACCGGCACCGTGAAGTGGTTCAACGACGCCAAGGGTTTTGGCTTCATCACCCCCGAGAGTGGTGAGGACGTGTTCGTCCACTTCCGCTCGATCCAGGGCACCGGCTTCAAGTCGCTGCAGGAAGGCCAGAAGGTCACCTTCAAGGTCGTCAAGGGCCAGAAGGGCATGCAGGCCGACGAAGTGCAGCCGCTGTAAAGCGCTGCGCGGCACGCATCGAAAAGGACCCCGGCCCGAAACGGCCGGGGTCTTTTTTTTCACGTGCGCATTACCCGGGTTTGCGCCACGCTGGCGCCTCCACTAGCCTATGCGGCCCTTTTCGCCACCGGTTCCCGGCTGGCTCCCTTCCCCGAGGTTGAACATGCAGATCGCCGAGCGCACCGTCGCGTCCTTCCACTACACCCTGACCGACGACAACGGCAAGGTGATCGATTCCTCCGAGGGCGCGGAGCCCTTGACCTACCTGCACGGCGTCGGCGGCATCGTCCCGGGCCTGGAGAAGGCGATGGAAGGCCGCAGCGCCGGTGACAAGTTCGACGTCACCGTGGCGCCGGAGGAGGGCTACGGCACTCCGAACGAGATGCTCATCCAGGTCGTGCCGCGGGAGGCGTTCCAGGGCGTGGACGTGATCGAGGAGGGCATGCAGTTCCAGGCCCAGACGCCGCAGGGCGCGATCTCGGTGGCGGTGACCAAGGTCGAGGACGGCCTGGTGACGGTCGACGGCAACCACCCGCTGGCCGGCCAGACCCTGCATTTCGCCATCGAGGTGATCGACGTGCGCGATGCCAGCGTCGAGGAAGTCGTGCACGGCCACGTGCACGGCGCCGGCGGGCACCACCACTGACATGACCGACCGCGGCCGGCTGCTCCAGACCGACGACGAACTGCGCGAGCTGCTGGCGCGCGTGCGCCGCATCGCCGTGCTCGGCATCAAGACCGAATCGCAGCGCGGTCAGCCGGCGATCGAGGTGCCGCGCTACCTCGACCGCGCCGGTTTCGACGTGGTGCCGGTGCCGGTGTATTACCCGGAGGTCGAGAAGATCCTCGGCCGCCAGGTGTTCCGCAGCCTGGCCGAGATTCCGGGCGACGTGGACCTGGTGGATGTGTTCCGGCGCCCGAAGGATCTGGCGGCGCATCTGGACGACATCCTCGCCAAGCGCCCCGGGGCCGTCTGGCTGCAGGCCGGGATCCGCGACGACGCCTTCGCCGGTGCGCTGGTCGATGCCGGCATCGACGTGGTCCAGGACCGCTGCCTGATGGTCGACCACCGCAACCTCTGCCGCGGCTGATTCACTCCGCCGGCCGGGCGTCCGCCGGCGGCGCCTTCCTCGGCGGAAGGAACGGCATCAGGTGCTGGCGCCAGATGCCGCCGGGCACCGTCTCGGGCTTGAGCACGCCGTATTCGGCCGGCCAGCTGCCGTCGCGCGGCAGCTTGAACGTTCCCATCAGCATGTCGACCAGCGGCAGGTGGATCGCATAGTTGACGTCCACGTAGCCCGGCTCCCGGGCGTGGTGCCAGTGGTGGTAGCGCGGCAGCACGAGCAGGTACTCGAGGAACCCGAAGCGCAGGCCGAGGTTGGCATGCGCCAGCACGGCCTGCAGGCCGACCAGCACGACGTAGGCGTTGATCGCTGCCTGCGAGAACCCGAGGATCACCAGCGGCAGCAGCACGGCGCCGCGGGTCAGCACGATCTCGACGAAATGGATGCGTGACCCGGCCAGCCAGTCCATGTTGCGGCTGCTGTGGTGCACCGCGTGGAAGCGCCAGAGCCACGGGATGTTGTGGTACGCCCGGTGCAGCGTCGCCTGCGCGATGTCGGCGCACAGCACGGCGAGCAGGAACTGGCCCCAGACCGGCAGCGACTGGATCGCCGCCTGCAGCGACGGGAACGCCGCCAGCGCCGTGATCCGCGAGGTCCAGGCCGTCACCAGGATCAGGATCAGCTGCACCAGCACGTGGCTCATGAAGAAGTACGCCAGGTCGGTGCGCCATTCGTCCCGCAGCGGCGACTGCTCGATCCGCCCGAGCGCTTTTTCCATCGGGATGAACACCAGCGCGGAGAAGAACAGCGAGACCACGAACCAGTCCAGGCCCAGCGACATCGAGGTCTGCCCGATCGCATCGAGCTGCACGTCGGTGCCGCCCAGCAACACCGCCACCGTCGCGCTTCCCACGCCCAGCAACGCCACGCGGCGGTTGCGGCCGCGCAGGATCGCCACGGTGCCGAGCACGAACGCGGCGACCAGGCCGAGCAGCAGCAGGTTGCGGGCGAATTCCTCGGTGTAGACCTGGCGGAAATCGCGGCTCGTCAGCAGTTGCGGGAAGTGAAAGCACAGCACGCCGAACAGGCTGCTCAGCCCCAATCCCGCCGAAAGGTAGGCAAACCAGGAACGCTTCGTCGCCATCCGACTTCCCCTCGAGTCACCCGCCGCGCTTCCGTCGGCACCGCCACCGGATAGAATGCCGCTCCCCCCGAGCGTGCCTGCGAATGATCCCACTTCCCGACGACATCCGGCTGGTCTTCGAAGACCGCCCGGGATTCCTGCTGGCCTCCGTCAGCGGGCCGCGCGACAGCCGCGCGATCTCGCTGGCCTACTGGGCCGGCATCGCCACCGAGGTGCGCCGCCGCAAGGTGCGCAAGCTGATGGTCGTCGAGAACCTCGGCGACCACGAGGACGAGCGCGACCTGCCGGCCGTCGTCGACGCCCTGATCGCGATGGGGTTCGACCGGCTGCAGGTGGCTTTCGTCGTCACCCGGGTCGAGCTGCTGGCGCTCATGGAACACGGGGAGATCCTGGCCCTGGAGCGGGGCGCCAACGGCCGGGTGTTCGCCGATACCGCCACCGCCGAGCACTGGCTGCGGCACGGCGGCGGCTGAGCCCGCCGGAGCGCCCGGTCCGGTAGAATGGCCGGATGTCCCTGATCACCTTGCAAGGCGTCGACTACGGCGTCGGCGGCCCGCTGCTGCTCCAGTCCGTCGACCTGTCCCTGGAACGCGGCGAACGCGTCTGCATCGTCGGCCGCAACGGCGCCGGCAAGTCCACGCTGCTGCGGCTGATGGCGGGCGAGATCCTGCCCGACGACGGCCTCATCAAGCGCGAGGGCCGCATCGCCGGCCTGGCGCAGGAGGTTCCCAAGGACCTCGCCGGCAGCGTGTTCGACGTCGTGTCGATGGGGCTGGGCGAACTCGGCGCCGACCTGGCGCGCTACCACCACATGCTGCATGACGGCATGGACATCGACATGGACGAACTGGGCGCGGTGCAGGCCCGGATCGAGGCCGGCAACGGCTGGCAGATCGAGCAGCGCGTCGAGCAGGTGATCAGCAAGCTCGACCTGCCCGAGGACGCCGAATTCTCGGCGCTGTCGGGCGGCATGAAGCGTCGCGTGCTGCTGGCGCAGGCGCTGGTCGCCGCGCCCGACCTGCTGCTGCTGGACGAGCCCACCAACCACCTGGACATCGAATCGATCGCCTGGCTGGAGGAGTTCCTGAAGAACTTCGCCGGCAGCGTCGTCTTCGTGACCCACGACCGGGCGTTCCTGCGCAATCTGGCCACCCGCATCCTCGAGATCGACCGCGGCCAGGTCACCAGCTGGCCGGGCGACTACGACAATTTCCTGCGCCGCCGCGAGGAGCGCCTGCATGCCGAGGCGCAGGCGAACCTGCTGTTCGACAAGAAGCTCGCGCAGGAAGAGGTGTGGATCCGCCAGGGCATCAAGGCCCGGCGCACCCGCAACGAGGGCCGCGTGACCGCGCTGAAGGCGATGCGCCGCGAGCGCGCCGAACGCCGCGAGCAGGCCGGCAATGCCCGCATGGCGGCGGCCGGCGCGGAGAAGTCCGGCCGCAAGGTGTTCGAGGCCAAACACGTCGACTTCGCGTTCGGCGACCGCGTGCTGGTGCGGGATTTCAGCACCGTCATCCAGCGCGGCGACAAGATCGGCCTGATCGGCCCGAACGGTTCGGGCAAGACCACGCTGCTGAA
>JAKFCL010000161.1:0-5831 GCA_036676665.1 Arenimonas sp. | reverse complement strand
GCGGCTTCGAGCGCCTTGACGTGCTTGGGCGCGTCCTCGAGGAAGAGCTTCACCAGGCTCAGGTATTCCTGGCCCATCACCGCGCGCAACTCCTCGACGACATCCATCGCCAGCACCTGCGGCGGCGGCGGCGAGGATTCGCTGCGCAATTCGGTGGACACCGGTTCGGACACCGCCGGCTCGCGCGCGGAGAACGTCGCGGGCATCGCCGGCGCCGGTGCCCGCACCGGGGCCGCCGGGGCGGGCGGAGCGGCGGGCGCCGCGGCAGCGGCCGGAACCGGTCCGGGACGTGGCGGTGGGGCCGACACCGAGACCGCAACCGGCTCGACGCGGGCCGCCGGGGTGGCCGCGGGCAAGGTCGCCGGACGCGGCGGCAGCGACACCGGCCGAACCACCGGCGCGGGCTCCCCATGGGTACGGTCGGCCGCCTGCGGCGCCACGGCGGCCGGTCGGTCGACGGTCGTCGGCGCGACGGCGGAGGCGGGCCGGATCAGCTCGACGCCCTGCGACGGCGCCGCCGGGGCCGGCGCCGGCCCCGGCGCGGCGTCGCCGGCATGCTCGCCGGTGGCGGCGGCACGCTGCTGCAGCCAGCGGGCGATCGTGGCTTCCAGCAGGCGGCGGTCGACCGGCTTGGACAGGTAGTCGTCCATGCCGGCTTCCAGGCATTTCTGCCGGTCGCCGGCCATCGCGTTGGCGGTCATCGCGATGATCGGCAGCCGCGGCAGTTCCTGGGCCGCTTCGAACTGCCGCCATTCGGTCGAGGCCGTGTAGCCGTCCTTGACCGGCATCTGGCAGTCCATCAGCACCAGGTCCAGGCCACCGGCGAACATGCGCTCGAGCGCCTTCTCGCCGTTGTCGGCCGTTTCGCAGGTCAGGCCGAGCAGGCCGACCAGGCGTTGGGCGACCATCAGGTTCACCGGGTTGTCCTCGACCAGCAGCACCCGCCCGCGCAGGCGGCCGCGGGTCGGCATGCCGTCCGGTTCCTGGGTCGGAACCAGCACGCGCTCGGGCATCGTCTGTTCCTCCGGGACCGCCGGGGGGGCCGGCTGGGCGGCCAGGAAGCTGGTCAGTCCGTTGCGCAGTTCGCTGGCGCCGATCGTGCGCGGCAGCATCAACGCGAACGGGCCCTGGGTCAGCTCCGGAGCCACCGCCTCGTCGCCCTGAAGATAGACCACGCGCAGGTCCTCGAGTTCGGGCGTGCGTCGCAGATTCCGATGCAGGGCGATCGCCGTGCTGCGCACGCTGTTCAGGTCCACCAGCAGCAGGTCGAACGCCCAGGTCGGGCCGCGGGTGATCGCGGTGCGCAGGCGGGTCAGGGCGTCCTGGGTGGTTTCGGTCTGGGTCAGGTTCACGCCCCAGCCCGGGGCCGCCTGGCCCAGGCGCTGGCGCAGCGCCGCGTCGGTGCTCAGCAGCAGGATGCGGGCGCCGTTGAGGTCCGAGCGCTGGCCCTGGATGTCGCCCGACGCCTTCAGCAGCGGCACCTCGAACCAGAACGTGGAGCCGCGGCCGGGCTCGGAATCCACGCCGATGGTGCCGCCCATCAGGTCGATGATGCGCTTGCAGATCACCAGCCCCAGGCCGGTGCCGCCGTACAGGCGGGTGGTGGAGGCATCGGCCTGGCTGAAGGCGCGGAACAGCCGCGCATCCTTGGCGATGCCGATGCCGGTGTCGCTGATCTCGAAGCGCAGCTCATGCTGGGTGCGGCCCTCGCCGCGGCGCGTCACCGACAGCGTCACCGAGCCGCGTTCGGTGAACTTCACCGCGTTGCTCAGCAGGTTGGTCAGCACCTGCCGCAGCCGCACCGGGTCGCCGCGCACCGCCAGGCGCACGGCCGGGTCGATCTGCTGGGTCAGGCGCAGGCCCTTGGATTCGGCCGGCTTCTCCATCAGGCGGATCACCGAATCGAGCAGGTCGCGCAGGTTGAAGCCGGTGGTCTCGAGCGTGACCTTGTTCGCCTCGAGCTTGGAGTAGTCGAGGATGTCGTCGACGATGCGCTGCATCTGCCGCGCCGACGTGTAGGCGGTGCGGACGATGTCGGCCTGGTCGGGCTGCAGGCGCGAACTCATCAGCAGGTCCAGCATCGGGATGATGCCGTTGAGCGGCGTGCGGATCTCGTGGCTCATCGTCGCCAGGAACTCGCCCTTGGCCATCATCGCCGACTCGGCCGCCTGCTTGGCCTCGGTCAGCTCGCGCTCCAGGCGGCGATGCAGCGCCAGTTCCTCGTGCAGCGCGTTGACCTCGCGGGTCTGTTCGCCGGTCTTCTCCGCCACCTGCACGAGCGCGCGGCTGCGCAGGTGGAAGGCGCGCCACAGGCCGGCGATGCCGGCCACGGCCAGCAACGCCGCCACCAGGCTCAGCGCCGGCCAGACCCAGGCGGTGCTGAAGTGGCTCATCGCCGCCGCGGCCGCCGCGCCACCGGCGCCGGCGATCGCCAGCCAGCGCACGATCAGCGCGTCGTTGGGCTTGATCTCGATCGGGAGTGGATTCACAACACCGCCTGCTGGAAGTCGAAGTCCATGCCGCGTTCGGCCTGCTGGACCAGGTTGCCCTGGATGAAGTCGATGCCGCTCATCCACAGCGTCGCGGCCGCCTGGGCGTCCTCGACACCGTGGCCGATCACTTCCAGGCCGCGCCGGTGCGCCCGGTCGATCATGACCTTGACCTCGTCGCGCAGGTTCGACGACGTGGCGGTGGTCGTGTACTTGCGCGCCAGCTTGACGAAGCTCAACGGCAGCGCGTCCAGCAGCCGCTCGCTCTCGGCGCCGGCCTCGAACTGGCTCAGGCAGAACTGCACGCCGTCGGCGACCATCGCATCGCAGAACTGGCGCACGGTGGCGGCGTGGGTGGCGGCATCCTCCATGCGCAGCTCGATCACCACGGACGTTCCGGGCACGTCGTGCGCGGCCAGTTCGGCCTTGAGCCAGGTCGCCTGGCCCGGATCGGCCAGGGTCAGCGGCGACTGGGTGACGAACAGCCGCAGCGGCCGGCCCTCGGCGCGGCGATCGCGGATCAGCGTCATCGAGGCCTGCAGCACCCAGCGGTCGATATCGACGATGAAGTCGCCGCGTTCGGCCAGCGGCACCACTTCGGCGGCCGAGATCAGCTTGCCCTGGCTGTCGCGCAGCCGCAGCAGCACCTGGTATTGCGAATCGTCGCTGCCGGCGACCGCCACCACGGGCTGGTAGAGCAGCTCCAGGCTGTTGAGGGCGATCGCCTCGCGGATCAGTTCGACCATCGCCGTCTCGCGCGCCGCTTCGGTCGGTTTCACCGGCTCGTACCGCTTCACGCCGCGGTCGGTGGTGCGCGCCTCGCGGGCCGCCCGCTCCACGGCATTGAGGATCGCGGCCTTGTCGGGGAAATGGTGGTTCAGGCCGCAGACGCCGACCGACACGCGCAGGCGCAGCGGGTGCCCCTGCGCATTGAACGGATGCTGCACCAGCGCGCCGCGGAGCTGCATCGCCAGCGCCTCGAGCCCGGCCTCGTCGCGTTCAGTGTCCAGGATCAGGTAGGTGCCGTCGCCGAAACGCGCGGTCGGCACCGGGTCTGCCTTCTCGCCCAGCACCTTGCCGACCGTCGTCAGCAGCGTTTCCAGCGCGGTCAGGCCGAGCCGGTCGCGCAGCAGGTTGACGCTTTCGATCTCCAGGAACAGCACGCCGCCTCGGCTGCGTTCGCCGGCATCGGCCATCAGCGACTCGAGCGATTCGAGCACCGCCTCGCGATGGTAGAGGCCGGTCGCGGCGTTGCGCGGCGTGCGGCGCTGCCGGCGCGCTTCCAGGGCGCGGTGGCGGCGCACGCGGTTCTGCACCGAGGAGATCAGGTGCCGCGGCCGCACCGGCTTGCTGATGAAGTCGTCGCCGCCGGCGTCGAGCGCGTCGAACTGGGTGTCTTCGTCGGCCTCCCCGGACAGGAAGACGATCGGCGTGTGCAGGAACGCCTCCTGGTCGCGGATCAGCACCGTCAGCTCCATGCCGTTGGCATGCGGCATGTGCAGGTCCATCAGGATCAGGTCGGGCTCGAACTGCCGCAGCGTCTCGAGCACGTCCAGCGCCTCGAGCACGACCTGGGTGTCCATGCCGGCATTGCGCAGGATGCCTTCGGCGAACAGCGCCTGGCTGCGGTCGTCCTCGACGATGAGAACCCGGTAGGGCTTTTCGCTGCCGGGGTTGAGCAGCTGCGCGATCCGCTTGAGCACCGCGGCCACGGTGGGTTCCACCATCAGCGAGTCGACGCCGGCACGGCGGGCGGTCAGGCGCAGGTTGATGTCGTCGGCCTCCGACAGCGCGACCAGCTGCACGCGATGGCCGCGGGCACTGACGTCGCGCACGGCCTGGCCGATGGTCTCGAGCTGGCCGCTGAACGCCGAGTCCACGAGCACCAGCTGGGCGGGGATCGCCCCGAGCAGTTCCTGCAGTTCCTCGTCGGTCTCCAGCAGTTCGACCTCGTAACCGAGCGCTTCCATGCGCTGGTCGAGCTCAAGCGACAGGACGCCGTGGTCGGTCAGGTGGTAGATGCGGGCGCCGACGACGGCCTCGGGAGCGGCCTCGGGCCCGGTGTCCAGCTCGGGCTCATGCCCGGTCCGGGCCGCCGGCGCGGGAGCCGGCTTGGCGGCGGGAGCCGGGGTGGGCGCCGGTGGCGGCACCGGCGAGGGCGGTGGCACCCGGGTCGGCGGCGCCACGCGGGAACCCGCCGTCAGGCGCAGCGCCTCGCGATCGGCCTCGAACGAGGACATCTCGCTGGCCGGCCGGGCCGGCTCGGGCTCGGGTTCCGGCGCGGCCACCGGGCCCTGCGACAGGTCGGTGAGCCGCGCGGCGGGGGCGTCGTCGCCCCAGCGCCGCCAGTAGTTCGACGGCGGGGTCTCGCCCCGGCCGCCATGGTCGGCGCGGACGGCCCCGGCGGCCGCCGGGGCCGGCTCGGTCGACATCGGAACGGCGGCGCCGATCTCCTCGATCAGGCGCCAGAGCCGCTCGCCGAGTTCGGCGTCCGGCAATTCCTGCTGTTGCAGGGTCTGCGCGAGCAGACCGTGCATTTCCCGGAAGTGGCCACCGGCGGCATCCAGCCCGTGCCGATCGCAGCCGCCGCCGAGCCACGCGGCGTCGTCGTGGACCAGCGCCAGCCCGTTGATGTCCCAGCCGTCCTGCAGGAAACGATGCAGCCGCCGGCCGATCGTTTCGACGCGGCGGGGCAGCAGACGCAGGAAGGCGTGTCGGTGTTCGGCGAGTTTCGACTCGTCGTGCGGATTCATCGCTTTCCCCGGTATCGCCCCGGATTATGCCCCGCAAGCTGAAGGCTGCAAGGGTGCCGGAATAACGGCAAGGGTGCCGGATTAACGGCGATGGCGCGAATCAGCGGCCCGGTGTCGGCACCGGTTCGGGCCGCAGGCGCCGCCACAGCCAGCGCACGACCACCGTCACGCCCAGCGCCAGCAACGCCAGTGCGCCCAGCAGCAGGCCCAGCGCCCACCACGGATGCGCGAACACCAGCGCCAGCGATCCCATCGCCGCGACGTCCTCGCCGACCGACGCCGTCCAGTTCGACAGGGGCTCGGGCGATGCGTTGATCAGCGCGCGGCTGCCGGCCTTGATCGCGTGCGTCGTCAATGCGGCGCCGGCGCCGAGCGCGAGGGCGCCGCCACCGAGCTGGCCATCGTCCGACAGCGCCGCGGCGGCGAGGAACGCGCCGGCCGGCACGCGCGCCAGTGTCTGCAGCAGGTCCCAGCCGGAATCGACGCCGGGCACCTTGTCGACGGCGAACTCCGCCAGCGCCAGCGCGCCGGCGGTGCCGAGCACCCAGGGCGAGGTCGTCACCTCGAGCGCCGCGGGCAGGTCCACCCA
>JAKFCL010000160.1:0-24761 GCA_036676665.1 Arenimonas sp. | reverse complement strand
CCATGTCCCTGCTCGATTTGCTGATTTCCCCCGCCGCCGCCCAGGCCGCCGGCCAGGCCGCCGCCCCGAGCCCGATCCCCAGCTTCGTGCTGATGGGCGTCGTGTTCCTCGGCATGTATTTCCTGCTGTTCCGGCCGCAGATGAAGCGCGCCAAGGAGCACCGCGAACTGGTGTCCAAGCTGCAGAAGGGCGATGAAGTGCTCACCAGCGGCGGCATGGCCGGCCGCATCGAGGACCTCGGCGACAGCTTCGTCACCGTCGAGATCGCCGACAAGGTCTCCATCAAGGTCCAGCGGGGCGCGATCACCGCGGTCCTGCCCAAGGGCACGTTGAAGTCCGCCTGATCGCCCCCCATCCGATCCACTCACGGCCCTGACGGGGCCGCCACCGGTTGTCGCCCATGCTTCAGTACCCCACCTGGAAATACGTGGTCGCCGCGTTGGTGATCGCGCTGTCGGCGTTCTACTCGCTGCCCAACCTCTATCCGAAGGACCCGGCGGTGCAGGTCGCGGCCAACCGCGGCAGCGTCGTCGACGAGGCGCTGCTGGTGCGCGTCAAGGGCGTGCTGGGCGCGGGCGACCTGAAGACCGGCGTCGTCGCGATCGAGGGCGACAGCCTGGTCGTGCGCACCGCCGACGCCAGCGCCCAGTCGGCGGTCGCCGACGCACTGCGCACCGAACTGGGTCGCGGCTACACGGTCGCGTTGAGCTCGGCGTCGACGGTGCCGGCCTGGCTTTCGTTCGCCGGCGCCAAGCCTATGGCGCTCGGCCTGGACCTGCGCGGCGGCGTCGAATTCCTGCTGCAGGTGGACCGCGACGCGGCGATCGAGAAGCGCGGCAACGGCTTCGCCGAGGAGATCTCCTCGGTGCTGCGCGACGGCAAGCTGCCCTACACCAGCGTCGCCCGCACCGCCGACGGCATCGAGGTGCAGCTGGCCGACGCGGCCGACATGACCCGCGTGCGCGCGGCGCTGACGCGCGAGGTGCCTGAGCTCGAACTGGTGCTCGACGAAGCGCGCCCGACGCGGCTGCTGGCGCGGATGACGCCGGCGCTGGTCAAGTCGGTCATGGATGCGGCCATCGACCAGAACCGCACCACGCTCGAGAACCGCATCAACAGCCTCGGCGTCGGCGAGCAGGTGATCCAGCGGCAGGGCGAGAGCCGCATCGCGGTGCAGCTGCCCGGCGTGCAGGACACCGCCGAGGCTCGGCGCCTGATCGGCGCGACCGCCACGCTCGAATACCGCCACGTCATCGACTACGGCCCGCAGGCGGTGGAAGCCGCCCGCACCGGCGTGGTGCCGCCCAACGCGCTGCTCTACTACTCGCGCGACCTGGGCGCCGACGGCAAGCCGCGGCCGATC
Source organism: Arenimonas sp. (assembly GCA_036676665.1). Taxonomy (GTDB): domain Bacteria; phylum Pseudomonadota; class Gammaproteobacteria; order Xanthomonadales; family Xanthomonadaceae; genus Arenimonas. The sequence goes on along the minus strand of JAKFCL010000160.1, from coordinate 23,398 downwards.
CTGCTGTCGCGGCGGGTGATCGTCTCCGGCGACCAGCTGGTCAACGCCTCGGCGCTGCCGGATGCCGAGTCGGGCACCCCGGCCGTGTCGATCGAGCTCAACAACGTCGGCGGCAACCGCATGCTGGCGCATACCCGCGAGAACGTCGGCCAGCTGATGGCGGCCGTGTACATCGAGACGATCCCCGAAGTGAAGATCGTCGACGGCAAGGAAGTGCTGTCGTCGCGCACGGTGGCCGAGGTGATCAACGCCGCGACGCTGCAGGGCGTGTTCGGCAAGAACTTCCAGACCACCGGCCTGGAGAGCATGGACGAAGCCACCAGCCTTGCCCGCCTGCTGCGCGCCGGTTCGCTCGCGGCGCCGATGGTGATCGTCCAGGAGCGCGTGATCGGCCCGAGCCTCGGCGCCGAGAACATCCGGCGCGGCATGACGGCGGTGTTCTGGTCGTTCGCCTTCGTCCTGATCTTCTTCCTGGTCTATTACAAGATGTTCGGCATCGTCACCAACGTGGCGCTGCTGCTGAACCTGCTGATGGTGATCGCGGTGATGTCGGTGGTCGGCTTCACGCTGTCGCTGCCCGGCCTGGCCGGCATCGCGCTGACGGTGGGCATGTCGGTCGACGCAAACGTGCTGATCAACGAGCGCATCCGCGAGGAACTGCGCAACGGCAACACGCCGCTGATGAGCATCGTCAACGGCTACGACAAGGCTTCCGGGACCATCGCCGACGCCAACGTGACCGCGCTGCTGGGCGGCATCGCGATGGCGGTGTTCGGTTCCGGCCCGATCCGCGGCTTCGGCATCACGCTGATCATCGGCATCCTGACCTCGATGTACACCGCGGTTTCGGTGTCGCGCGGCATCGCCACCCTGATCTACGGCAAGCGCAAGAAGCTCGCCACGGTCTCGATCTAAGAACCCAGGAGAGACGGCGTGGAACTTTTCCCGTCCAACACCAATTTCAACTTCATGCGCTTCCGCGTGGTGTCGCTGGCCGTGATCGGCACGCTGTGCCTGGCGGCGGTCTTCTTCCTGGCGACCCGTGGCTTCAACTACGCGCTCGACTTCACCGGCGGCACCGTCGTGGAAATCGAGTTCGAGAAGCCGGTGGACGTCGAGGACGTGCGCGCGCGGTTGTCGTCGGCCGGTTTCGAGAACCCGATCGTGCAGACCTTCGGCGGCGGCAACCAGATCGCCATCCGCCTGCAGCCGCATGCGGCCGAGGGCGACGACGGCCAGGCCCGGGCCGCCCCGTCGACGCAGCAGACCGGCAACGCGATCCTCGCCGCCGCGCAGACCGCCGACAACGCCGGCCGCGTCGTCCGCAGCGATTTCGTCGGCCCGCAGATCGGCAACGAGCTGGCGATGAACGGCATCTATGCCGCCGTGTTCGTGACGCTCGGCTTCCTGGCCTACATCGCCATCCGCTTCGAGTTCAAGTTCGCGATCGCCGCCGTGCTGGCGACGCTCGGCGACGTGCTGCTGGTCTGCGGCTGGTTCGCCTTCAGCGGCCACGAGTTCGACCTGACCGTGCTGGCCGGCATCCTCTCGGTGATGGGCTTCTCGATCAACGACACGATCGTGGTGTTCGATCGCGTGCGCGAGAACTTCCGCCTGCTCAACAAGCTCGAGCCGCGGGAAGTGCTGAACCGGTCGGTGAACCAGACGCTGTCGCGCACGATCATCACGTCGTTCGTGGCGTTGCTGACCGTGGTGGCCCTGTACCTGTACGGCGGCCAGTCGCTGAAGGGCATGGCGGAATCGCAGATGATCGGCATCGTCATCGGCACCCTGTCGTCGATCTTCGTCGCCTGCCCGCTGCTGCTGCTGCTGGGCGTCACCAAGCAGGACCTGATGCCCAAGGCCCGCGAGGATCTCGAAGCCGAACTGGCGCGCAGGCCGTAACTCCTGCGATTCGCCAATGAAAAGGCCCGCTTGCGCGGGCCTTTTCTTGTTCGGACTGGCGCCTTGGGTCAGGTTGAAAATGCCGCGGCGTAGTTGGAGGAGACGATGACCTTCTGCAGGGCGTCGGTGATCTTGAGGTTGCCGGCGATCAGCTGGGTCGAGGCGCCGGTGGTCAGCAGGCGGTCGCCGGCGCCGCGGAAGTCGCTGACCCGGCCGCCGGCCTCGCGGACCAGCAGCATGCCGGCGGCGATGTCCCACGGCTTCACGCCGGCCTCGAAGTAGGCGTCGGCACGGCCGCAGGCCACGTACGCCAGGTCCAGCGCCGCCGAACCCGTCCGCCGCACGTCCTCGGCCTCGGCCAGCACCTTGGCGATGCAGTCCAGGTGCGGTTGCAGGCGCGCGCGTTCGCGCGGCGGGAAACCGGTGATCACCATCGCCCCGTGCAGGTCCTTGCGCTCGCCGATGCGGATCTTCTTGTCGTTGAGCAGCGCGCCGGCGCCGCGCGAGGCGGTGAACAGCTCGTTGCGCATCGGGTCGTAGACCACGCCGTGCACGGGCTCGCCGTTCTCGACCAGGGCGATCGACACGCAGAAATGCGGCAGCCCGCGCAGGAAGTTCGAGGTGCCGTCGAGCGGGTCGATGACGAACGTGAAGCGGCCGGTGCCCATCGCCCCGGACTCCTCGCCCAGGATCGCGTAGTCGGGGAAGGCCCGCTTCAGCTCGCGTATGATCTCGGCCTCGGCCTGCGAATCGACCTCGCTGGCGTAGTCCTGCTTCGACTTCTCGAAGACGTTGAGCGCATCGAGCTTGCCGATGTGGCGCAGGATCAGGTTGCCGGCCGAACGGGCCGCCTTGACCATGACGTTGACGACAGGTTTTTGCATGGGCCCGCCCGGTTGACCGCTTGATTGTATGAAGAACGAGGTGCCGGTCGTGCCGGCGCCCGGCAAGGATAACAGGTCGCCCCCGCGGCGGCCCGAAGGGACCATGAACACGCCGCTGCAGAACCTTCGAATCGTGCTGGTCGGCACGCAGCATCCGGGCAATATCGGCTCGGCCGCGCGGGCAATGAAGACCATGGGCCTGCACGGGCTGCACCTGGTCGCGCCCGAGCGCTTCCCCGACCCGGACGCGGCGATGATGGCCGCCGGCGCCGACGACCTGCTGGCCGCCGCGCCGGTGCATGCGGACCTGGGCGCGGCCCTGGCCGGCTGCCATTTCGTCCTCGGCACCACCGCCCGCCGGCGGCATGTGCCGATGCCCGAGCTCGATCCGCGCGAGGCTGCCCGGCAGCTGTATGCCGCCGCCGCCCGCGGCCCGGTCGCGCTGGTGTTCGGACGCGAGCGCACCGGCCTGGAAAATGCCGAGCTGCAGCGCTGCCACGCATCGGTGGCGATCCCGTCCGACCCGGGCTTCAGTTCGCTCAACCTCGCCGCGGCGGTGCAGGTGCTGGCCTACGAGCTGCGGCTGGCGAGCCTGGGCGAGGGCGACGCCGCGGCCGCGGCCCCGGTCCCGGTGCCCGCCCCGGAGGAGCCCCCGGCGACCGCCGACGAGCTCGAGCGCCTGTTCGGGCACCTGGAGCAGGCGCTGGACGACATCGACTTCCACAAGGGCAAGCCGCCGGACATGGTGATGGCCCGGCTGCGCCGGCTCTACCTCCGGGCGGGCCTGGACAGCCGCGAGGTGAAGATCCTGCGCGGCATCCTGTCCGAGGCGCAGCGCATGGCGCGCCTGGCCGCCGGCCGGCAAGCCTAGCGCCGCATTCACGGGACGAATACAGTTGGCCGGCTGACCCCGCCGAGCCCGAGCCCCAAGTGACGTCACCCGACCCCCGCGTCATGCCCCGCCGGCTGTGTCTCCTGATGCTCCTCCTGGCGCTGGCCGGCGTCGCCCGCGCCGCCGACGGCGTGCTCGTGCTCGGCCGGATCAGCGACGACCCGCGCCGCCACTACGAGCAGCTGCAGCCGCTGCTGGACTATGTGGTGCCGCGCATGTCCTCGGTGGGCATCCGCGAGGGCCGCGTGCTGATGGCGCGCGACCCGCAGCAGATGCTGAGCTATCTGCGCCGCGGCAAGGTCGACTGGGTCACCGAGACCCCCGGTACGGGCCTGCTGATGGCCGACCGCGCCGGCGCCCGCGTGCTGCTGCTGACCGAACGCGCCGGTTCGCGCGAATACCGCAGCGTGATCTTCACCCGTCGCGACAGCGGCATCACCGAGCTGTCGCAGCTCGTGGGCCGCACGATCGCCTTCCAGTCGCCGTCCTCCACCAGCGCCTACCTGGTGCCGGCGATGGCGCTGCGCGAGCGCGGCCTGCCGATGAGCCTGATGGTCTCGCCGCTCGAGGAGGCCGATCCCGACAGCGTCGGCTACGTCTTCGCCAACACCGATACCAACCTGGCGGCATGGGTGCACAAGGGCCTGGTCGACGCCGGCGGCTTCAGCGACCAGGACTGGGCGTCGCTGCAGCGGGTGTCGGAAGCATTCCGCCGCGACCTGGTGATCGTGCATACCACCGAGCCGGTGCCGCGGGCGATGGAAGTGGTCGCCAGCGGCATGGATCCGGCCGTGGCCGAGCGCCTGCGGCAGGTGCTGCTGGGCGCCGCCGCCGACCCGCAGGCCCGGGAGGCGCTGCGGCAGTTCTTCCGCACCACCGGCTTCTACGAAAGCGATGCCGCCACCGACGCGGCGCTCGAACAGCTGCGCCTGCGTGCCCGCGACGTGCGCGAGGCGCTGGAATGAAACTGCCGTTCCGGATGGGTCTGCGCGGGGAACTGCTGCTGCTGATGGCGGGCGTGCTGGTCGTGGTGATCACGCTGTTCGCCGCGCTGTGGTGGCACGAGAAGGGCAGCAACGACGACGCCCGCCGGCTCAGCGCCGAGGCGGTGCGGGCGCTCACCCGCGAGGGCCTGCAGGGGCGGGGCGAAACGCTGTCCAGCCAGCTCGCCGACGCCGCCACCAATCCGCTGTATTACCTCGACCTCGCCAAGCTCGGCGAGCTGGCGCGCGCGACGCTGCGCCAGCCCGACGTGGTGTACGTGATCATCCACGACGCCCAGGGCCAGGTCGTGCACGACGGCTCCGGCGACATCCCGGCGTTCGGCCAGCCGATGTCCGATCCGATGGCGTACGAGGCACTCAATGCCCAGGGCGTGCACACGCAGTGGAGCGAGAAGCTGGTGGACGTCGCCGCGCCGATGCGCATCGGCGGCCAGCGCATCGGCGGCGTGCGGGTCGGGCTGTCGCGCGACAATGCCCAGAAGCGCGAGATCGACGTGCTCGACCCGCTCGAGGAGCGCCTGCAGGACGCCAGCAACGAACACCTCGCCTGGCTGGTGGCGCTGCTGGCGGCGATGGTGACGATCGGCTTCTCGGCGATGGTGCTGCTGCAGCGGCGCATCGTGCAGCCGATCGCCGGGCTGGCCGAGGCCACCGCCCGGATCGAACAGGGCCGCTACGACGTCCGCGTGCCGACTTCGGACCGCCAGGACGAGATCGGCGAGCTCGTGCGCGCCTTCGCCCGCATGCGCGAATCGGTGGCGCGCCACGACCGCGACATCCGCCGCATGGCCTACACCGACTCGCTGACGGGCCTCGCCAACCGGCTGTCGTTCCGCGAAACGCTCGACGAGCGGCTGATGACGCTGCAGGCCAGCAGCGGCGAACTCGCGCTGCTGTTCGTGGACCTGGACGACTTCAAGCGCGTCAACGACACGCTCGGCCACGAATCGGGCGACGACGTGCTGGGCGAGCTGGCGATGCGCATCCGCATGGCGGTCGAACGCCTCGGCGGCACCGGCACGGAGATCGCCCGCTTCGGCGGCGACGAGTTCATCGTGCTGTTCATGGCCGAGGACATCCGCGCGCGCTCCGGCCGGCTGGCCGAAGCGCTGATCGAGGAGGTGCAGCGGCCGCTGGTGCTGCACGGGCGGCAGGTGTTCCTGAGCGCCTCGGTCGGCATCACGCTGTTCCCGTTCGACGCCAGCAGCGCCGGACAGCTGCTGAAGAATGCCGACATCGCGATGTACCAGGCCAAGGTCGCCGGCAAGGGTTGCTACCGCTTCTACAGCAAGGCGATGGACCAGGCGGTGGAGCGCCGCGTGCAGCTGGAAGAGGAGCTGCGCGGCGCCTGGGAGCGCGGCGAGCTGAGCCTGGCCTACCAGCCGATCTACCGGCTCGCCGACGGCCGCCTGATGGGCGCCGAGGCGCTGTGCCGCTGGCAGCACCCGCGGCTGGGCGTGGTGCCGCCGTCGGTGTTCATCGAGGTCGCCGAGCAGAGCGGCCTCATCGAGGGCCTCGGCCGGCAGGTGCTGGTGCAGGCCTGCAAGGACGCCGCCGACTGGGCCCAGCCCGGCCACGAGCTGCCGTTCGTGTCGGTGAACATCTCGCCGCGGCAGCTGCGCACCGGCGACCTGCCGGACGTGGTCGCCAGCGCGCTGGCGGCCACCGGCGTGCTGCCGCGGCAGCTGCACGTGGAGCTGACCGAAACCGCCGTGCTCGGCGACGAGGTGCAGGCCAGCGCGCTGCTGTCGCGCCTGCGCGCCACCGGGGTGAAGGTCTGGCTGGACGATTTCGGTACCGGTTTCTCGGGCCTGAGCCACCTGCGCCGGGTGCCGGTGGACGGCGTCAAGATCGACCGCAGCTTCGTCGCCGACGTGCTGCGCGATCCCGACGACCTCGCGTTGACCTCGGCGATCATCGCGATGGCGCACTCGCTGGGCATCACCGTCGTCGCCGAGGGCATCGAGTCCGAGGGCCAGTACGAGGTGCTGCGCGAGCGCGGCTGCGACCAGGGGCAGGGTTTCTGGCTCGGGCGGCCGATGACCGCCGCCGACATGCAGCGCGGATTCCGCGGCGCCGCCGGCTGAGCGCCGGCCGGATCAGCCGAAGAGCTTGGCGATCCAGGCGGCGATCTGCCCGGACATCGCCGCGACCACGCCGATCTCGACCAGTCCCGCCGCCCACGCGATCGCCATCAGGCGGCCGTCGCGTTCGATCAGCGCGATCGCGTACAGCAGCAGCACCGCGCCGAACGGGTAGTTGGTGGCCGGCAGCGGCAGCGCCAGCAGGAAGCCCAGCAGCACCAGCAGCAGCCCGGTGAAAGTGCGCGCGGCGCGATGGTCGATCATCACTTCGGTGCGAGGCCGGCTGACCTTCTCCAGCCAGCCGAGCAGGCGCGACGTGCGCTTGCGGAACTTCTCCATGCCCTCGCGCGACAGCGGCCGCTGCGACAGGAACTTCGGCACCCACGGATGCTCCATCTGCCACAGGAACTGCAGGCCGATGAGGCTGACGAACGGCCCGCTGATGGCGCCGGCGCCGACCGGCAGCGGCACGAAGGCCGGCAGCACGCAGATCATCAGGAAGACGCCGTAGGAGCGTTCGCGGAAGCGGTCGAGCAGGTCGCCCAGCGTCATCTGCTTGCCGTCGATGCCCGCGGCCACTTCCTCGATCAGGCCGCGGGTGCTCAGTTCCGGCGGCTTCTTCGGATGCCCGTGCCGGTGGTGCCTAAACGGCATCGGCGTCTTCCGGCTCGGCGATGCGCGCGATCAGCAGCTTGTCGATGCGCGCTCCGTCCAGGTCGACCACTTCCAGGCGCCAGCCCAGCCAGTCGAAATACTCGCCGGCGTGCGGGATGCGGCCGAAGCGGGCGATCACCATGCCGGCGGCGGTGTGGTAGTCGTGTTCCTCCTCGCCGGGCAGCGCGTTGAGCGAAAGGATTTCCCGCAGTTCCTCGCTCGACAGGCGGCCGTCCACCAGGTACGACCCATCGGCGCGCGTCACCACCAGCGCTTCGTCCTCGCTGGCCTCGGTGGCCTGCACGCGGCCCAGCACCGCGTCGAGCAGGTCGTTGGCGGACACCATGCCCTGGATGTCGCCGTATTCGTCCACGACCAGCGCCAGCGTCTGCTGTTCCTCGCGGAAGATCTCCAGCAGCTTCAGCGCGTGCGTGGACTCGGACACGAACAGGGCCGGGCGCAGCTCGCGGAACAGGTCCGGGTGCGGGTCGCCGATGCCGATCAGGCCGGTCAGCGACTTGATCTCGAGCACGCCCAGCACCTCGGTGTCGTTGCCGCGGTACACCGGGTAGCGCGCATACGGGGTCTCCCGCATCGTCTCCAGGTTCTCCTCGACCGGCGCCGAGGCGTTGAGCCAGACGATCCGCGTGCGCGGCGTCATCAGCCCGGCGCTGCTGCGGTCGCCCAGGCGCAGCACCCGGTTGATCATGTTGCGTTCGTCGGCGTCGATCACGCCCTGTTCGTGGCTTTCGGCCACCAGCAGGCGGATCTCCTCTTCCGAGATGTTGTTGTCCTGGCCACGGCTCAGCCCCAGCACCCGCATCAATGTGCGCGTGCTCAGCGACAGCAGCCAGACGAACGGGGTGGCGATCAGCGAGATCCATGCCATCGGCACCGCGACGAAACCGGCGATGCGCTCGGGAGCCAGCAGCGCGATGCGCTTGGGCACCAGTTCGCCGATGATGATGCTGAAGTACGTGATCAACGTCACCGCCACGCCGGTGCCGATGCCCTGGGTGACGTCCGGGTCCAGCCCGAACGGGGCGATCATCGCGGCGATGCGGTTGCCGATCGATTCGCCGCCGAACACGCCGGTCAGGATGCCGATCGAGGTGATGCCCACCTGCACGGTCGACAGGAAGCGTTCGGGGTGTTCGGACAGTTCCAGCGCCTTGCGGGCGCGTTTGCTGTCCTGGGCCATGTGCCGCAGCTTGGGCTTGCGGGACGTCATCACCGACATCTCCGACAGCGCGAAGAAGCCGTTGCAGACGATCAGCAGCAGGACGAGGGCAAGTTCCAGTGTCATGGGCGCCGGACAGGGCCGGTCGGTCTCCGCGGAGGCAGGGAAAACAGCCGGCACTATGCCACAGCGCCCTTCACGGGCCGGTTCCGGCCGCCGCCGCAGGGTGCGCCGGGAGCCGTGAAAGCAGCGTTTCAGGCTTCGGTTCCGGCCCCGGCACCGGGCAGGGGACCGGATCGACGGCCCGATCCGCCGGGAATGCAGGGTGGCGTTGTAATATTGCGCCCTCACGACGGCCGGGGCGTTCCCGGCCAGCCACGGGACCGTCCATGTTTTCCCTCCAGACCATCTTCGGCAAAGGCGACAAGTTCTACGGACTGCTGGAGGCCAGCGCCGCCGCGGCCCGCGAAAGCGCCCGGGCGCTGGGCGAGCTGCTGGCCACCCCGCCGGCGCAGCGCTCCCTGGAGAAGTTCAAGGTCGCGCGCCAGCGCGAGAAGGGCCTGGCCGCCGAAATCAGCCAGGAACTGGTGAACACCTTCGTCACCGCGCTCGAGCGCGAGGACATCGAGGCGCTGTCGAACGCCCTGTACAAGATCCCCAAGGTCGTCGAGAAGTTCGCCGAGCGCTACATGCTGGCCTACGAGCGCATCGGCGACGTCGACTTCGTCTCGCGCGCGGCGATGCTCGAGCGCGCCTGCGGCGTGCTCGAGGAGATGGTCGGGCTGCTGCGCAAGGGCATGGCGCTGGAGACGACCAAGGCGCTCAACGACAAGATGCAGGCGATCGAGGCCGAGGCCGACCGGCTGATCCTGGAGCTGTACCGCGACACGTACGCCCAGGAGAACGACCCGATGCGCTACCTGATCCTGAAGGACCTGTTCGAGATCCTGGAGAAGGCGATCGACCGCTGCCGCGACGCCGGCAACGTGATCTACGGCGTCGTGCTGAAGAACGCCTGAAGCCATGACGATCACCCTGGCCTTGGTCCTGGTCGTCGTCGCGACGGCGCTGGTGTTCGAGTACATCAACGGCTTCCACGACACCGCCAATTCCATCGCGACCGTCGTCGCGACGAAGGTGCTGACGCCGACCCAGGCCGTGATGCTGGCGGCCGGCATGAACCTGGTCGGCGCGCTGATGGGCACGGCGGTCGCCAAGACGATCTCGTCGGGCCTGATCGACACCTCGGTGGTGCTGGTCACCTCGCAGCTGATCATCTGCGCGTTGACCGGCGGCATCGTCTGGAACCTGATCACGTGGTGGTTCGGCCTGCCGTCCTCGTCCAGCCACGCGCTGGTCGGCGGCCTGTGCGGCGCCGCGTTCGCCGCCGCCGACAACAGTTTCGACGCGCTGATCTGGTCCGAGAGCGTCGGCGAGTGGTCCAAGAACAAGGGCCTGCTGTGGAAGGTGGTGCTGCCGATGATCAGTTCGCCGATCGCCGGGTTCACGCTCGGCCTGCTGCTGATGGGCGGGCTGATGGCGCTGATCAGCGCGATGAACGGCGCCGGCGGCTGGATCGCCCGGATCTCGCGGCCGCGCTGGGTCAATGCGCTGTTCGGCAAGGCGCAGATCGTCAGCGCCGCCTACATGGGCTATGCGCACGGCACCAACGACGCGCAGAAGACGATGGGCATCATCGCGCTGGCGCTGTTTGGCGCCCAGGCGGCCGGTACGCTCGACAACCTGCCGGGCTGGCTGGCTTTCCTGCACCCCAACAGTGGCGATGAGGGCGGCATCGACCTGTGGATCGTCGTCACCTGCGCGCTGGTGATGGCCGCCGGCACCGCCGCGGGCGGCTGGCGCATCATCAAGACGCTCGGCCACAAGATGGTGAAGCTGCACCCGATCCACGGTTTCGCCGCCGAAACGAGCTCGGCGACGGTGCTGACGGTGGCGGCGCATTTCGGCATGCCGGTGTCCACCACGCACAGCATCTCGACCGCGATCATGGGCGTGGGCTTCGCGAAGAACCCGCGCGCGCTGAAGCTGCGCGTGATCGAGCGCATCGTCTGGGCCTGGATCCTGACGATCCCCGCCGCCGGCTTCATCGCCTGGGCCCTCCTCAAGGGCCTGATGTCCGTCGGCTGGGCCTGACGCCACCGCGCCGTCGCACTGACGGCACGGATGACCGGTAATTACAGCAGGTCGCCGCCGGCGGAGAGCATGCTTTCCATGCGGTCGCCCATGCCGCCGACCTCGAGCACCAGGCGGTCGACCTCGGCACCGTTGAGAGTGTCGTACGGACGGTTCTCGCACATCTGCAGGTACGGCACCGAGTCCAGCTCGCCGATCGCCAGGTAGCCCACCCGCGATTCCCAGTTGAACGACAGCATGCGCCGCGCGTCGATGCCGGTCATCGGCGCGATCACCGTGCTGACCCGCAGGTACGGGCGCTCGTCCTCGCCGACCATCTCCGACACGAAGACGCTCTGGTGGCGGCGGCCCTTGTCCAGGGACAGCTGCACGCACATCAGGTACGGCTCGCTGGCGGTGACCTTGTACTTGCCCTGGAGGTGGCTGCGGATCTGCTCGAAGTTCTGCATGTCGTCAACGCGCGGAGGGGGAGGGGTATCCTAAACCCCCATGCCCGCAAAGCCCACCGCGAACGACCCCGAAACCAGCCGCCGGCGCATTCTCGCGGCGATCCGGGCGCTTGCGCCGGGCGAAGTGGCCGGCTATGGCGAGGTGGCGCGCCGGGCCGGGCTGCCGGGCCGGGCCCGGCTGGTGGCGCGGGTGCTGGCGCAGGGCGGCGGCGGGGCCGACCTGCCCTGGCACCGGGTACTGCGCTCCGACGGCCGCATCGCCTTTCCGCCCGACAGCGACGCCTTCGCCGAGCAGGTGCAGCGACTGCGCGCGGAAGGCGTCGTCGTGGAGGCGGGGCGGGTGCGCGGGCAGCGGGCCGCGGCCACGCTCGACGAGATGCTCTGGGCGCCGCCGACGCCTAGGACCGCCGCCGGAACCACGCGGCGACGCTGAAGCGGTCGCGGGTCGCCGGCAGCACCTCGTGTTCGACCGCGTCGCTCAGGAACGCGACCACCGTGCCGGCGCGCGGCACGACGTCGTGCGCGCCACCGGGCAGGTGCAGGCGCAGCGCGCCACCGGCGTCGTCGGGCCAGTCGGGGTCGAGGTAGACCACCAGCGACAGCAGGCGGGCGTCGTCGCTGCGGAAGCGGTCGAGATGGCGTGCGTAACCGGCACCGGGCGGGTAATGCGCGAAATGCGCCTCGACCTCGTCAACGCCGAGCATCAGTCGCCGGTTCAGGGGTTCCCGCAACGCCTCCAGTGCGGCCAGCAGCGAGTGCGCTGCCGGGCCGCACTCCGGATCGTCGAGCCACAGCGTCGCGTCGCCGCGCAGGCCGGCGAACGCGCGGTCGCCGGCCCGGCCCGTCGCGGCGGCGACCAGGCGCCCGCACGCGGCATGGTCGCGCGCCTCGGCCAGCAGCGCCGGTGCCAGCGACGGCGAGGCCATCGGCAGCACCGCCCAGTCGTCGACACGCAGGCGTTCGAGCAGGTTCGACAGCGTCGCGGCGTCTAGAAGCGCGGAAGGAGGCGGGGCCATGCCGCTATGATACGGGCCGACTTCCCCGGATCCCGCGCATGCGCCTGACCCCTGCCGTCACCTCCCTGCTCTGGGCGCTCGCCATCGGCTTCCTGCTGCAGAAGATCGCCGACCCGTCGCTGGTGCGCCTGCTGATGCTGTGGCCGCTGGGCGAGCACGCCGGCATCGGCGCGGGCGGCGAACTGCTCAGCGTCGCCTTCATGCCCTGGCAGCTGATCACCTATGCGTTCCTGCACGGCGACTTCGGCCACCTGTTCTTCAACGCGCTGGCGCTCTTCATGTTCGGCGCGCCGATCGAGGAGGTCTGGGGCAGGAAACGCTTCCTGACCTACTTCTTCATCTGCGTCGTCGGCGCCGGTGCGCTGCAGCTCGCGCTCGCCTCGTCGGGCCTGCTCGGCGACGGCATCTATCCGACCATCGGTGCGTCCGGCGGCGTCTACGGGCTGCTGCTGGCCTACGGCATGCTGTTCCCGCACCAGCGGGTGATGCTGCTGATCCCGCCGATCCCGATGAAGGCACGCACGCTGGCGATCGTCTTCGGCGCCATCGCGCTGCTGTCGGGCATCTTCGCCAGCGGCTCGGGCATCGCCCACTTCGCGCACCTGGGCGGGATGATCTTCGGCTGGCTGACGATCCGCTACTGGCGCGGGCAGCCGCCGTTCAAGCCGCGCGGACCGAAAAAACCGCATCTGCGCTCGGTCAACTGATCCTTCGGGGCGCGCCGGCCCCGACGCCGGCGTTCCGGCGCCTCAGCGCCGCATCTGCAGGAAATCGCTGCTGACCACCAGGCGCAGGCTGTCCAGCCGCGGGCGCGCGCCGGGCAGGGCGGCCAGCACGGCGTCGCGTTCGGACTGCAGCGCGGCGATTTCCTCCGGATGCACGCCCGGATTGATGCGCGCCAGCGCGACCAGCCGCGCCACTTCTTCCGAGAGCGCCGCATCGGCGGTGGCGATCGCCGCGTCGATGCGTTCGCGCGCCGCTTCGATGGCCTGCTCGCGCGCCTTCTCGACCATCGGCGGAACCAGCGCGGCCAGCACCTTGCGCTGCGGGCCGAGGTCGATCACGCGGTCGCCGGCGCGCAGGCGCGCGCGCTCGCCCGGCGCGAAGCCGGGACGGAACTGCAGGCGCGTGTCGATCGCCACCGACAAGGGCGCCGGCGGCAGCCAGCGTTCGATGTCCAGGCCCGGCGGCGCCACGCATTCGATGACGTTGACCGCCTCGAGCACGACGGTGCGCGGCGGCAGGCTGTCGTCGACCAGCACCGCGGCGCCGCCGAACTCGCCCGAGATCAGCAGGTCCATCGCCGACAGCAGCAGCGGGTGGTCCGGGCGCAGGTAGAGCACGTCGTCGCGGGCCAGCGCGGTGGCGCGGTCCATCGTCGCCTGGCGCGGGCCGGCCTTGAGTTCCTCGAAGCCGTCGACGGTCAGGTATTCCGGATCCAGCAGCCACAGGCCCGGCGACAGCGGCTCGTTGTGCACGCCGAAAGACTCCAGCAGGCGCAGCGCGTAATCGTCCATCGACGCGTGCGCGTCGTCCTCGGCCAGCGCCCGCAGCAGGCCATCGCCGCCACCGCGCCGGCTGCCGTATTCGAGCAGGCGGTCGCGGCCGTCGGCGATGATGCGCGCCAGTTCCGCATGCTTGAGCTGCGTGCGCTGCAGCAGCTCCTGCAGCGCCGGTTCGCGCGCGTCGGCGTCCTGCGCCGCCAGCTGCAGCAGTTCGGCGCCGAATGCGCGCAGCAGTTCGCGGCCGTCGGCGAGCACGCCGCGGAACGCGTCCAGGCCCTCGTGCACCCAGCGCTGCAGCACTTCCTGGGCGCTGCCGGCGACCGCGGCCGCATGCAGGTGCACGTCGCCGCGCTGGCCGATGCGGTCCAGGCGGCCGATGCGCTGCTCGAGCATGTCCGGGTGCAGCGGCAGGTCCCACAGGATCAGGTGCTGGGCGAACTGGAAGTTGCGCCCTTCGGCGCCGATCTCGCTGGCGATCAGCAGGCGCGCGCCTTCCGGGTCGGCGAAGTAGGCGGCGTTGCGGTCGCGCTGCAGCAGGTTCATGTCTTCGTGGAAGCGCGCCACCGGCAGGCCGCTGCGCAGCCGCAGCGCCTCTTCCAGAGCCTGCACCTTGGCGCGCGAGCGGCACAGCAGCAGGGCCTTGGCCGGCGCGATCGCGTCGAGCACCGACAGCAGCCAGTCGGTGCGCGGATCACGCGCGAAATCGTGCGCCGGTTCGTCGTCGGTCTCGCCGACGTCGTGGGCGAATTCGGCGCGCAGGCGCCCGAGCACGGTCGGATCCTCCGGCGCCGGCAACACGTGCACGTGCGGAAGACGGCGCGGGAAACCGCCGACGGCGCCGTTGAGGCCGCCCGAGTCGCCGCCGTCGGCGCCGGCGCGGCGGTTGCGCACCATCACCCGGCCGGTGCCGTGCCGGTCCACCAGGTCGGCCAGCAACGCCTCGCGTTCGCCGATGTCGCCGTTGGCGATTCGGATCAGGCGTTCGCCGCGGTGTTCGTCCTCGCCGGGGAACAGCGCCGCGAGGGCCTGCACGTCGCCGGTGGTCAGCGCGTCGCCGTCGGCGAGCCGGCCGGCCAGCGCGGAGAGTTCGACGTAGCCGCGCGATTCCTCGCGGAACGCCTCCAGGTCGGTGTAGCGAGCCGGGTCGAGCAGGCGCAGCCGGGCGAAATGGCCGGCGAGGCCGAGCTGTTCGGGCGTGGCCGTCAACAGCAGCAGGCCGGGCGTGCGCAGCGAAAGCGCCTCCACCAGCGCGTAGCCGGGGCTGGAGAATTCCGGCGTCCACACCAGGTGGTGCGCCTCGTCGACGAGCAGCAGGTCCCAACCGGCGGCCTGCGCCTGCTTCGCCCGCTTGTCGTGGCTCGCCAGCCAGTCGACCGAGGCGATCACGCACTGCTCGTCCTCGAACGGGTTGGCGCGCGGGTCGCCGGTTTCCAGCGATTCGCAGCGTTCCTCGTCGTAGATCGAGAAGGCCAGGTTGAAGCGCCGCAGCAGTTCGACGAACCACTGGTTCACCAGGCTCTCGGGCACCAGCACCAGCACCCGCCTCGCGCGGCCGCTGGCCAGTTGCTGGGCGGTGACCAGGCAGGCCTCGATCGTCTTGCCCAGCCCGACCTCGTCGGCGAGCAGCAGCCGCGGCGGCCGCCGCTGCGCCGCCATCGCCGCCACCCGCAACTGGTGCGGGATCAGCTCGATGCGGGCGCCGAGCACGCCCCAGCCGGGGTGCGCGCGCGCGTCGGCGCGCCGCTGCAGGCATTCGCGGCGGAACTCGAACTGGTCGTTGCGGTCGACGCGGCCCGACAGCAGCCGCGAATCGGCCTGCGACACCGGCTGCTCGGCGTCCAGCTCGCCCTCGGCGTGGCAGGTGCCGGCGCAGTGGTAGTGGATCAGCTGGTCGCGCAGCTCGGCGCGCTCGACGGTCTTGTCCTCGCCGCCGATGCGCACGCGCTCGCCGGCGCGGAACACCGCCCGCAGCAGCGGCGCCGAGCCGAGTGCATACATGCGCACGACCCCGGTGCCGGTGAACACGATCTGCACCTGCCGGCCGGCCAGGCGCAGCACGGTGCCCAGGCCCAGTTCGGGTTCGGCGCTTGAGAACCAGCGCTGGCCGGGCGCGAAGCTGTTCACGTCAGCGCCAGGGCGGTCGAACGGACGGGCATCGCATGCTTCCAGGGTGGGGGACGGCGATTCTAGCGCCCCACCGCCGCGCGCCCATAGGAAAAGCCGCCCCACAACGGAAAACGGCCCGGGAGGACCCGGGCCGTTTCCGGAAAGACTTACAACCCCGCGGTTACCAGATCGCCACCTGGGCGTCGGCCGCGCGGACCATCGGGTCGCCGGCCTTGCAGCCGAACGCCGCCGCGAACGCCGGCAGGTTCGACGGCGCGCCGATCGCGCGGAAATTCGCCGGCGCATGCGGGTCGGTCTGCAGGCGCACCTTCAGCTCTTCGGGCTTGAAGTTGCGGCGCCATACCGTCGCCCAGTTCATGAAGAAGCGCTGGTCCGGCGTGAAGCCGTCGATCTCGCCGACGCGCTTGTTCTCCAGCTCGCGCTGCAGGGCGTCGTACGCGACCGCCAGGCCGCCCAGGTCGGCGATGTTCTCGCCCAGGGTCAGCTTGCCGTTGACCTTCATGTCCTCGATCGAGGTGTAGGCATCGAACTGCTTCACCAGCAGGGCGGTGCGCTCCTCGAAGCCGGACTTGTCCTTCGTGCTCCACCAGTCGGCGAACTTGCCGGTGGCGTCGAAGCGCGCGCCCTGGTCGTCGTAGCCGTGGATCATCTCGTGGCCGATCACGGCGCCGATGCCACCGTAGTTCAGCGCGTCGTCGGCGTTGGGGTCGAAGAACGGCGGCTGCAGGATCGCGGCCGGGAACACGATCTCGTTGGCCAGCGGGTTGTAGTAGGCGTTGACCGTCTGCGGGCTCATGCCCCACTCGGTCTTGTCGACCGGCTGGCCGATCTTGGCCAGGTTCCACTTGTAGTTGAACTCGTTGGCGGCCATCAGGTTGGCGACGTAGCTGTCGCGGGCCGTTTCCAGGCCGTTCCAGTCGCGCCACTTGTCCGGATAGCCGATCTTCGGGGTGAAGGCGGCCCACTTCTCCAGGGCCTTGGCCTTGGTTTCGTCGCCCATCCAGTCCAGCTTCTCGATGCGGGCCTTCAGCGCCGCGCCGAGGTTCGCCACCAGCGTCTCCATGCGCGCCTTGGCTTCCGGCGAGAACGCCACCTCGACGTATTCCTGGCCCAGCGCTTCGCCCATCTGGGCGTTGATCGTGTTGAGCACGCGCTTCCAGCGCGGCTGCATCTCCTGCTGGCCGCGCAGGGTCTTGTTGTAGAAGTTGAAGTTCTCCTGCGCGAAGGCGTTCGACAGGAACGGCGCCGCGTTGTCGACCGTCTGGTAGCGCAGGTAGGCCTGCCAGGTGGACGCCGGCACGTCGGCCAGCATGCTGCTCACTTCCTTGTGGAAGTCCGGCTGCGCCAGCGAGAACATCTCCGGCTTGGCCAGGCCCTGCGACTCGAAGAACTGCGTCCAGGTGAAGTTGGGCGTCAGCGCGTCGGCCTGGTCGAGCGTCATCGGGTTGTAGTACTTGGAGACGTCGCGCGACAGTTCCTCGCTCGACATCGACACCTTCGCCAGGCGCGTCTCGAACTTCATCACCTCGGCGGCCTGGGCGGCGGCGGCGTCCTTGTCGGCGCCGGCCAGCTCCAGGATGTTGGCGATGTGGGCGACGTACGCCTCGCGGATCGCCGCGTGCTTGTCGGCGAAGTAATAGTCGCGGTCCGGCAGGCCCAGGCCGGACTGGCCGGCGTAGGCGATGTTCATCGTCGGGTTGTCGAAGTCCGGGCTCGGGCCGAAGCCGAACACGTAGGCGCGGCCTTCGGCGTAGCTGCTGCGCAGCCAGGCGGCGATCGACTCGGCCGAGTCGAGCTTGGCGATGCCGTCGAGCAGCGGCTGGATCGGCGTCAGGCCGGCGGCCTCGATCGCCGCTTCGTCCATGCCGGTGGCCCAGACGTCGCCGATGAGCTTGGCGGTGCCGGTGGCGTTCTCGGTCGCGGCCAGGGTCTCGACCAGCGAATGCTGGATCTCAAGCGAACGCTCGCCGAGCAGCTCGAAGCTGCCCCAGGTCGTGCGGTCGGCCGGCACCGGGTTGGCGGTGAGCCACTTGCCGTTGACGTGCGCGCCGAGGTCGGCGCACGCGGCGATGTTCGGGTCGAGGTCGGCGGCGTTGAAGGCGATGATCGGCGTCTTCAGGGTCGACAGGTCGAGCGCCGGCTTGGCCGGTTCGGCGGCGGGCGTGGCGGCGACGTCGGCCGCGGGGGCCTCCGTCTTCTGGCAGGCCGCCAGCGCGACCGTGACGGCCAGCGCCAGGCTCAGGGGTTTCAGGGAAGAAAGGGTCACAGGAAGCTCCAGGCCCGTGGCGGGCCGCAGTGGAAAGGGGGTGCCGCCGCCGGGCGGTCGGGCCGGCCGATTCTGGGGCTTCGCCGCGGGGCCGGCATAGGTCGAAGGTCATGCGCGGGGTTGGCGGGGGTCGGTTTAGCCGTTATGGTGGCGGCGTAGGTCCTGGACTCCCATGCTCATGAAGCCCCGTCTCCAGACCCGCGGACAAACCGGTCCGTCCACCGTGTTCCGGTTTTCTGATGGTCTCAGCGCTTTCGCGCGATTCGACCGCCCTTCGGCGTCGTCTCCGGCCGCCCGTGCGATCGCACGGCGGCGGACTCGTGGTTTCCTGCGCATGCAAACGGCCGCCTTCGCGGCTGTCGGCGTTTCCGGGTCCTGATCCCGGTTCCGTCACGTCGCCTTCGGGCGGCGCGGCGGCACCCTGACGATCACGACGAGGAGAGTGGCGATGCGCGTTTTGGCTTGTGATGGCATCCACGAGGATGGTCTGGCGCTGTTCCGCCAGGCCGGCTGGGACGTGGAAGTGAGCGAACCGATCAAGGATGCCGGCAAGCTGGCGGCGAAACTCGCCGACTTCGACGCCGTGCTGGTGCGCTCGGCGACCCTGGTGACCGCCGAGTCGCTGGCGAACGCGGCGAAGCTCAAGGTGATCGGCCGCGCCGGCGCCGGCGTCGACACGATCGACGTCGAGGCGGCCACCGCCCGCGGCATCGCGGTGATGAACGCGCCCGACGGCAACACGCTGGCCGCCGCCGAACACGCGATCTCGCTGCTGTTCGCGCTGGCCCGGCACGTGCCGCGCGCCGATGCCGGCATGAAGGCCGGCGAATGGCCGAAGGCCGGGCTCACCGGCTTCGAGCTCGAAGGCAAGAAGCTCGGTGTCATCGGTCTGGGCCGCATCGGCGCCACCGTCGCCCGCAAGGCGCTCGGCATCGGCATGGAAGTGGCCGCGTACGATCCGTTCCTGCCGGCCTCCGCGGCCGGCAAGGGCAGCGTGCCGCTGATGCCGCTGGACGACCTGCTGGCCTGGGCCGACGTGGTCACGCTGCACATCCCGCGCACCAAGGAGACGACCAACCTGCTCGACGAGGCGCGGCTGCGCCGGATGAAGCCGGGCAGCTTCCTGATCAACGCCGCCCGCGGCGGCCTGGTCGACGAGGACGCGCTGCTGAAGCTGCTCGACGAAGGCCACCTGGCCGGCGCCGCGCTCGACACGTTCGCCACCGAACCGCTGCCGAAGGACTCGGCGCTGCGCGGCAACCCGAAACTGATCCTGACCCCGCACCTGGGCGCCAGCACGGGCGAGGCGCAGCAGGCGGTGTCGACGATCCTGGCACGGCAGATCATCGATTTCGTCGCCACCGGCGCCGTCGCCGGCTGCGTGAACCTGCCGCCGCTGACCCCGGAAACCGCCCGCGAGGTCGGCCCGTGGATGCCGCTGATGACCGCGCTCGGCCGCCTCGCCTCGCGGCTGGTGCCGGCGCCGGTGAAGCTGCAGGTGACCTATGCCGGCCGCACCGAGGGACTGGATACGCGCCCGCTGACGCGTCTGCTCGTCGCCTCGCTGCTCGGCCCCGCGTCGGGTCGCGTCACGCCGGTGAATGCGCTGCACGAAGCGGCCGCGCGCGGGCTCGAGGTGTCGGAGACGATGGGCGGCGACGGCGACGGATTCGACCGGCTGCTGCGCATCCGCGTGCAGGGGGGCGGCATCGCCCGCGAGATCGAGGCGACACTGCACCGCGGCCCGCGCGTGGTGCGCCTGGACGGCGTCGAGCTCGACTTCGACCCGCTCGCGCACATCCTGCTGATGCGCAACGAGGACCGCCCCGGCGTCATCGGCCTGGTCGGTTCGCACCTGGGCGCGGCGGGCGTGAACATCGTCAACTTCTCGCTGGGTGCCACCGGCGACGGCGGCGCGATCGCCGCGATCACCGTCGACCGCGAGGTCGAGGCGCCGCAACTGGCGTCGCTGCGCGGCATCCCGGGGATCCTGGCGATGGAGCAGCTCTGATGCGCGTCCTGCTCGCCCGCCACGGCGAAACCGCCTGGAATGCCGAGGGCCGCTACCAGGGCCAGCGCGACATCCCGCTGTCGGACGTCGGCGAAGGCCAGGCGCGCCTGCTCGGCGAACGCCTGGCCGGCGTCGACATCACCCGCGCGGTGGCGTCGCCGCTGGCGCGGGCGCGCCGTACCGCCGAACTCGCGCTCGGCGAGACCCGCGCCGGAATGCTGCAGCTCGACGCCGGGCTGCAGGAGATCGGCCACGGCGACTGGGAGGGCCTGCTCGCCTCCGAGATCCGCGAACGCGACCCGCACCTGCTCGGCGCGTGGCGCGACCTGCCCGAATCGGTACTGATGCCGGGCGAGGGCGGCGAATCGATCGGCCATGTGCTCGAGCGCGCATGGCCGGCGTTCGAACGCGCCTGCGCCGGCCTCGGCGACGACGACACGCTGCTGGTGGTCGCCCACGACGCCGTCAATCGCGTGCTGCTGTGCAAGGTGCTCGGGCTGCCGCTGTCGCGGCTGTGGGCGTTCCGGCAGGCGCCGACGACGATCAACCTGCTCGAAGGTCCCGACGCGGAGTCGCTCGACGTGGTGCGGCTCAACGACTGCGGCCACCACACCGCGCTGTTCGGCGAGGCGGTGCACCGGGCGTTGTGAGGCCGATCGGCCTCGGGCGGGTTCAGCCGGTCGGCGCTTCGTCGCCCGGGGCGGTGCCCGGATCCTCGGACTCGCCGGCGGGCTCGGGCTCGCCGGCGCGCTTGCGGGCCGCCTTTTCGGCGTCCTTCTCGGCCTTCTTCTTGGCCTTGGCGAGCTCGCGCTGGCGCTTCTCGAACGAATAATTGGGCTTGGCCACGACGGCTCCGGTCGGTTTTCTCTGCGCCTAGATTAACCCGGCGGCGGCCTGGCCGCCTCCTGTCAGTGGCGGCGCTTGCGCTTGCGCGCCCGCGGATCCGGCGGCGGCGGCCGGTGCAGGCCGGCCGCCTGGTCGGCGAGGTGCCGTCGCTGCCGGTCGGCCCGCGTCAGCCAGTGCATCACCGCCGCGAACAGCGCCGCCAGCCCCAGCGCCGCGGCGAACACGGCCCAGGGCATGGCCAGGACGCTGGCCAGGGCCAGGCCCACGAGGAACGCCGCGGCGAGCGCGGCTTCCGTCCGGTCGATCCGAGGAAAGGTCTGCATGCCGCATCGTTCCGCCGGCGGTGGGCCGCCGTCAATGCCGCGGTGATAATGCCGGCATGGAACGAACGCTAGAACAGTGGCTGGACTACCAGCAGGCCGTGCACCCGAAGTCGATCGACCTGGGCCTGGAACGGGTCGGCGAGGTCGCGCGCCGGCTCGGCCTGGCCCGGCCGGCCCGGCACGTGGTCACCGTGGCCGGCACCAACGGCAAGGGCTCGACGGTGGCGTTCATCGAGGCGATCGCCCGCGCGGCCGGGCTGCGGGTCGGCGCGTACACGTCGCCGCACCTGCTGCGCTACAACGAGCGGGTGCGCATCGACGGCGCCGACGCCGGCGACGCGGCGCTGGTCGCGGCGTTCACGGCGATCGAGGCCGCGCGCGGCGACATTCCGCTGACCTACTTCGAGTTCGGCACGCTGGCGGCGCTGCGGCTGTTCGAGGCTGCGGACCTCGACCTGGCGGTGCTCGAGGTCGGCCTCGGCGGCCGGCTCGACGCCACCAACCTCGTCGACCCCGACGTCGCCGTGATCACCACCGTCGACCTCGACCACCAGGACTGGCTCGGCGAGGACCGCGAGCGGATCGGCGCGGAGAAGGCCGGCATCCTGCGCGCCGGCAAGCCGGCGGTGCTGGCCGAGAAGGACCCGCCGTCGTCGGTGCTGCGCCGCGCCTATGCGCTGGGTGCGTTCGCGATCCGCGGCCACTCCGATTACCTGCTCGACGATCTCGGCGACGGCCGCTGGCGCTGGCGCGAACCCGGTTACGCGATCGAACTGCCGGACCCGCCGCTGCAGGCCCCGGCGCAGCGCGACAACGCCGCGGCGGCGATCGCGGCCCTGCGCGCGCTGGACCTGCCGGTGGACGACGCGGCGATCGTCGCCGGCGTGCTCGCCGCGCGCGTGCCCGGGCGGCTGCAGACGTTGCCGGGCACGCCGGAAACCGTCGTCGACGTCGCCCACAACCCGCAGGCGGCGCGCCAGCTGGCCGGCTGGCTGCAGGCGCACCCGAAGCGCACCGTCGCGGTGTTCGCCGCGCTGGCGGACAAGGACATCGGCGCGATCGCCGTGGTCATGGCGCCGTGGCTGCAGGCCTGGCATGTCGGGCCGATCACCGACGCCGGCCCGCGCGGGCTCGACGCGGCGACGCAGGCCCAGCGCATCCGCCAGGCCGCGCCTTCGGCGGTGGTGCACACCCACCCCGACCTGGCCACCGCGCGGGCCGCGGCGGCCGCCGCCGTGGGCGATCACGGACGCGTGCTGGTCTTCGGTTCATTCCACACGGTGGCTGAAGCACTCGCCGCCGCCTGAACCGGTCGCCGGGTCATCCCGGCTATAATTCGCACCCCTCCCGGCAGGACGCGACGATCGATGGATTCCGCCCTGAAACAGCGCCTGATCGGTGCCGCCGTGCTCGTGGCACTGGCGATGATCTTCCTGCCGATGCTGCTCAAGGGCCCGGACCTGGCCCGACAGGACGCCGCCCAGGTGCCGCTGGACGCCCCCGCGGCCCCCGATCAGCCGTTCGAGACACGGGAAGTGCCGTTGACGCTGCCGGCGCCCGGTGTGCCCGAAGGCGGCGCGCTGTCGATGCCGACCGCGCCGGCCGATGCGGATGCGGTGGTGACCGTCGATCCCGATGCGGCCGCGCCGCGCACCGAGTTCGATCCGGCCGCGGCCGCCGAGGCCGGCGAGCCGCTCGCGGCGATCGATCCGGCCACCGGTGAGCCGGTCGGCCCGGAACCGGAGACGGCACCCACGCCGCCGCCCGCCGCCGCGACGCCGAGCGCGCCGCTGCCGGTCGCCACGGCCAGCGGCCGCTACGCCGTCAACGTCGGCAGCTTCTCCAATCTCGACAACGCGCGTGCCCTGGCCGACCGCCTGCGCGCGCAGGGCCTGCCGCTGACCAGCGAATCGGTCGACGTCGGCGGCAAGCCGGCGATGCGCCTGCGCGTCGGCCCGTACGCCGAACGCACGCTCGCCGAAGCGGCGCGCCTGCGCGTCGAGGGCGTCACCGGCGGCTCGGCCACGGTCGTCGCGCTCGACGGCCGCGCCGTCGCCGCCACGCCGGCGACCCGCACGCCGGCCCCGGCGCCGACGCC
>JAKFCL010000159.1:0-4805 GCA_036676665.1 Arenimonas sp. | reverse complement strand
CAGGACCGCGCCGAGCCAGATCCAGCGGATGAAGGGTTTCACGTACAGGCGCAGCGCCCACGTGCCCTTGTCGTCGAGCGGCTCGCCGAGCGCGACGTAGAGGTCGCGGCTCAGGCTGCCGTCGAGCGCGGCTTCGGTCATCACCTGGCCGCCGCTGGTGTAGGCGCGCCGCTCGGGATGCAGCACGGCGATCTCGCGGCCGGCACGGGTCACGGTCACGGTGCCGCGGTCGGCGGTGTAGTTCGGGCCCGGCTGCACGCCGGCGCCGTCGAAGCGGAACGTATGGCCGCGCAGCTCGAACGACTGGCCCGGCTTCGCCGCCACGTCCTTCTCGACGCTGGTGCTGTCGGTCAGCAGCACGCCGGCGATGAACACGCCGACGCCGGCATGGGCCAGCAGCATGCCGGTCATCTCGGCGGTGAAGCGCACCCGGCCGGTGCCGCGCATGCGCTGCCAGGCGAAACGGGCGGTGCCCAGCAGCACCCAGGCGGCGCCGAACACGCCGAACGCCGTCTTGGCCGTGCCCTCGGGCCACGCGAAGAACGCGATGATGCCCAGCACGGCCGCCAGCCCGGCCCACGGCGCCAGCCAGCGCAGCGGCTGCGAGGGTTGTTCGCGCTGCCACCGGGTCAGCGGCCCGAACGGCAGCAGTGCCACCAGCGGCGCCATCAGCAGCACGAACAGCAGGCCGAAATACGGCGGCCCGACCGAGATCTTGCCCAGGTCCAGCGCCTCGGCCAGCAGCGGGTAAAGCGTGCCCAGCAGGATCATCGCCGCCGCGGCCGTCAGCAGCAGGTTGTTGGCCAGCAGCAGCGTTTCGCGCGAGAACGCCGCGAACGGCTTGCCGGTTTCCACTTTCGGGGCGCGCAGCGCGTACAGCAGCAGCGAGCCGCCGATCACCACCGTCAGCAGGCCGAGGATGAACAGGCCGCGCTGTGGATCGGACGCGAACGCGTGCACGCTGGTCAGCACGCCCGAGCGGGTCAGGAAGGTGCCCAGCAGCGAAAGCGAGAACGCCGCGATCGCCAGCAGCAGCGTCCAGCCGCGGAAGCCGCCGCGTTTTTCGGTGACCGCCTGCGAGTGCAGCAGCGCGGTTCCGACCAGCCACGGCATGAAACTGGCGTTCTCGACCGGATCCCAGAACCACCAGCCGCCCCAGCCGAGCTCGTAGTACGCCCAGAACGAGCCCAGGGCGATGCCCAGCGTCAGGAACGCCCAGGCGATGTTCGTCCACGGCCGCGACCAGCGCATCCACTGCGCATCGACGCGGCCGTCGATCAGCGCCGCGATCGCGAACGCGAAGGCCACGGCGAAACCGACGTAGCCGGTGTACAGCAGCGGCGGGTGGAAGATCATCCCCGGGTCCTGCAGCAGCGGGTTCATGTCGCGGCCCTCGTCGGCGCCCGGCAGCAGGCGCTCGAACGGGTTGGACGTGAACAGCGTGAACGCGAGGAAGCCCAGCGCGATCATGCCCATCACCGCCAGCACGCGCGCCACCACCGGCGCGGGCAGTGCCCGCGAGAAGCGCGCCACCAGCGCGGTCCAGGCGCACAGGAACAGCACCCACAGCAGCAGCGAGCCTTCGTGCGAACTCCACACCGCGGTGTAGCGGTAGGCCAGCGGCAGCAGCGAGTTGGAGTTCTTCGCCACGTACGCGACCGAGAAGTCGTGGTGCACGAACGCCCACGTCAGCAGGCCGTACGACACCGCCACCGCCAGCAGCTGCGCATAGGCCAGCGGCCGCGCGCTGGCCATCCAGCCGGCGTGGCCGCGATGGGCGCCGAGCAACGGCAGCAGCGACAGGGCCAGCGCCAGGCCCATCGCCAGGGCCAGGCTCAGCAGGCCGAGTTCGGGCAGCACTCAGTCGGCTCCGTTCGGCGCGGCGGGAACGCCGGCGGGCACGTCATGCTTCTCGTGCTGGCGCTTCATCGCCTCGGCGACCTCGCGCGGCATGTACTGCTCGTCGTGCTTGGCCAGCACCTGGGTGGCGATGAAGACGTCGCCCTCGCGGCGGCCGGTGGCGATCACCGCCTGGTTCTCGCGGAACAGGTCCGGAAGGATGCCGTCGTAGTGCGCGGTCATCACGGCGTCGCCGTCGGTGACGCCGAACTGCACCTTCAGCGTGCCGTCCTCGCGCTTGAGGCTGCCCTTCTCGACCATGCCGCCGAGGCGGAACACCGCCTGGTCGGCGGCTTCGCCGGCGAACACCTGGCTGGGCGTGTAGAGGTAGGTGATGTTCTCGCGCAGCGCGAGCGTGACCAGCGCGGCGGCGACGCCGGCGGCGGCCAGCAGCGCCAGCACGAGGATGAGGCGGCGGCGTCGGGTCGGGTTCATGGGCGGTTGCCGCTGCGGGCGGCATCGCGGGCGGCCCGGCCGGCGATGTCGCGCCGCGCCTTCGCCAGCCGCAGCCGCGGAATCAGGAAGTCCCAGAGCAGGAACGCGGCGAACACCGCGTAGGCACCGAGCACGTATTCGCGATAGCTCATCGGCCTGCCCCGGCGGCGGCGCGCGCCCAGTCCTTGCCGGCCTCGCGCTCGAGGTTGTCGGCGCGTGCGCGCTGCAGCAGCGAGCCGGCGAACCAGAACTTGGTGGCCAGCACCATTACCCACAGCGGCCAGGTCATCGACGAGTCCATCGTCGACTCGCCCATCAGCCGGATCGTCGCGCCCTGGTGCAGCGAGTTCCACCATTCCACCGAGTAGCGGATCACCGGCAGCAGCACCACGCCGACGATCGCCAGGAAACCGGCGGCGCGGGCGGCGGCGCGCCGGTCCTCGATCGCCGCGTACAGGCCGATCACGCCCAGGTACAGGAACAGCAGCACCAGCTCCGAGGTCAGCCGCGGATCCCAGTCCCACCAGGTGCCCCACATCGGCTTGCCCCAGATCGAACCGGTGGCCAGCGTCAGCGCGGTGAACAGCGCGCCGACCGGCGCGCAGGCCATCGCCAGGATCTCGCACAGCTTGATGCGCCAGACGAGCGCGATCGCGGCGTACACCGCCATCAGCAGGTACACGAACATCGACATCCAGGCCGCCGGCACGTGGATGTAGAGGATGCGGAAGCTGTCGCCCTGCTGGTAGTCGGCCGGCACGACGAAGAGCGCGCCGTAGAGCCCCACCGCCATCGTCGCGATCGCCAGCGCGAAGCCGACCGGCGTCCAGCGCGCGGCGAAGCGGTCGAACGTCGGCGGCGAGCCGAGTTGGTGGAACCAGAGCAGGACGGGGTTCAAGGCGGGCTCGGGACGTTTCGGTGGGGGCGGGGCTTCACGTCAATGCGATGCGGATCGCCGCGGCCGCGGCGAGCGGCGCGAGGACCAGCGCCAGCGCCAGTCCCGCCGCCATCATCAGCAGCGCGCCGGACCACGGCAGGCCCTGGGCCGCAGCCATCACGCTGCCGGCCCCGAACACCAGGACCGGCAGGAACAAGGGCAGCGCCAGCAGGGCCAAAATCATACCAGAGCGGCGGATTCCGACCGTCAGCGCGGCGACCACCGCGCCGAGCAGGCTCAGCAGCGGCGTGCCCAGCAGCAGCGAGACCATCAGCACCGGCAGGAGTTCCGCCGGCAGGTAAAGGAGCTGCGCGAGCAGCGGCGTCGCCAGCACCAGCGGCAGCGCCGTGGTCGCCCAGTGCACGGCCACCCGCACGGCCAGCAGCCACGCCAGCGGTACCGGCGCCAGCAGCAGCTGTTCCAGGCTGCCGTCCTCGACATCGCTGCGGTACAGCGCGTCCAGCGTCAGCAGGCTCGACAGCAGCACCGCGACCCACAGCACGCCCGGGGCGATGCGCGCCAGCCCCTGCGGATCGGCGCCCAGCGCCAGCGGGAACAGCGCCACCACCATCACCGCGAACAGCAGCGGCTGGGCGGCGTCGCCGCGCCGGCTCCAGACCAGCGCCAGGTCGCGGCGCGCCTGCGCGCGGGCGGCCGCCAGCAGGGAAGGCCAGCGCGGACTCATGCCGCGCCCCGGGGGCGGTCGAGCAGCAGCGTGCGCACCGGCACCGGCGGCGCGGCGTAGGCGCCGTGGGTGGTCAGCAGCACGGCTCCGCCTTCGGCGACATGCCGGCCGATCAGCCGGTCGACCAGCGCGATGCCGTCCAGATCCAGGTTCGCGTAGGGCTCGTCGAGCAGCCAAAGCGGCGCCCGCTGCAGCAGCAGCCGGGCCAGCGCGAGGCGCTTGTTCTGGCCGGCCGACAGCCGTCGGGCGGGCGTGTCCTCGTACCCCGCCAGGCCGACCTGCGCGAGCGCGGCCGGCACATCGCCCTCGCCGCCGGTGATCGCGACCGTGAACGCCAGGTTGGCCGCCGTGCCGAGGTCGGCCTTGTGGCCGGGCAGGTGGCCCAGGTACGCGCTGCCACGGGCGAGGTGTTCGCGATCGACCACCCGGCCCGAAAGCCGCACCTCGCCGGCAGCGGCGGTCAGCAGCCCGGCCAGGACGCGCAGGAGCGTGGTCTTGCCGGTGCCGTTGCCGCCGCGAACCAGCAGGGCCTCGCCGCGGGCCAGTTCGAAATCGAGCGGCCCGAACACCGGCTCGTCGTTGCGGGCGAACGCCAGGCCGCGGGCGAGCAGCAGCGGCGCGTCGGCAGCGGGCGAGGGGGTCATGGCGGGCGGCATGCTACCGCATGCGCGCGGTGCGGTCGCCGTCGCCGTCGGCATCCTGAGGCCGAAGACGATCGCGCGCCTCGATCCGATGGCATTTGTAGTTTGCTCGGGAGTACCTGAAAATCAGGCTCTTCGTTCAGCTGCGAGACAGCGAAAAATGCGCACGACTCCCCTGATGCTCGCGATCGCCCTCGGCCTGGGCCTG
>JAKFCL010000158.1:0-1631 GCA_036676665.1 Arenimonas sp. | reverse complement strand
GCGCGTCCGCAGACGGTCGCCAAGCCGACCGCCGGCAAGACCGCCGCAACCGTGAAGGCACCGGTTGCCGCCAAGGCCCCGGCCAAGAAGGCGCCGGCCAAGAAGGCCGCCGCGAAGTAATCCACCCCTCGGTGGCTTGCTGAAGAAGCCCCGCTCCGGCGGGGCTTCTTCGTTTCCGGTGCCGGCGGGCCGTGCGACGATCGCCGGACCCCGACCATCGGAGCCGCCATGTCCCGCTACCTCCCGCGCATCGCCGCCCTCGCGCTCGCGGCCACGCTCATTGGCGCTGGACCGGTTCGCGCGGACAGCTGGTCGCTTCCGTCCGAAAGCGTGCATGAGTCGGCGTCGGGCGACGTGCGACTGGTCGTCGTGCCGCGAGAACTGGAAAACCAGCTGCGTTATTTCGAGGACGCCGTCGACGACAAGGCGTCTCCCGGACAGAAGGCCGGCAGTACGCGGACGAGCGCGCGCGCGCGCCTCGAACGCCGAGGTGCCGACGGCGCGTGGAGCTTGGTCTGGGAGGCGCCGCTGCTCAACGACGTCGCGCCGGTCGATGTCGTCGTCGCCGACGGCGGACGCTTCGTCGCGACGTTCGACAACTGGCACTCGATGGGATTCGGCAAGCACGTGGTCGTCGTCTACGACGGCGCTGGCACACCGCTGCGCACGCATTCGCTTGAGGATTTTCTGCCGCGGGCCTTCGGCGCCGCGTTGCCACGCTCGGTCAGCTCGTTGCAATGGCGCGGCGACCCGGTGCCGTCCGACGATGGCGAGTCCGTGATCCTGCCGGTCGTGGTGCCGTCGCTGGCGGCCCACGGGATCGACGCGCGGACGGGCAGGGAACTCGACGACGACATCGAACCCGGGTACGTCGCGCTGCGGATCGACGGATCGACCGGTGCAATCGCGCCGGTGGACGCCGCGGCGTGGCGGGATGCACAGCAGGCCGCCGCGCAGACGCTGCAGGCGATGCTCGACCTCCAGGCCGCGTACCTTCGTTTCCGCCGCGACCCGCTGTTCGCTCCGGACGACGGCGACGACCTCGACTGGGAGGAGTACCTCGAGGAAGCGCACATCCGCTCGGCGCTCTCCGACCGCCACCCCCGTGTCGTCGTGCTGTCGCGCCCGGGCGACGCCGCCTACGCCGGTTCTCTGGCGCATCTTGCGCAGGTTCTGGACGAGCCGATCGCCGGCCGCGACATCGTCATCGGCTCGCCGGACGAGGCGAATCTGGTCGCTGCCCTCGCGCGGAACCTGCTCGACCACCGTCAGGGGAAGCTGGCCGGCTCACGGATCGTCGTCGCCGTGTCGGCACCGCGCAAGGCGTCCGTCGCCGACGCGCTTCGGCCCACCGGCGCCACATTCGCGTGGCTCGATCCCGCGACCGGGATCGACCAACTGGCGCACCGCCTACCCGACGCGGAAGAGGCGGCGGCTCTGGCCGCAGCGCTTGAGGCGGCGGCGCTCGACGCCGCAACAGAGGCATTGCCTGCCGGCGACTGAGGCGCCGCGTCAGTCGCGGACCTGGCGCCCGCCGATCGTCACCGAATGCACGAGATCGCCGCCCAGCCAGTAGGCGAGCTCGGCCGGGTGCTCGATGTTCCACTGCACCAGATCGGCGCGCTGGCCGG
>JAKFCL010000157.1:0-4244 GCA_036676665.1 Arenimonas sp. | reverse complement strand
GGCGAACGCAGCGGCCTGGACACCAGCGCGGTGACCGAGGCGCTCGCGCGCATGGTCGCCGAGCACGACACGCAGAAGTCCGGCCTGGACGCGCTCGGCGGCACGCTCGAGCAGCGCAAGTCGGCGCTGGTCGCGCTGCAGGAACAGCAGCGTACGCAGCAGTCGGAACTGGCCGACGTGCGCAAGCAGGCGCAGGCGGCGAAGGGTCGGCTGAGCTCGCTGGAAGCGCTGCAGCATGCCGCGCTGGGCCAGGAGAAGAACGTCGCGCTGGACTGGCTCAAGGCCCAGGGCATCGCCGACAACACCCGCCTGGGCGAGGCGCTGCAGGTCGAGGCGGGCTGGGAAACCGCCGTCGAGACCGTGCTGGGCAGCCTGCTCGAGGCCGTCACCGTGGACGCGCCAGCCGACTGGCTCGATGCGCTGTCGAGCCTGGCGCAGGGTCGCGTGGCGCTGGTCGCCGCTGGCGGCGCGCCCGTCGACGTGCCGGCCGGTTCGCTGGCCGCGAAGGTGCAGGGGCCGGCGGCGGTGCGCCGCCTGCTGGCCAATATCCGCGCCGTCGACGACGCCGCGCAGGCGCGCGCCGCGGCGCTGGGTGACGGCGAGGCGGTGATCACCCGCGCGGGCGAATGGCTCGGCGCCGGCTGGCTGCGCGTGCTGCGCAGCGGCGAGGCGCAGCAGGGCGCGCTCGGCCGCGAGCGCGAGATCCAGGCGCTGCGCGCCGAGATCGACGCGCTGGCGAAGAAGGAACAGGCGCTCAACGAAGGCCTGACCTCGATGCGCGACCGCCTGCTCGAGGCCGAGCAGCACCGGGAGGACGCCCAGCGTGCGCTGTACCTGGCGCATCGCAGCGTGTCCGAGCTCGCCGGCCAGCTGCAGGGCCAGCAGAGCCGGCTGGAATCGGCGCAGGCGCGCGTGACGCGGATCGACACCGAACTGGCGACGCTGGCGACGACGCTGGACGAGTCGCAGGCCAGCGCCCGCGAGGCGCGCGGCCGGCTCGAACAGGCGGTCGCGAAGATGGGCGACCTGGAAGCCGAGCGCAAGACGCTCGACGACGAACGCCGCCGCTTCGGCGAGCAGCGCGACGCCGCCCGCACCGCCGCCCGCGAGGCCCGCGACGCCGCGCACCAGCTGGCGCTGACGCTCGAATCGCAGCGCGCCCGGGTGATCGCCCTGAGCCAGTCGCTGGCGCGCATGGGCAGCCAGAAGGCGCAGCTCGAGGTGCGCCTGAACGAACTGGTCGCGCAGCTTTCCGATGGGGATGCCCCCGTGGTGGCGTTGCAGGCCGAGCGCCAGGCGGCGCTGGACCAGCGCGTGCTCGTCGAGAAGGACCTGGCCGCGGCGCGCTCGGCGCTGGACGGCATCGAGGCCGAGATGCGCGGCTACGAACAGACCCGGCAGCAGCGCGACCAGCAGGCGCTGGCGCAGCGCGAGGCGATCTCCGCCCGCCGGCTCGAGGAACAGGCGCTGAGCCTGCGCGCGGGCCAGCTGTCCGAGGCGGTGATCGCCGCCGGGTTGGCGCTCGACGACGTTCTGGCGTCGCTGCCGGAAAAGGCCGATGTCGAGGCCTGGCAGAAATCGCTGGGCGACATCGACGCGAAGATGCGCCGGCTGGAGCCGGTGAACCTGGCCGCGATCCAGGAATACGGCGAGCACAGCGAGCGCAAGACCTACCTCGACGCCCAGAACGCCGACCTGACGTCGGCGCTGGACACCCTGGAAGGCGCGATCCGCAAGATCGACAAGGAAACCCGCGGCCGCTTCAAGGAAACCTTCGACCGGGTCAACACCGGCATCCAGGAGCTGTATCCGCGCCTGTTCGGCGGCGGCCACGCCTACCTGGAGCTCACCGGCGAGGACCTGCTCGACACCGGCGTGTCGATCATGGCGCGGCCGCCCGGCAAGCGCGTGTCGAACATCTCGCTGCTGTCGGGCGGCGAGAAGGCGCTCACTGCGGTGGCGCTGGTGTTCGCGATCTTCCGGCTCAACCCGGCCCCGTTCTGCCTGCTCGACGAGGTGGATGCGCCGCTGGACGAGGCCAACGTCGGCCGCTTCAGCGCGATGGTCACCGAGATGAGCGAGAAGGTGCAGTTCCTGTTCGTCACCCACAACAAGGCGACGATGGAAGCGGCCCGGCAGCTCAGCGGCGTGACGATGCGCGAGCCGGGCGTCAGCCGGCTGGTGTCGGTGGACCTGGCGGAAGCCGCGCGCCTGGTCGGCGCGGCCTGACCGCGGGATTTGCCGTCCGGCGCGGGCCTGACCGCGCCGGCGAATTCGGGCATCATTCCGCAGCGGGCCGCCATCGAGCGGCCCTGAGGGAAAGGAGCCGCACATGTTCGAAGGATTGAGCGACACCGCGCTGCTGCGCATCGCGATCGGCGTCGCCGGCCTGGTGCTGCTGGCGGTGGTCTGGTTCGCGAGCCGCAGCAAGCCCGCCCAGGGCCGCCGCCACGCCCTGCCGCGCGTCGACGCCACCGGCCAGCGCCAGGAACCGACGCTGCGCGAGATCATGGAAGCCGACGCCAACACCGCCGACGGCAGCGACCCGGTCGCGCCGGGCGAGCTGGACATGCTCGAGCGCACCTTCGCCGGCGAGGACGTCCCCGACCGCCGCCCGGCGCCGGCGCCGCTCCCGGGCGCCCGCCCGCACGACAATTTCGACAAGGTCGTCAGCCTGTACCTGGCGGCCCGGGCCGGGCAGACACTGCACGGCCCCGACCTGGTGGTGGCGGCCGAGAAGGCCGGGCTGGTGTTCGGCCACATGAACATCTTCCACCGCCTCGTCGACAACCATCCCGAGCAGGGCCCGGTGTTCAGCGTCGCCAACCTGGTCAAGCCCGGTTCGTTCGACATGGCGCGGATCCAGGACCTGCGCACGCCGGGCATCAGCTTCTTCATGGCGCTGCCCGGCCCGATGGCGGCGCTGGATGCGTGGGAGGCGATGCTGCCGACCGCGCAGCGCATGGCCGAACTGCTCGACGCGGTGCTGCTGGACGAGGAGCGCAACGCGCTCGGCCGGCAGCGGATCGCGCATATCCGCGAGGACCTGCGCAATTACGACCGCAAGCAGCAGAAGTGGGACCTGCGAACCACGCGCTGATCCGCCCGTGAGCAGCCCCGCCGCCCGCGCCGCCGAACTGAGGCGGCGCCTCGAGGACGCCAACCACCGCTACCACGTGCTCGACGACCCGGACATCCCGGATGCCGAGTACGACGCGCTGCTGCGCGAACTGCAGCAGATCGAGCGCGACCACCCGGAACTTGCGACGGCCGATTCGCCGACGCACCGGGTCGGCGGCGCCGTGCTCGCGCAGTTCGACCAGGTCGTGCACGACGTGCCGATGCTGTCGCTCAACAACGCGTTCGCGGACGCCGAGGTGCACGAGTTCGTGCAACGCATTTCGCGCGAACTGGGCGAGCCGGCGCCGGTGTTCTCGGTCGAGCCCAAGCTCGACGGGCTGGCGATCAGCCTGCGCTACGAGCACGGCGTGTTCGTGCGCGGCGCCACCCGCGGCGACGGCGCCACCGGCGAGGACGTCACCGCCAACCTGCGCACGGTGCGCGACATCCCGCTGCGCCTGCGCGGCGAGCCGCCGGCGCTGCTGGAGGTGCGCGGCGAGGTGTACATGCCGCGGGCCGGTTTCGAGGCCTACAACGCCCGCATGCGCGCCAGCGGCGGCAAGGTGCTGGCCAATCCGCGCAACGGTGCCGCCGGTTCGCTGCGCCAGCTCGACACCCGGCTGACGGCGGCGCGGCCGCTGGCGTTCTTCGCGTACGGCCTGGGCGCGGTGGCGGGCTGGGACGCACAGCCGCCGACCCACTCGCGCACGCTGCAGGCGCTGGCGGCATTCGGGTTCCCGGTCTCCCCGGAAGTGGCGACCGCGCGCGGCGCCGACGGCCTGCTGGCGTATTTCGCGAAGATCGGCGCCCGGCGCGACGGCCTGCCGTACGACATCGACGGCGTCGTCTACAAGCTCGATGCGACCGACCAGCAGAAGGCGATGGGCTTCGTGTCGCGGGCGCCGCGCTGGGCGATCGCGCACAAGTTCCCGGCGCAGGAACAGCTGACCACCGTCGAGGCGATCGAGGTGCAGGTCGGCCGCACCGGCGCGCTGACGCCAGTCGCCCGGCTGGCGCCGGTGCAGGTGGCCGGCGTCACCGTGACGAACGCGACGCTGCACAACGCCGACCAGATCGCCCGGCTCGACGTGCGGGTCGGCGACACGGTGATCGTGCGCCGTGCC
>JAKFCL010000156.1:0-1710 GCA_036676665.1 Arenimonas sp. | reverse complement strand
GCCGCCGGCGGCACGATGCTCGCCGCCAGCGCGATCGCCACCCTGCAGCCGGCGGTCGGCGGCACCGCCGGCGGCACGCTGAACTTCGCGATCGACAACGGCGGCGTGCGCATGAGCGGCGGCCTGACCGGGCTGACGCCGGGCATGACCCATGCGATGCACATCCACGCGGTCGGCAACTGCAGCGCGCCGGACTTCAGCAGCGCCGGCGACCATTTCAACCCCGAATCGCTGCCGCACGGCGATCGCGCCGGTACCGGCACGCACCATGCCGGCGACATGCCCAACCAGGTCGCCGATGCCGACGGCAACGCCGCGGTCGACCAGCTGCTCGACGGCCTGAACATCGACAGCGGCGATCCGATGGACATCGTCGGCAAGGCGGTCGTGCTGCACGAACGCGCCGACGACTACCTGACCCAGCCCAGCGGCAACGCCGGCGCCCGCATCGCCTGCGGCGTGATCGAACTGGAGAATCCGGCACCGGCCTACAACGGCCCGGCCGATGGTGGCCCCGTCGACCCGGCGCCTGCCGCGGCTCCCGACGCCGACGCGGCCGGTCCCGACGCCGACACCGACGCATGAGCCGGGCCGCCGCCGATTCGCTGATCGTCGTGCGTCCGGTGGTGCCGGACGACGTGCCGCAGCTGCGCGACTGGGCGTGCGCGATGGCCTGGGAAACCGAGCACAAGCGGCTGGACCCGGCGACGGTGTCGTCCGGCATCCGCGCCGTGCTCGAGGACCCGCGGCGCGGCGCCTACGTGATCGCCGAACACGAGGGCGAACCGGCCGGCACGCTGATGCTGACCTACGAATGGAGCGACTGGCGCAACGGCGACTGGTGGTGGATCCAGAGCGTCTATGTCGATCCGGCGCACCGGCGCCGCGGCATCCTCGCGGCGCTGTACCGGCACGTGCACGCCCGCGCCGAACTGACGCCGCAGGTCTGCGGGCTGCGCCTGTACGTCGAACACGGCAATGCCGTCGCGCAGCGGGCCTACGAGGCGCTGGGCATGGTCGACGCGGGGTACCGGATGTACGAGGCCACGGTGACCCCGGCCTGATGGCTGATTATCTGCTGTACGCGAGCGAACGCTATGCGCTGCCGATCCTGCAGCCGCTGGCGGACACGCTGCTGGCCGCCGGCCACGGTGTCGGCGCGCTGCTGGTGCGCGGCGCCGCCGGTTCCGCGCTGCCGGCGCCGGTGCGCGCGCTCGACGTGCGCGCCGCGGTGGCGCTGCGGCCGCGGGCGGTGTTCAGCGCCGCCAACGATGTGCCGACGTTCGTCTCCGGCGCCAAGGTGCAGCTCTTCCACGGCTTCAACGTCGAAAAACGCAGCGACGCGCGCGGGCATTTCCGCGTGCGCGGGCTGTTCGACCTGTACTGCACGCAGGGGCCGGCCACCACCGCGCCGTTCCGCGAGCTGGCGGCGCGCGACGGCCACTTCGCCGTCGTCGAAACCGGCTGGCCCAAACTCGATCCGCTGTTCCGCCCGCACGACGCGCTCGCCGAAACGCTGCGCGCGGCGGCCGGCGGGCGGGCGGTGGTGCTGTTCGCGTCGACGTTCACCGAGCGCCTCAGTGCCGCGCCGCACCTGTTCGACGCGATCGCCGCCCAGGTCGCCGCCGGCTCGCGCTACTGGCTGCTGACGCTGCATCCCAAGTGCCCGCCGGAACTCGTGGCGCGCTATCGCGCGCTGGCCGGCCCGAA
>JAKFCL010000155.1:0-2295 GCA_036676665.1 Arenimonas sp. | reverse complement strand
ACCGCGTCGTTCGTCGACAAGGGCCACGAGCTCTACGCCAGCCTCAAGGGCACGCTGACCGTGGACAAGGACCGCGCGGTCATCGACCGGTTGTGGAACACGTGGATCGAGGCGTGGTTCCCGGGCGGCAAGGACGATCCGAAACTGACGCTGCTGCGCCTGGACGCGACCGAAGCCGAGGTGTGGCTCAACGAGAACAACCTGCTTTCGATGGCCAGGATGCTGCTCGGTACCCCGCCGCAGCAGGACTACTCCGGCAAGAACGCGACGATCGACCTGGCCTGAGCGCTACGTGCGGCCGCCCGTGCGCACGACGAGGGCGATCCCGCCCAGGATCGCCACCGTCGCCACGGCCAGGCGCGGCGTCGCCGCCTCGCCCAGCAGCACGATGCCGGCCAGGGCCGCCAGCACCGGTACGCCCAGTTGCACGGTCGCGGCGGTGGTCGCACGCAGCCGCGGCAGCGCGGTGTACCAGATGGCATAACCGACGCCGGACGCCAGCGCCCCGGAGGCGATCGCCAACCACACGCCCTGCGCCTGCGGCGGAAGCTTCGGCCAGGCCAAGGCCAGCAGCGGCGCCGACAACGCCGCAGCGCGGACGAAGTTGCCGGCGGTCACGCGGGTCGGGTCGCCCCCGGTGCGTCCGCGAAGGCTGTAGAGGCCCCACGCGACGCCGGCCAGCAGCATCGCCGCGGCCCCCAGCGGCGACGGCGCATCGAGTCCGGGCAGCAACAGCCAGACCAGGCCGCCGCCCGCCAGCACGAAGCCGCCCCATTGCACCGGCAGCAGCCGTTCGCCGCGCGCCACGCCGATGCCGATCATCGTCGCCTGCACCGCGCCGAACAGCAGCAGCGCTCCGGTGGCCGTCGCCAGCGACACGTACGCGAACGAAAATCCGCCGGCATACGCCAGCAGCGCCAGCGCCGATGCCCACGACCCGCGGCCGGCGGCGGCCGGGCCGCGTGCGGACACGATCGCCGACAGCACCAGCGCGCCGGCGCCGAGGCGGAGCACCGTGAAAAGCGCCGGGTCGATCGCCCCGTCGCGCAGCGCCAGCCGGCACAGCACCGAATTGGCGGCGAAGGCGAGCATCGCCAGCAGGGTCCACAGGGCGGTCGTCATCGCGCGCATCTTCCCATTGCCGGACCGGGACCGCGCCCGGATCGATCCCCTTGCCGCCACGCGGCCGTTTTCATCCCGGGAGGACACCGCCCTGCCCACCATGCCCGCATGAGCCCCCGGAAACCCTCGGCCCACCCCGCAACCCGACCGGCCCGCGCCACGACGAAAGCGGCCGGCAAGTCCGCGGCGAAGAAGGCCCAAGGGGCGGCCGCGAAGCCCGCGGGCAAACCCGCCGCGAAGGCGCCGGTGACGGCGCCCGGCACGACCGCGGTGCCGGCCCGCGATGGCGCCGTCGAAGCCGCGCACACCGGCCCGGTCGCGGAGACCCCGGGAGCCCGCAAGCATCCGCGCCTGCAGCGCTGGGTCGAGCAGATCGAAAGCAGCCTCGGTTACGCGATCGCCAAGCGCTTCCTCGAGATCGACCTGATGGCACAGGCAGCGGCGCTGTCGCTGTACGCGCTGATCTCGCTGGCGCCGCTGGTGCTGCTGGTGCTGTGGCTGACGGCATCGCTGGTGCCGTCCGCGCAGGACGCGCTGCTGGCGCAGCTGGCCGACCTGGCCGGCAACGGGGCCCGCGAAGTGGCGCGGACGGTGATCGAACACGGCGCCGAGCGCCCCGACCTGCGCACCTTCACCGGGATCTGGAACACGCTGGTGCTGTTCGTCGCGGCCACGGTGGTGTTCGCGCACCTGCAGGCCACCCTGAACCTGATCTTCGCGACCGATGCCGGCAACCTGCCCGGCGGCGTGCTGGCCTGGCTGCGCAAGCGCGTGTTCTCGTTCGGCGTGGTGTTCGCGCTGGGTTTCCTGCTGCTGGTGTCGACGCTGCTGACCACCGCGGTGCAGGTCGCGTTCGCGTGGCTGCCGGCGCTGGTGCCGGCGCTCGGCAACCTGGTCTCGCTGCTGCTCTACTGCGCCGCGTTCGCCCTGCTCTACCACTTCCTGCCCGACCGCCGGGTGCAGTGGCGGCAGGCCTTCCTCGGCGGTGCGATCACCGCGTCGCTGTTCGTGCTGGGCCGCTGGGCGATCGGCTTCTACGTCGCCCACGCGGCACCGGAGAGCGCCTACGGCGCCTTCGGGGCGCTGGTGCTGATGCTGGTGTGGATCTATTACGCGGCGCTGGTGTTCTTCATCGGCGCGCTGATCACCGCCGTGATCGACGAACGCATCAAG
>JAKFCL010000154.1:0-2078 GCA_036676665.1 Arenimonas sp. | reverse complement strand
CACGCGGTGAAGGTGCTGCGGCTGGAGCTGGGGCGCGAGGAACCGCTGATCCGGGTCGGCGGCGAGGAATTCGTGCTGCTGCTGCACCTGCCGATCGGTGCCGCGTGGGAACGGCTGGAGGCCTTGCGGCGCAAGCTCGAATCGCAGCCGTTCGAACCCGATCCGGGCGTCGAGCCGCGGCGGTTGACGCTCAGCGCCGGACTGGCGAGCTGTCCCCAGGACGCCAACGATCTCTCCGGCCTGATGAAGCGCGCCGACCAGCGCCTGCGCATCGCCAAGCACCGCGGCCGCAAC
Source organism: Arenimonas sp. (assembly GCA_036676665.1). GTDB lineage: Bacteria > Pseudomonadota > Gammaproteobacteria > Xanthomonadales > Xanthomonadaceae > Arenimonas. The sequence continues at coordinate 1,784 of JAKFCL010000154.1, read as the reverse complement.
CGCGTGGTCGCCCGCGACGATGGATGACGTCGCATTGCGCGATGAAGTGCCCGTGGCTGAACGATGCGGAAAGGCCATGGGGAAGCCCGGATCGGTGGAAAAGCGTTGCCCGGGACCCGGCCCAGCCACTACCCTGCCGCATCTCCCGCGGGTAGGCGTCGAATGATCACCAGCATCCTGTTCGGCCTGTTCGGCCTGTCCGTCCTGATCGCCATCGGCTGGCTGTTCTCCAACAACAAGGGTGCGGTCGACTGGAAGCTGGTCGCCACCGGCGTCTTCCTGCAGATCGCCTTCGCCGCACTGGTGCTGCTGGTGCCCGGCGGCAAGGACGTGTTCGACGCGCTCGGCCACGGCTTCGTGAAGGTGCTGAGCTTCGTCAATGCCGGCTCCGGCTTCATCTTCGGCAGCCTGATGGACACCTCGAAGTTCGGCTTCATCTTCGCCTTCCAGGTGCTGCCGACGATCATCTTCTTCGCCGCGCTGATGGGCGTGCTCTACCACCTGGGCGTGATGCAGCTGATCGTGCGCGGCATGGCCTGGGCGATCACCAAGGTGATGCGGGTGTCGGGCGCCGAGACCACCAGCGTCTGCGCCAGCGTGTTCATCGGCCAGACCGAGGCGCCGCTGACGGTGCGGCCGTACATCCCGCGCATGACCGAGTCCGAGCTGATCACGATGATGATCGGCGGCATGGCGCACATCGCCGGCGGCGTGCTGGCGGCGTACGTCGGCATGCTCGGCGGCGACGACCCGATCCAGCAGCAGTTCTACGCCAAGCACCTGCTGGCGGCGTCGATCATGGCGGCGCCGGCGACGCTGGTGATCGCCAAGATCCTGATTCCGGAAACCGGCAACCCGCTGACCCGCGGCACGGTGAAGATGGAGGTCGAGAAGACCACCTCGAACGTGATCGACGCCGCCGCCGCCGGCGCCGCGGATGGCCTGCGGCTGGCGCTGAACATCGGCGCGATGCTGCTGGCCTTCATCGCCCTGATCGCACTGCTGAACTGGCCGCTGACCTGGTTCGGCGAGATCACCGGCATCGCCGACATGCTCGGCCGCCCGACCGACCTGGCGACGCTGCTGGGCTACCTGCTGGCGCCGATCGCCTGGGTCATCGGCGTGCCGTGGCAGGACGCCACCACCGTCGGCGGGCTGATCGGCCAGAAGATCGTCATCAACGAATTCGTCGCATATCTGCAGCTGGCCGACATCGTCAACGGCGGCGTCGACGGCGTCACGCTGACCGAGAAGGGCAAGCTGATCGCCACGTACGCGCTGTGCGGCTTCGCCAATTTCAGCTCGATCGCGATCCAGATCGGCGGCATCGGCGGCCTGGCCCCGGAACGCCGCCAGGACCTGGCGAAGTTCGGCCTGCGCGCCGTGCTCGGCGGCACGCTGGCGACGCTGATGACCGCGACGATCGCCGGCGTGCTGACCACGATCGGCGGCTGAGCCATGGGCGGCGCCGCACCGGGATCGGTCGTCGTCGTCGGTTCGTACAACCACGACCACGTCTGGAACGTCGACGTGCTGCCGGCCCCGGGCGCGACGCGCCTGGGCACCTACGCCGGCGGCCCCGGCGGCAAGGGTTTCAACCAGGCGGTGGCGGCGGCGCGGGCCGGCGCCCGCACCGTGTTCGTCGCCGCGCTCGGCGACGATGCCGCCGCGACGAACGCGCGCGCGCTCGCCAACGCCGAGGACATCGACCTGCGCGACGAAGTGGTTGCCGGGCTCGCCTCGGGCAGCGCCGGCATCTTCGTCGACGCCGCCGGCGCCAATGT
>JAKFCL010000153.1:0-2899 GCA_036676665.1 Arenimonas sp. | reverse complement strand
TAGCCGTGGCCGCCGAAACACTGCAGCGCGTGGTAGGTGCACTCCACGCCCCACTCGGTGAGCATCGCCTTGACGATCGGCGTCAGGAAACCGAGCAGGATGTCGGCGTCCTTGCGTTCCTGATCGTCCTTCGAGCGCTCCAGCACGTCGACCAGCGTCGCCGCGTGCAGCGCCAGCATGCGGCTGCCTTCGGCCAGTGCCTTGCAGGTCAGCAGCATCCGGCGGATGTCCGGGTGCACGATGATCGGGTCGGCCGGCTTGCCCGGTTCCTTCGCGCCCGACATCGCCCGGCCCTGCAGGCGGTCGCGGGAGTAGTCCAGCGCGTTCTGGTACGCGCGGTCGATCAGCGCCAGGCCCTGCAGGCCGACCGCGAGGCGCGCGGTGTTCATCATGGTGAACATCGCATTGAGGCCCTTGTTGGCCTGGCCGATCAGGTAACCCTGGGCGCCGTCGAAGTTCAGCACGCAGGTCACCGACCCGTGGATGCCCATCTTGTGTTCGATCGAACCGCAGCGCACGCCGTTGCGTTCGCCGACGCGGCCGTCGCGCGCGACCCGGTGCTTGGGCACGATGAACAGCGAGATGCCCTTCACGCCGGCCGGCGCGTCCGGCAGCCGCGCCAGCACCAGGTGGACGATGTTGTCGGTGAAGTCGTGCTCGCCGCCGGTGATGAATATCTTCGTGCCGCTGACCGCGTAGCTGCCGTCGGCCTGCGGTTCGGCCTTCGTCTTGAGCAGGCCCAGGTCGGAGCCGCAGTGCGGTTCGGTGAGGCACATCGTGCCGGTCCAGCGGCCTTCGATGATCGGCTTCAGGAACACCTCCTGCTGCCACGCCTCGCCGTGGTGCTTGAGCGCCTCGGTGGCGCCATGCGACAGCAGCGGGTAGTTGCCCCAGCTCAGGCACGCGGCGTCGATCATTTCCTTGAGCGCGGCGCCGAAACTCTCCGGCAGCGCCTGGCCGCCCATCGCCTCGGGTGCGGTCAGGCCCGGCCAGCCGCCGGCGACGAACTGCGCGTACGCCTCCTTGAAACCCGGCGGCGTGGCGACGTCGCCGGTGGCCGCGTCGAACGTGCAGCCGTGCTCGTCGCCGATTCCGTTCAGCGGCGCCAGCACCGTCTGGGTGAATCGCGCGGCCTCGTCCATCACCGCATCGAGCAGTTCGCGCTGCGCGTGCTCGATGCCGAGTTTCGCGTACAGCCGGTCGGCGCCGATGACGTCGTACAGCGCGAACTTCATGTCGCGCACGGGAGCGGTGTAACGATTCATTGATCGGTTCCTGGCAGAAGGGGTCAGCGCAGCACGCCGGGCAGGCCCGGCACGGGGTCGAGCGCGCTCTTGTAGGTCAGTTCGTCGTCGCTGCCGGGATCGCCGCTGGCGATGCGGCCGGCCAGTTCGTAGCGCACCTGGCGGTTGCCGGAGAACGCCGCGTCCACGGCCGCCCGGACCGCCGGCGGCGGCGCGAAGACATGTTTCACCAGCTCGTTGGAACCCGGGCCGACGGTCAGCGCCGGGTCCATGTCGATCCGGGTCGCCTCGTGGCCGGCCAGCGTCAGGGTCAGCTGCAGCCGGTTGAACGTCATCGGCACGGTGCTGAAGTTCTGCACGCGGACGCTGGCGGCGTACTGGCCGTCGGCCTGGACGCGCACTTCCTGCAGCGTCGCCTGCGGCGGGAACACTCGTTTCGGCGGGCCGCCGGCGCAGGCGGCGAGCACGGCCGGCAGCAGCAGGAAGGCAAGCAATCGCGGGAAGGTCATCGGGCGCGCCTCGTGGGTTCCAGGACCCTTCGAGGATACCAGCCCGTACGTTGCCGGCGCAGGCGCGGCGGCCGCCGCGGGCTCAGGTCAGCAGGCCGCGGCGCACCGCGTAGCGGATCACGTCGGCGGTGTTGCGCGCCTCCAGCTTGGCCAGGACGCGGGCGCGGTGGTTCTCGGCCGTCTTGGTGCTGATGTCGAGGCGGCGGGCGATCTCCTTGGTGCTCTGCCCCTCGATGATCAGGTGGAACACCTCGCGCTCGCGGGCCGTCAGGTCGCGGTAGGGATCGTCGATCGAGCGGTCCGGATGGTGCAGCTGCCCCGCCAGCACCGCCGCCGACTGCGGGCTGAAGTGGCCGCGGCCGGCGCCGACGTTGGCGACCGCGGCGATCAGTTCGGACGTCGGGCTGTCCTTGAGCAGGTATCCGGCGGCGCCGGCACGCACGGCCTGCAGCAGGTACTCCTGTTCCTCGTGCATCGTCAGCACCAGCACCCGCGTGCGCGGCGAGTCGGCACGCAGCCGGCGCACGACCTCCAGGCCGCCCAGGTTCGGCATCGAGATGTCGATGATCGCCACGTCCGGGTCCAGCGAGGCCGCCAGCGCCAGCGCGTCCAGGCCGTTGGCCGCCTGGCCGACGACCTGGCACTGGCCGCTGCCGTCCAGCACGGCGACCAGGCTCTCGCGCACCAGCGTGTGGTCGTCGGCGATCAGCACCCGCAGCGGACGCAGCCCGGACATCAGCCAGCCTCCCGGGTGCCGGTGGCGGGCAGCGGCACCGCGGCCTGCAGGCGGGTGCCGCCATCGGCGCTCGACTCCAGCCGCAGCCAGCCGCCATGCAGCGAAACGCGGTCGCGCATGCCGCCCAGGCCGGCGCTCTCGCCGGCGCTGGCCGCGGCCAGCTTGGCATCGACATCGAAGCCGCGGCCATCGTCCCAGACCGTCAGGATCACGGCGCCGGCGCGCTGGGTCACCGTCAGCATCGCCTCGCGGGCGCCGGCGTGGCGCACCACGTTGGTCAGCGCCTCCTGGGCGATTCGGAAGAACAGCGTCTGCAGTTCGTCGTCCAGCGGCGGCAGCGCATCGGTGTCGACGGCGACGTTGAGGCCGGCGCCGCCGCCGACGACACGCGCGAGCCAGCGCAGCGCCGC
>JAKFCL010000152.1:0-6957 GCA_036676665.1 Arenimonas sp. | reverse complement strand
AGCGTGCGCGAGCGTGTCGACGCGCTGAAGAACCTGCGGCCGTTCCTCGCCCAGATCTGGGCGACCAGCCCGGGCCTGACGCTGGCGACGCTGCTGCTGCGGCTGGTGCGCGCGCTGCTGCCGGTGGTGTCGCTGTACGTCGGCAAGCTGATCATCGACGAGGCCGTGCGTCTGGTCGGGCTCGACACCGGGCTGACGACCTTCCGCGAATGGCTCGACAGCGGCCTGCTGACGCCGCTGGGCTGGCTGCTGGCGCTGGAGTTCGGCCTCGCCGTCCTGTCCGACGTGCTCGGGCGGATCGTCTCGCTGGTCGACTCGCTGCTGTCGGAACTGTTCACCAACGCCACCAGCGTGCGGCTGATGGAACACGCCGCGACGCTGGACCTGGAGGATTTCGAGGACAGCGAGCTGCAGGACCGCCTCGACCGCGCCCGCCGGCAGACGATGGGCCGGATGACGCTGATGAGCCAGCTGTTCGGCCAGGCCCAGGACATCGTCACGATCGTCGCGTTCGCCGCCGGCCTGGTCGTGTACGCGCCGTGGCTGATCTTGCTGCTGCTGGTGGCGCTGGTGCCGGCGTTCCTCGGCGAAGTGCACTTCAACGCGCTGAACTATTCGCTGAACTACTCGTGGACGCCGGAGCGGCGCGAACTGGAGTACCTCAAGCAGACCGGCGCCAGCGTCGAGACGGCCAAGGAGGTGAAGATCTTCGGCCTGCACCCGTTCCTGATCGCGCGCTTCCGCGAGCTGTCGTGGAAGTTCTACGCCGCCAACCGCGCGCTGGCGATCCGCCGCTCCGGCTGGGGCGGGCTGCTGACGGCGCTGGGCACGGTCGGCTACTACATCGCCTACGCCTACATCGCCTGGCGCACCGTGCGCGGCGACTTCAGCATCGGCGACCTGACGTTCCTGGCCGGCAGCTTCCTGCGCCTGCGCGGGCTGCTCGAGGGCCTGCTGGTCGGCTTCTCGCAGGTGGCCGGGCAGGCGTTGTACCTGGACGACCTGTTTTCATTCTTCGAGATCGAGGCCGAGATCGTCTCGCCGGACAACCCGCGGCCGTTCCCGATGCCGATCCGCGAGGGGTTCACGTTCGACGATGTCGGCTTCCGCTACCCCGGCGCCGACCGCTGGGCGGTGCGCAACCTGTCGTTCACGCTGCGCGCCGGCGAGGTGCTGGCGCTGGTCGGCGAGAACGGCGCCGGCAAGACCACGCTGGTGAAGCTGCTGGCGCGGCTGTACGACCCCGACGAGGGCCGGATCCTGCTCGACGGCCACGACCTCAAGGACTACGACCTGGAGGTGCTGCGCAGCCAGATCGGGGTGATCTTCCAGGACTTCGTGCGTTACCACCTGACCGCCGCCGAGAACATCGCGGTGGGCCGCATCGAGGCCCGCGACGACCGCCCGCGCATCGAGGAGGCCGCGCGGCGGGCGCTGGCGGACGAGGTCATCGCCAAGCTTCCGAAGGGCTACGACCAGGTGATCGGCCGCCGCTTCCGGAACGGTGTCGACCTGTCGGGCGGCGAGTGGCAGAAGGTGGCGATCGCGCGGGCCTACATGCGCGATTCGCAGCTGCTGATCCTCGACGAGCCGACCGCGGCGCTGGATGCGCGCTCGGAGTTCGAGGTGTTCCAGCGCTTCAAGGAGCTCAGCGAGGGCAAGACCGCCGTGCTGATCTCGCACCGCTTCTCCAGCGTGCGCATGGCCGACCGCATCCTCGTGCTCGGCGGTGGCCGCGTCGAGGCCGAGGGCACGCACGAGCAGCTGCTGGCGGCCGGTGGACGGTATGCGGACCTGTTCGAGCTGCAGGCGGCCGGGTACCGCTGAGGCGCGCCGATGCGCGCTTCTGTCGAGCGTGTCACATCCGGCACGATCCGGCCGGACGGGATGCGGGTTATAAGTTTCCGGGTCCGGGTCCGGGAGACGCCATGCGCGGTTCGCTCCACCGTCGGTTGCTGGCCTGCCTGCTGATCTGCAGCGGCGCGGCCGCGGCGGCCTCGGCGCCGGCGCCGGTGACGGTGACGGTGCCCGCCGATCGGCTCACGGTGGAGCGGTTGCCGGTCAACGGGGCGCTGTCGCAGAACTCCGTCAGCGACATCCTGCAGGACCGCTCCGGGCTGATGTGGTTCGCCACGCTCGGCGGGGTCGATGTCTACGACGGCTACGAATTCCGCGCCCTCGACGCCGATCCGCGCGATCCGGATTCGCTGGCCGGCGTCGCGGTTTCGGACCTGTTCGAGGACCGCGACGGGACGATCTGGATCGGCGGGTTCCTGGGCTGGCTGGATCGATTCGACCCACGCACCGGCGCCGTCACCCACATGCCGCGCGAACTGTTCGGCGGCGCCGCTTCGCCGCCGACCTTCGCCGATGTCGCCCTCTGGCAGGATCCGGACGGCCGGATGTGGATCGGCACGGTCAGCGGCCTGCATCGGTACGAACCGGGCAGCGGTGCCCTGGCGCTGAACGTCGATGCCGGCGCCGGCCGCGAACCGCTCGCCCGGGTCCGCACGCTGCTGCCCGCCGGCGATGGCCGGCTGTGGGTCGGCGGCGCGGACGGGCTTCACCGCTTCGATCCGCGCAGCGGGGCGCGCGAAGCGTTCCCGGCGGTGGCCGGCGATCCGCACTCGCTTCCGGCCGGCCAGGTCAACGACCTGCTGCTGCAGGCCGACGGCACGCTGTGGATCGCCACCAGCGGCGGCCTCGGCCGGCGCACCGCCGATGGCCGCATCACCCGCTTCGTGCACGACCCGGCCGACCCGACGTCGCTCGGCGGCGACTGGGTCACCGACCTGCTGCAGGACAGCCGCGGCCGCCTGTGGGTCGCCAGCCAGGGCGGCGGCGGGCTGAGCCTGTTCCAGCCGGAGGCCGGCGGCGCGGGGCGTTTCGCCGTGTTCCGCCACGATGTGGACGATCCCGATTCGCTCGCGGTGTCCGATCTGTGGTCGCTGTTCGAGGACCGCTCCGGCCTGATCTGGATCGGTTCCGCGGGGCTGGGTCTGAACCGGCTCAACCCGAGCGCGCAGCGGTTCCACCGCCTTCGCTCGATCCCGTTCGACCGCAACAGCCTGCGCAACTCGTTCACCTGGGACCTGCAGGAGGCGGACGGCGAAGTCTGGATGGCGACCCTGGCCGGCCTGAGCGCGTACGAGCCGCGCAGCCGCCGCTTCCGCCATTTCGCCCCGCGCGAAGGCGACGTCGAGCGCAACCAGTTGCAATCGCTGCACGTCGATCGGCGCGGGCGCTTCTGGGTCGGCGGCGTCGACGGCCACCTGTACCGTTTCGACCCGGGCACGGGCGCGTTCGCGCCGGTGCCGTTCCCCGGCCGCGCCGACGACCGTTTTTCCAGCGACCGGATCTGGTACATCGCCGAGGGGCCCGACGGGCGCCTGTGGATTTCCCTTCCCGACCAGATCGTCGCGCTGGACCCGGCCGACGCCCGCGTCGTCGAACGCATCCCCGCCAGCGACCGGCTGCCGCTGGGCCCGGCCAACGCGGTCCGCACCTCGATCGTGGATGCGGAGGGCGTGCTGTGGTTCGGCGGCGGCGGCGCCGGCCTGCTCCGCTACGAAAAAGGAAAGGGAATCACGGCGATCCTGTCGCACGACCCCGACGACCCGGAAACGCTGAGCGACAACGTCGTGCGCAGCCTGCACCAGGGCGCCGACGGCACGTTGTGGGTCGGCACCCAGAACGGCCTGAACCGGATGAGCGCGCAGGACCGCCGCGCCGGCCGCAACCGCTTCACCCTCTACACCCGCCGCGAAGGGCTGCCGGACGGCACGGTCTACGGCGTGCTGCCCGAAGGCGACGCCCGCCTGTGGCTGAGCACCAACCGCGGACTGAGCCGGTTCGACATCGCCACCGGCGCGGTTCGCAATTTCGACGTGCGCGACGGCCTCGTCGGCGACGAGATGAACGGCGGCGCGGAACTGCTGGCGGCCGACGGCACGATGTATTTCGGCGGCGTCAACGGCGTCAGCTGGTTCCGTCCCGGCGAGATGCCGATCAACCGGCACGAGCCGCGGGTGCGGATCAGCCACGTCGAATCGGGCGGGGAGCGGCTGGGGTCGGGTGGCATCGTCGCTCCGGCCCGGCTGGAGCTGTCGCACACCCAGGACGATGTCCTGCTCGGGTTCGCGACGATGGATTTCCACCAGCCGTCGCGCCACCGCTTCCGCTGGCGCCTCGACGACGGCGCCTGGGTCGAGACCGACCGCAATTCCGTGAACCTGGCCGGGCTCGATGCCGGCAGCCACCGCTTCGAGGTGCTCGGCAGCAACAACGACGGCGTCTGGAGCGCCACCCCGGCGACGATGGAGATCGTCGTGCGGGCGCCGTGGTGGGAGACCCGCGAAGCGTGGGCTGTCTACATCGGCGCCGCGCTGCTGCTGGTCGTGCTGTCGGACCTGTCGCTGCGGCGCAAGCTGGCGCGCGAACGCGAGTTCAGCGAGGACCTCGCCAACGCCCATTCGCTCGCCGAGGCGAACCACCAGCTGGCGCTTCGCCACGCCCAGTTCGACCACCTCACGCAACTGCCGAATCGCGCGTCGCTGCTGGACGGGCTGGGCCGCTACATGCGCTTCGCACGTTCGCAGGGCAGCGTGATCGCGCTGCTGCTGCTCAACCTCGACCGCTTCCAGCGCCTCAACGACACCATCGGCCATGCGCTGGGCGACAACGTGCTCAAGCTCAGCGCCGAGCGGCTGCTGGCGGCGATCGACCCGGACGACCTGCTCGCACGCGTGGGCAGCGACGAATTCGCGCTGATCGCCGTCTGCCCCGTGCAGGTGCCGGTCGACGAATGGCTCGACGCCACCGCCGCGAGGCTGCAGGCCGCGATCGCGCTCGAGCACGAGCACCTGGACCGGGCGCTGGCGCTTTCGGCGTGCGTCGGCATCGCGGTGTTCGACGGGCGCACGGCCGAAGAGACCGGCGCCGGCGACCTGCTCGGCTACGCCAACATCGCGCTGCACGGCGCGAAGCGGGAAGGGCCGGCGCAGGTGCGGCGCTACCAGGCCGGCATGCGCGAGACGGCGCGCGAGCGGCTGAGCATCGAGGGGCGGATGCACCGGGCGCTGGAGGCCGAGGAGTTCGTGCCGTTCTACCAGCCGCTGGTCGATGCGCGCACGCGCCGGCTGGCCGGCTTCGAGGCGCTGATCCGCTGGCAGCCGCCGGGCGGCCCGATGATCTTCCCGGACCAGTTCATCCCCGTCGCCGAGGAGTCCGGCCTGATCGTCGACCTGGGCAACCTGATGATCCTGCAGGCCTGCCGGCAGATGGCCGTATGGCAGCGCTGGGACATCGCCGTCGCCGTCAACGTCTCGTTGCGGCAGCTGCGCAGCGGGTCGCTGGTCGGCACGATCCGCGAGGCGCTGGCGGCCACCGGCGTGCCGGCGCGCTGCCTGAAGGTGGAGATCACCGAGAGCGCGATGATGGAGAACATCGAGGGCACGGCCGAACAGCTGCGGGCGATCAAGGCGCTCGGCGTGCGGCTGTCGATCGACGACTTCGGCACGGGATTCTCGTCGCTGAGCCACCTGAAGATGCTGCCGGTCGACGAGATGAAGATCGACCGCAGCTTCGTCTCCGACCTCACGAGCAACAAGCACAGCCAGAAGATCGTCGCGTCGATCGTCCGCCTCGCGCACGAGCTGCAGCTGGCGGTCGTCGCCGAGGGCGTCGAGGACGAGAACGCGCTGCTGCACCTGCGCGGCCTCGGCTGCGACCTCGCGCAGGGCTACTTCTTCGACCGCCCGCGGGCGGCGGCCGACATCGAGGCGCGCGGCTGGCTGGATCCGGACGCCGCGCGGCCGTCGGCGGCGGGCTGATGCCGCCGGACTACGGCCCGTAGACGACGGCGACCACCACGAAACGCGCCGGTCCGCCGGGCAGCCGCACCTCGACCTCGTCGTCGACGCGCTTGCGCAGCAGCGCCCGCGCCAGCGGCGAGTCGATGCTGATCCAGCCCGCCTTCGCGTCGGTCTCGTCCGGGCCGACGATGCGGTAGCGCTTCGCGTCTCCCGCCTCGTCCTCGAGCTCGACGATCGCGCCGAAGAACACCGCCGCCGGATCGCTCGGTCGTCCGTCGGCGACCTTCAGCGTTTCCAGCCGTCTGGTCAGGTAGCGCACGCGCCGGTCGATTTCGCCCAGCTGCTTCTTCCGGTAGGTGTATTCGGCGTTCTCGCTGCGGTCGCCCTCGGCGGCAGCGGCGGCCAGCGCCTTCACCACCTCCGGGCGGCGCACGCGCCAGAGCTCGTCCAGCTCGGCGCGCAGGCGCTCGAAGCCGGCGCGGGTGATGATGGCGGTGGAATGTTCGGGCGGCGGGCGCCAGCGCGACATCGACGGGATTCCGCGGGATCGGGGGCGTCGATTCTAGCGGGCTGGCCGCCGGGTGCGGGCTGTGCCGATAATCGGTGGAGCCACAGGGAGCGCCGGATGGACATCGTGTTGATCGTGCTGGGCTTGGCGGTGCTGGGCTGGGCCGTCTACGCCTTCAACCGGCTGGTGCGCCTGCGCAACCAGGTCAAGGCCGGCTGGAGCGACATCGACGTGCAGCTGATGCGCCGGCACGACCTGGTGCCGATGCTGGTCGAGGCCGTGCGTGCCTACGCCGGCCACGAGAAGTCGGTGCTCGAGAGCGTCACCGCGCTGCGGGCGCGGGCCATGCAGACGAAGTCGCCGGCGGAGCTGGCGAAGATCGAGGCGGCGCTGGAGAACGGCGTCGGCCGCCTGCTGCTGCTCACGGAGGCCTACCCGGACCTCAAGGCCAGCGGGAACTTCCTGAAGCTGCAGCGCGACCTGGTCGACGTCGAGGACCACCTGCAGTACGCACGCCGCTTCTACAACGGCGCCGTGCGCGAGCTCAACGACGGCGTGCAGAAGTTTCCCGACGTCGTCGTGGCGAGGACCTTCGGCTTCGCGCCGGCGGAATACTTCCAGGCCGAGGCGGGCGCC
>JAKFCL010000151.1:0-1733 GCA_036676665.1 Arenimonas sp. | reverse complement strand
GCGACGGGGCCGCGGAAACCGGCACGCACATCGACCACCGCCTGCAGGCCGAGCGCCGCATGACGCGGATCGGGCGCACGTGCGCTGACGAGCCGCGCGGCGAATCCTTCGGGGAACGGGGCCAGGCAGGCCTCGAGCAACGGCCGGCCGGCATGCAGGAGCCACGACTTGTCGACCCCGCCCATGCGCGCCGCGCGACCACCGGCGAGCACGCCCAGGGTGATCGACGACAGCGGGATCACTTGCCTTTCTTGACGTGCCGGATGAGGCGGCGCTTGCGCGCGATCTGGCGCTCGGTCAGCACGTTCTTCTTGCCCTCGTAGGGGTTGTCGCCTTCCTTGAAGATGAACCGGATCGGCGTTCCCACCAGCTTGAAGCGCTTGCGGAAGAAGTTCTCGAGGTAGCGCCGGTAGCTGTCGGTCAGCGACTTCAGGCGGTTGCCGTGCACGATGAACGTCGGCGGGTTGGCGCCACCCGGGTGCGCGAACTTCATCTTGGCGGCATGCCCGCGCACGACCGGCGGCGGGAAACTCTGCACGGCGATTTCCAGCGCCTTGGTCGTCTCGGCGGTGCTGAACTCGTGCGTGGCCGACGCATGCGCGCGGTGGATGGCCTTGAACAGCTCCTTCAGGCCGGTGCCGTTCTTCGCGGAAATGGTGACCCGCTCGGCCCATTCGGCGAACGACAGCTTGCGGTCGAGCATGCTGGTCGTCTGTTCGCGCTGGTAGGTGCTCTGCCCGTCCCACTTGTTGACGGCGATCACCAGCGCGCGGCCGGAATCGAGCACGTGCCCGAGCACCGTCGCGTCCTGGTCGGTGACACCTTCGCCGGCATCGAGCATGACCACGGCGACCTGGCAGTTCTCGATCGCCTGCAGCGTCTTGAACACGCTGAACTTCTCGACGGCTTCCTCCACCTTCGCGCGGCGGCGCAGGCCGGCGGTGTCGATCAGCTTGTACTGGCGGCCGTCGCGTTCCATGTCGATCGCGATCGAATCGCGGGTCGTGCCCGGCACGTCGGAGGCGATCATGCGCTCCTCGCCGAGCAGCCGGTTCACCAGCGTCGACTTGCCGACGTTGGGGCGGCCCAGGAAGGCGATGCGGATGCGGCCCGGTTCGTCGGCGAACACTTCCGGCTCGCTGGCGGCCGGCAGTTCGGGAATGACTTCCTCGAGCAGGTCGTCGATGCCGCGCTGGTGCGCGGCGGCGATCGGCAACACGCGGTCGGCGCCGAAGCTGGCGAACTCGCCGAGCACCGCCTGCTCGTCCAGGCCGTCGGTCTTGTTGACCACCAGGAAGAAACGTTTGCCGGACTTGCGCAGCCACGACAGGATGTTCTGGTCCAGCGCCGACGGGCCTTCGCGGCCGTCGACGATGAACAGCACCAGGTCGGCTTCCTCGACGGCGGCGCGCGCCTGGCGCGCGGTGGCGCCGGCCAGGCCTTCCTCGTCGCCGGACATGCCGCCGGTATCGCAGAGCGCGAACGGATGGTCCTCGTCGCGACGGCAGATGCCGTAGTGACGGTCGCGGGTGACGCCCGGTTCGTCGTGGACGAGCGCGTCCCGACTGCGCGTCAGCGCATTGAACAGCGTGGACTTGCCGACGTTGGGCCGACCGACGAGTGCGACCAGTGGCAGCACGAGGCTATTGCACCGGGGCGAACGCGGCCAGCTTGCCCTCGGCCGTCAGCGCGTAGAGCATGCCGGACGCCGACACCTGCGGGGTGCCGAGGAT
>JAKFCL010000150.1:0-2107 GCA_036676665.1 Arenimonas sp. | reverse complement strand
GGCGCGTGCCTCACTCCATGCCGAGCTTCTTGAGCTTGTAGCGCAGCGCCCGGAACGTGATGCCGAGCTGCGCGGCGGTGCGCGTCTTGTTGTAGCGGTTGGCCTCGAGCGCCTTCTGGATCGTCTCGCGCTCCATCTGCTCGATCGCATCGGGCAGGGCGGTTCCGTCGGCGGCATGGGTCGGTGCCCCGGCGACGCGCGCGAGCGGCACGTCCACCTCGTGCCCGATCAGGCTGTCGACCTGCGGCAGGTACAGGTCGGCGACGTCGATCCGCTGGCCGTCGCTGAGCGCCACCGCGCGTTCCAGGATGTTCTCGAGTTCGCGCACGTTGCCCGGGAACGGATAGGCGGACAGGGCCGCCTCGGCTTCCTCGGTCAGTTCGGGCACGCTCTCGCCCTGCTCGCCGGCCAGCCGCGCCAGGATCGCCGCGGCGATCGGCGGGATGTCGTCGCGGCGCTGGCGCAGCGGCGGCACCTGCAGCTCGATCACGTTGATGCGGTAGTAAAGGTCGTGGCGGAACTTGCCTTCGTCGACCAGCCGCGAAAGGTTCTTGTGCGTCGCCGACAGCACCCGCACGTCGACCGGCAGTTCGGCCGGCGCGCCGATCGGGCGCACGGTCTTTTCCTGGATCACGCGCAGCAGTTTCACCTGCATGTGCAGCGGCAGCTCGGCGACTTCGTCGAGGAACAGGGTGCCGCCCTGGGCGGCCTGGAACAGCCCGTCCTTGTCGACGTGGGCGCCGGTGAAGCTGCCCTTCTTGTGCCCGAACAGCTCGCTCTCCATCAATTCCGACGGGATCGCGCCGCAGTTGACCGGCACGAACGCGCCGCCGGCACGCGAGCCCTGTTCGTGGATCAGGCGAGCGACCAGTTCCTTGCCCACGCCCGACTCGCCGCTGATGTAGACCGGCGCCTGGCTGCGCGCGACCCGGCCGATGGTCTGGCGAAGCTGCTGCATCCGCGGCGATTCGCCGAGCAGCCTGGCGCTGGCCGGGCTCCCCACCCGGCGCTGCTGGTTGAGGTCCAGGGCGTGCTGCACGAGCCGGCGCAGCACCGCCAGGTCGACCGGCTTGGTGACGAAGTCGAAGGCACCGGCCTTCAGGGCGTTCACCGCCGCCTCGACGTTGCCGAACGCGGTGATCATCGCCACCGGCGTGTCGGGATATTTCTGCGCGATGTGCTCGATCAGCTCCTGCCCCGAACCATCGGGCAGGCGCATGTCGGTCAGGCACAGGTCGTACGCGCTTTGCGCGAGCTGGGCACGGGCCGACGTCAGGTCGGCCGCGGTGTCGACACGCAGGCCCATGCGGCCCAGGGTCAGGACCAGCAGTTCCCGGATGTCGCGTTCGTCATCTACAACCAGCGCGCTGCGGGGGGTGGCCATGCGGTATCGGGAAGCGGAGGGGCATCTACACCTTAGCTCACGGCGCGGGGCTCCGGCCAGAACGCGCCGCCGCCGGAGGGGGCGTCGGGCATCAGCGTCAGGCCCTGCGGCAGCACGATCCGGAAGCAGCTGCCGCCGCCGGGCACCGGCTGGTAGCTCAACGTGCACTGGTTCGCCTCGCACAGCTGCTGGGCGATGTACAGGCCCAGCCCGGTGCCGTGTTCGCTGGTCGTATAGAACGGCGTGAAGATCTGGCTGGCGACCGTGGCGGGAATGCCCGGACCGCGGTCGATCACGTCGAGCTCCGGCGGCGCGCCCGGCGGCACCGTGCGCACCGAGACCGTCACCTTGGCCGGCTCGCCCGGCATGCGGCCGTAGGTCAGCGCGTTCTGCACCAGGATCGTCAGCACCTGGTGCAGGTGGCGGGCGTCGGCCATCGCCAGCGTGCTGCGTTCGCTGACGGCCTGCAGGATGTCGGTTTCCAGCGGATGGCTGGCCCGGTACTCGTCGACGAAGCGGCGGGCGAACTGGCCGATGTCGATCGTCTCGGGCATCGAGCGCTCGCGCCGGGCCAGGCCCAGGATGTCCTGGACGATGCCATTCATGCGCTGGCACTGGGTGTGGATGATCTCCAGCAGGCGGCGGTCGGCTTCCTGCAGCTCGTTGGCCTCCTCGAGCAGCTGCACCGAATAGCTGATCGCCGCCAGCGGATTGCGGATCTCG
>JAKFCL010000149.1:0-1733 GCA_036676665.1 Arenimonas sp. | reverse complement strand
CCGGCCGCGTGGCTGGACCGGCGCCTGCTCGACGTGCCGATGGCGCGGATCGAGCGCATCGTCGTGACCCCCGCGCAGGGGCCGGCGTTCGTGCTGGCGCGGGTCGACGACCGGTTCACCCCCGACGGCGTGCGGCCGACCGACATGGCCAACGGCGACGACGGTAATGCCACGGCCGGTTTCACCGACCAGCTCGCGCTCGACGACGTCGCCGCCGACGACGGCACGCCGGCGACGCAGACCGTCGTGTTCGAGGGCGTCGACGGCGTCCGGGTCACGGTCGCCGCGTGGCCGGCCGACGGCGGCACCTGGGCGCGGTTGTCGGCGACGCTCGACGAGACGACCGCGCGCGAGTGGCTCGCGCGCGCCGATACCGCGCCGGTCGACGCGGCCGCGGCATCGCCCGCGCCGGTCGACGGCACGGCGGAAGCGGTGGCGGCATCGCCGCACCCGGCCGGGGATGTCGACACCCGGCTCGCGGCGCTGCGCACCCAGGTCGCGCAATGGCAGGCGCGGTTCGCGGACCGGCGCTTCCTGCTGCCGCCGTACAAGGCCGTCAACCTGATGAAATCGCGCGCCGACTACCTGGGCGGCAGCCGGTGAACGGCGCGCAGCGCGCGCTGGGCGCCGGCGGCGCGCTGTGCTGTGCCGCCGCCGTCGCGCTGGCGGCGTATTCGTCGCACGGGCTGCAGGGCGAACACGCGCATCGCGGGGCGCTGGCCGCCGCGTTCGCGTTCGCGCACGGGCTGGCGCTGGTGGCGCTGGCCCGGCATGCGGACTCGCGCGTGCGCCTGCTGGGCCTGGTGATGCTGGCCGGCGGTATCGTGCTGTTCAGCGGCACCCTCGCGGTCGCGGCGATCGCCGGCACGTCCACCGCGCTGGCGCCGGCGGGCGGCGTCCTGCTGATGCTCGGCTGGACCACGGTGGCCGCCGGGCTGCTTCGACGCTGACGCCGCCATGGCCCGGCATCCGCGCGGATTCGATCTCGACGAAGGCCTCGCGCACCTGCGCCGCCGCGACCGCCGGTTCGGCCGCTGGATCGACCGCATCGGTCCGCTCGACGTCGCGTCGGCATGGCGCAAGCCGTTCGACCCGACCGATGCGCTGGCGCGGGCGATCCTCTACCAGCAGCTTTCGGGCAAGGCCGCGGCGACGATCGTCGGCCGCGTGGAGCAGGCGATCGGCGCGAAGAAGCTGCACGCCGACACGCTGTCGCGCATCGACGATCCGGCACTGCGCGCCTGCGGCGTTTCCGGCAACAAGACGCTGGCGCTGCGCGACCTGGCGGCGCGCTCGGCGCGGGGCGAGGTGCCGACGCTGCGCGAAATGGCGGCACTGACGGACGAGCAGATCATCGAACGGCTGACCGCCGTGCGCGGCATCGGCCGCTGGACGGTGGAGATGATGCTGATGTTCAAGCTCGGGCGCCCCGACGTGCTGCCGGTGGACGACCTGGGCGTGCGCAAGGGTGCGCAGCGCCTGGACCGGCAGGAGGAAATGCCGCGCCCGCGCGACCTGGCGGAACGTGGCGAAGTCTGGGGGCCGTACCGCACGCTGGCCGGCCTGTACCTGTGGCGCATCGCCGACGCGGACGCGCCGGCGAAGGCGCTGGTCAAACGTTCGCAGGATTGAGGTCGCCGGTGAACCGCTGGCGGGATCGAAGGCGTCGTCGCGCCCAGGCCGCCGGAACCGCGGCGACTACGGCGTCTCGATGCGGCTGATCTCGTAGGTCT
>JAKFCL010000148.1:0-2697 GCA_036676665.1 Arenimonas sp. | reverse complement strand
CGTCGGCCGGCTGATGTACGCCGAGAACTTCTACATCGTGCGGTATTCGCCCGACAGCGACACGCTGCGCTTCATCTATTTCGCCGACAGCCAGGACCCGGTGATGCCGGATCCGGACGAGGAGATCCCGGCCGCGGCGATGGGCAACTCGCTGACGCTGGCGCTGATCCGCCACGGCAAGCCGGTGCTGGGCCCGTCCGACCAGGTCCGCCGCGAGCTGGGGGTGTCGCGCGACGAGACGCTGGGCCCCGACTCCGAGGACTGGATGGGCGTGCCGATGGTCGACGAGGGCGTCGTGCGCGGCTGCGTGGTGGTGCAGAGCTACGAGCCCGAGTGGCGCTACAGCGAGGAAGACCGCGTGCTGCTGGGTTACGTCGCCCAGCACATCCTCACCGCGCTGGGCCGGCGCGAGGCGCAGGAGGAACTGGAGCGCCGCGTCGAGGAACGCACGCGCGAACTGCGCGAACAGGTGGCCGAACGCGAACGCGCCGAGCGCCTGCAGGCGGCGCTGTTCCGCATCGCCGAACTGGCCGGGCGCAGCGAGAGCCTCGAGGACTTCTACGCCGAGGTGCACGGCATCGTCAGCAACCTGCTGGATGCCCGCAATTTCTTCATCGCGCTGGAAACCGAGGACGGCCAGGAGCTGGACTTCCCGTATTCGGTGGACGAACGCGACCAGAAGCGGCCGCGGCGCAAGCTCGCCAAGGGCCTGACCGAATACGTGCTGGCCACCGGCCAGCCGTTGCTCGCCGACCGCAACGACATCCACGACCTGGTCGCCGAAGGCAAGGTGCAGTCGTTCGGCACGCCGTCGGTGTGCTGGCTGGGCGTGCCCCTGCAGATCGGCGGCAAGCCGGTCGGGGTGATCGCCGTGCAGAGCTACACCCCCGATTACCTGTACACCGGCCGCGACCAGGAACTGCTGAACTTCGTCTCGTTCCACATCGCGCAGGCGCTGGAACGGCGGCAGGCGCACGCGTCGCTGCGCCAGGCCTATGCCGACCTGGAGCAGCGCGTCCAGTCGCGCACCAGCGAACTGGCCGACGCCAACCGCGAACTGCTCGACCAGATCTCGGTGCGCGAGCGCATGGAGCACAAGCTCAAGCACGAGGCGATGCACGACACGCTGACCGGCCTGCCCAACCGCAGCCATCTGCTCGGGCGGATGGGCATGGCGCTGTCGCGGTTCCGCTACGACCCGACGCAGCTCTTCGCGGTGCTGTTCCTGGACCTGGACCGCTTCAAGGTGATCAACGATTCGGTCGGCCACCTGGTCGGCGACGAACTCCTGAAGGAAGCGGCGCGCCGGATCGGCCGCTGCGTGCGCGACCCCGACATGGTGGCGCGACTGGGCGGCGACGAATTCGCGATCATCCTGGACTTCATCCACACGGCCGAGGACGCCGTCGCGGTCGCCGACCGGGTGATCCGCTCGCTGGCCGAGCCGATGCGCATCGCCGGCAAGGAGCTCTACACCTCGGCCAGCATCGGCATCGCCCTGGTCGACAGCCGCTACCGCAGCCCGGAAGAGCTGCTGCGCGACGCCGACGTGGCGATGTACCGCGCCAAGGCGACCGGCCGCCAGCGCTACGCGCTGTTCGACGAGCACCTGCACGAGGCGGCGTTGAAGCTGCTGGAGCTGGAGGGCGACCTGCGCCGGGCACTGCAGCGCAACGAGTTCGAGCCGCACTACCAGCCGATCGTGTCGCTGGCCGACGGGGCGCTGGTGGGGTTCGAGGCGCTGATGCGCTGGACCCACCCGGTGCGCGGGCTGTGCATGCCCGGCGAGTTCCTGGCGATCGCCGAGGAGACCGGCAGCCTGGAGCCGATGGACTGGCAGATCTACGACCTGGTGTGCCGGGACATCCACCGCCACTGCGGCGGCAGCACCTACGTCACGCTGAACGTGTCGCCGCGGCACCTGCGCGCGCACGACTTCGACCGGCGGATCCTGGAACTGATGTCCCGCCACCAGGTGAAGCCGGCGAACCTGCGGCTGGAAGTCACCGAAGGCGCGCTGCTCGAGCAGCCCGAGGAAGTGCAGGCCTGCCTGGCGCGCCTGCGCGAAGCCGGCGTGCTGACGCTGCTGGACGATTTCGGCACCGGCTATTCGTCGCTGTCGTACCTGCACCGCTTCCCGCTGCACGGGCTGAAGATCGACCGCAGCTTCGTCGCCGAACTGCGCAGCGGCGAGAGCGGCGGCAGCACGGCGATCGTGCGCGCGATCCGCCTGCTGGCCGATTCGCTGGGCATGGAAGTGATCGCCGAAGGCATCGAGACCGAGGAGCAGCGTTACCAGCTGCGCCTGCTCGGGCTGTCGCTGGGCCAGGGTTACCTGTTCTCGCGGCCGGTGTCGGCGGCCGAGTGCACCACCCGCTACGGCCTGCGCGGCGGCTGAGGCGACACCAGGCCTTCGGCGCGCAGCCAGGCGATCGTGTCGGCGAGCAGTGCCGGCAAGGGCGTGGTGCGGTAGTCGAGCAGGCGCTCGGCCTTTCCCGAATCGACCCGCAGGTGGTGGCAGGTGAACACCGCCGCCGCCGGCGTGATCTCCGGTTTGCGACCGGTGACGCGGGACACGGCATCCACGACCCGCGCGTACGCCCCGAGCACCCAGGCCGGCGTCGCCCGCGCCGGCGTGCGCCGTCCGAGCTGGCGGCCGACCTCGGCGAGCAGGTCGACGAAACCCGCGTGCTCGCC
>JAKFCL010000147.1:0-2874 GCA_036676665.1 Arenimonas sp. | reverse complement strand
TCGACGACGAAGTCGACGAAGGCGCGGGTCTTGGCCGGCAGCAGCTTGTTGCCGGCGAAGTACAGCGCGATCGGCCCAGCGTCCACGTACCAGTCCGGCAGCAGGCGCCGCAGCGCGCCGCTCTCCAGGTGCGCCAGCACGTCGGGCATGGCCAGCAGGGCCACGCCCATGCCCAGCAGCGCGGCGCGGCAGAGGGCCTCGGGGTCGTTGACCAGCATGCGCGGGCGCAGCTCCAGCGGCGCCTGCGCCCCGCCGGCCGTGCGCAGCATCCACTGGCGCACCTTGCCGCTCCGCGGCGAGCGCATGGCCAGGCTGTCCAGTTGCCCCAGCTGGTCGGGATGTTGCGGCAACGTCCGGCCCCGCAGGTAAGCGGGCGCCGCCACCAGCAGCAGATGCGCCGGCGCCAACTGGCGCGCCACCACCCCGGGGGCCAGTTCGATGCCGCCGCCGATGGCGGCGTCGAAGCCCTCGCCGATCAGCTCCACCTGGCGATTGTCCAGGTGCCAGTCCGGCACCACCGCCGGGTAGCGGGCGAGGAATTCCGGCATCAGCGGCAGCAGGTGGTCGCGGGCGAACGCCGGCGCGGCGCTGAGCCTGAGCACGCCGGCCGGCTGCCCGGCGTTGCTGCTGAGGTCGGCGATGGCTGCCTGGATGCTCGCCAGGCCGCCACCGACATTGTGCAGGAAGCGTTCGCCGGCCTCGGTCAGGCTCAGCTTGCGGGTGCTGCGCAGGAACAGCCGGACGCCGAGGTTGGCCTCCAGCTGGGCGACGTTGCGGCTCACCGCCGCCGGGGTCAGGGCCAGACGGCGGGCGGCGGCGGAGAAGCTGCCGAGTTCGGCGCTGCGGACGAAGGCTTCGAGATTGGCCAGGGTTTCCATAGGTTCTGCCCCAGTTGGCTATTGCGTCGTTTGTAGGAGCCAGCACTCCGGCGATGCTTTTGTTTGGCTATGTACCAGTTGGGTGTTGCATGAGGCGTTTGGGTAGGGTGCGCGGGGCCGCCTAGGCCGTGCGCACCAGCGCAGGCCTGGGGCTCGGTGCGCATGGCGCACCCTACGACGCCAGACAGCCTCGCACTCGAGCGCCGAGCGCAACACATAACAGAGACATAGCCTTTCGTTTGGCGCGACAAGGTACATCGCCGGGGCGCCGGACCACCGGAATGCCGGACCACGGCAGGCTGGCTCCTGCGGCGCCACCTGCATACTCAAGCATTAGTTGAAAGTAATTCCAGTCATTACCCGCTACTGCGGCTAAATGCAAAGGCGTTTCATAGCCTCACCCACCACAACCATTGAGGCTCACAGCATGAACAGCACCACCCTCCCCCTCTCCGGCCAGGTCGCCCTGGTCACCGGCGGCTCGCGCAGCATCGGCGCGGCCATCGCCAAGCGCCTGGCTGCCGACGGCGCCAGCGTCGCCATCACCTACCATGCCTCGCCCGACAAGGCCGCGGCGGTGGTCGAGGCCATCGAGTCCGCCGGCGGCCGGGCCCTCGCCATCCAGGCCGACGCCGGCGACCCCGAGGCCGTGCGCGCCGCGGTCGGCCAGGTCGCCGCGACCTTCGGCAGGCTCGACATCCTGGTCAACAACGCCGGCATCAGCGTGCTCGGCGCCCCCGAACAGATCGCCTTCGCCGACTTCCAGCGGATCCTCGCGGTGAACGTCACCGGCGTGTTCGTCGCCACCCAGGAGGCGCTGCGGCACATGGGCCAGGGCGGGCGGATCATCCACATCGGCAGCTCGATGGTGCACTACGCGGCCTTCGCCACCGCCTCGGCCTACACCCTGAGCAAGGGCGCGATCGCCGGCTTCAGCCGCGGCCTGGTGCGCGACCTCGGCCCGCGCGGGATCACCGTGAATACCGTGCACCCCGGCCCGACCGACAGCGACATGAATCCGGCCGACGGCCCGGTCGCCGACTTCGTGCGGCCCAGCATCGCGCTCGGCCGCTACGGCAGCGGCACCGACATCGCCGACGCCGTGGCCTACCTGGCCAGCCCGCAGGCGGCCTTCGTCAGCGGCGCCGAGTTGCTGGTCGATGGCGGCTTTACCGCCTGACCCTTTGCACCCCTTATCTGGAGACATCGACATGACTATCGCCATCATCGGCGCCGGCGCCATCGGCTCGGCCATCGCCCGGCAACTGGCCACTGCCGGCCTCGACTTCAGCATCGCCAACAGCCGTGGCCCGGACAGCCTGGCCGACCTGGTCGGCGCGCTCGGCCCGCATGCCAAGGCGGTTTCCGCCGCCGAGGCGGCCCAGGCCGATACGGTCTTCCTCGCGGTCAACTGGTCGAAGCTGCCCGCCGCGGTCAAGGACCTTGGGCCCTGGCAGGGACGCATCGTCATCGACGCCAACAACGCCATCGAGGCGCCGCTGTTCCAGGCCGTCGACCTGGGCGGTCGCGTTTCCAGCGCGGTGGTCGCCGAGTTGCTGCCGGGGGCGCGTCTGGTCAAGGCCTTCAACCACCTGCAGGCGGCGCTGCTGGCCAGTGATCCGCGGGCCGAAGGCGGGCGCCGCGTGCTGTTCTACTCCGGCGACGATGCCGCGGCGAAAGCCAGGGTCGCGCAGCTGATCGAGCGCCTCGGCTTCGCCGGCATCGACCTCGGCAGCCTGGACCAAGGTGGCCGCCTGGCGCAGTTCCCCGGCGGCCCGCTGCCGGTGCTCAACCTGGTCAAGTTCGACTGAACCGGCCGCGCCTGGGCCGGACTGCCGCCGGCTCGGCGTCCCAGCGACAGCGACAAAGCCGATCGCCTGCCGGCGAGCCTGTTGCTTGCCGCGCCGATCGCCGGCGGGCTGACCCGGTCGGCGGCAGCCACCAGCAAACCTGCCGGAACGCCCTTTTGCCGTGCGGAGAAGGAACAGGCGCCCGC
>JAKFCL010000146.1:0-1526 GCA_036676665.1 Arenimonas sp. | reverse complement strand
GGCGACCTCGCCGGCCTTCAGCGGGAACTCGCGCAGCACGCGCACGCCGCAGGCGGGGCCCGGGCACTCGGTCACGAACACGATCACCCGGCAGACGCCGCTCGTGCTGGCGACACATTCGAAACGGGCGCGGTCCTTCCACGTCCGCACCCAGTCCATGTCGATGCGGTCCCCGTCGACGAACGAGCGGGCGATGGTGGCGGTGGCGTCGGAACTTCCGTCGCAGGCGGCGAGGCCGGCGACGGCGGCGATCAACGCGAGTTTCAGGAGGCGGGTTCGAAGGCACATGGCGGCGGCCGGTGGGGAGGTCGACGCAGACGCTAGCCATGCCCGCCGCGCGCCACCAGCGGATTGCGACGAAACCGCCGATCCGCCGACGAAACCGGATTTCCCGCCCCCGGAACAGGCCTCGTTAGCGCGATTCCGGCGCCCTGCCAGTCTCCAGGATCGGCACGGCCGGCGCACTCGGCTGCTCGGGCAGGTCGGTCAGCACCACCGTCGTGCCCGGACGCAGTTCCGCATAGACCTGCCGGACGAATCCCGGCGGCAGGCGCAGCGCGTCGTAGCTGTCGGGTTCGGCGGACGCCCCGCGATCGGCCGCGGCCCCCGCATCGATGTCCAGGCGCGTCCAGTTCAGTCGCGGCTGCCCGGGCACGTGGCGGTTCTCGCCGGGCTGCGTTCCCGACTGCAGCTGCAGCACGCGGGTGCCGGCGGGAACCGGTCCGTCCAGCGAGAACGCGGAGCGGCCGATCTCGATCCCGTTGCGCAGCACGCGGATGCGGCGGTCGGCCAGGCTCAGCAGCACCGTCATCGGGCCCGTCGGCGAGCGCTCCGGTTCCCAGAAGAACGTCTCCTCCGCCAGCGCCACCGGCGGCATCGCCGGTTTCTCTTCCCCTGGCGCGTCGACGCCATCCGCGCGCGGCGCGTCGGCGGCCGTCGCCGCGGTCGCGACTTCCGGCGCGAGCCAGCCCGGATGGACCGTGCCGGGTATGCCGGCCTGGTTGTCGGCGACGACGACCGTCATGCCCAGTTCCGACACGCCGAACAGCCGCTCGGCGAATTCCGCCGGCAGCCGCACGCAGCCGTGCGAAGCCGGATAACCGGGCAGCCGACCGGCGTGCAGCGCGACGCCGCCCCAGGTCAGCCGCTGCATGAACGGCATCGGCGCGTCGTCGTAGAGATTGGAGTAGTGCTCGCGCTTCTTCTGCAGGATCGTGTAGACCCCCGCCGGCGTCTCGTTGCCCTCGCGGCCGGTCGACACCGTGCTGACGGCGATGCGCAGGCCGTTGCGGTACAGGTACGCGCGCTGTTCGGGAATACTGACGACCAGCAGCAGCGGACCGGCGGGCGCCGCTTCCGGCAGCCACAGGTAGTCGCCGGGCGCGAGCTGTTCCGGCGGCAGATCGAAGGGCTGTCGGGTCGCCGCCGCATCGCCGGCCGGCATCACCATCGCCAACGCCGCGGCGGCCAGCCATGCGCCGACCCATTGCCACGGCGGGGCGAGGCGCGGCATCGGACTGCGGATC
>JAKFCL010000145.1:0-34879 GCA_036676665.1 Arenimonas sp. | reverse complement strand
CGCGTCAGTCGCGGACCTGGCGCCCGCCGATCGTCACCGAATGCACGAGATCGCCGCCCAGCCAGTAGGCGAGCTCGGCCGGGTGCTCGATGTTCCACTGCACCAGATCGGCGCGCTGGCCGGGCACGAGGCGGCCGCGGTCGTGCAGGCCGAGCGCGCGCGCCGCATGCAGCGTGGTGCCGCGCAGCGCCTCTTCCGGCGTCATGCGGAAGTGCGTGCAGGCCAGCGTCATCGCCAGCCGCAGCGACACCACCGGCGACGTGCCGGGGTTGAGGTCGGTGGCGATCGCCATCGGCACCGCGTGCGCGCGCAGCGCATCGAGCGGCGGCAGCTTCGTTTCGCGCAGCACGTGGTAGGCGCCCGGCAGCAGCACCGCGACGGTGCCGGCGGCGGCCATCGCCTGCACCGCAGCCTCGCCGCTGTATTCGATGTGGTCGGCCGACAGGCCGGCGAATTCGGCCGCGAGCGCCGCGCCGCCGAGATCGCTCAGCTGGTCGGCGTGCAGCTTCACCGGCACCCCGAGCGCGGCCGCGGCCTCGAACAGCCGCCGCGTCTGCGCCGGCGAGAAGCCGATGCCTTCGCAGAACGCATCCACCGCGTCGACCAGCCCCTCGGCGTGCAGCCGCGGCAGCCAGCCGATCGCCGCGTCGATGTAATCGTCGCCGCGGCCGGCGTATTCGGGCGGCAGCGCGTGCGCGGCGAGATAGGTCGTGCGCACGGTGAGGCCGAGCTGCTGGCCGATGCGGCGCGCGACCCGCAGCATCTTGCGTTCGTTGGCGAAATCGAGCCCGTACCCGGACTTGATCTCGAGGCTGGTGACACCGTCGGCGCGCAGCGCCCGCGCCCTCGGCAGCGACTGCGCCAGCAGCGCCTCCTCGTCGGTCGCGCGCATCGCGACCACCGACGACAAGATGCCGCCGCCTTCGCGGGCGATCTGTTCGTAGGTGGCGCCCTGCAGCCGGCGTTCGGCCTCCGGCGCCCGGTTGCCGGCGAACACCAGGTGCGTGTGGCAGTCGACCAGCCCCGGCGTGATCCAGCGGTTCTCGACCGACTCGACGCGCGCGGCGAGCTGCGCCGGTTCGCCCGGCAGGTCGGCGCGCGGGCCGGCCCAGGCGATCAGGCCGTCCTTCCACGCGATCGCGGCGTCCTCGATGGCGCCGTACGCGCCGAGGTCGTCGCGCAGCGTCGCCAGCCGCGCATCCAGCAGCAGGCGGTCCCAGGGCGGGGCGAGACGGCCGATCACGCGATCGCTCCTTCGGCGCGCAATGCCGCCGGATCGAAACCGCACAGGCGCGCGAGCTCGTCGCTGTGCTCGCCCAGTCCCGGGGGCGGCACGGCATGGGTCACCGGCGATGCGGAAAGCTTCAGCGGGCTGCCGACCATCGGAACGCCGGCGCTTTCGACGCGCATGCCGCGCGCGTGCGCGACGGGGTGGTCGAGCGCGTCCCGCACGCCGTTCACCGGCGCCGCGGGAATGCCGGCGGCGCCGAATCGTTGCAGCCAGTGCGCGGCGACCTCGGTGGCGAACAGCGCCGCCATCCGACCGCAGAGTTCGTCGCGATGGGCGACGCGTGCGGCGTTGTCGTGGAAGCGCGGGTCGTCGCGCCAGTCGGCACGGTCGAGCGCGGCGCAGGTGTCGGCCCACAGTTTCTCGCTCGCCACCGCCAGCACGAACGGCCGGTCGGCGGCCCGGAATACCTGGTAGGGCACGATGCTGGCGTGCGCGTTGCCCTGGCGGACCGCGTCGGCACCGGTGAACAGCGTCGAGCTGGCGACATTGGCCAGCAGCGCCAGCTGCGTGTCGAACAGCGACAGGTCGATGCGCTGGCCCCGGCCGGTGCGCGCGCGCTGCAGCAGCGCCGCCAGGATCGCGGTCGCGGCGTTCTGGCCGGTGGCCAGGTCGGCGATCGCGACGCCGACCTTGTGCGGTTCGCCGTCGGCTTCGCCGGTGATCGCCATCATCCCGGCCTCGGCCTGCACGACGACGTCGTAACCGGCGCGTGTCGCCCCGGGACCGTCGCGGCCGTAGCCGGAGATCGAGCAGTACACCAGGCGCGGATTGAGCTGCGACACGCGCTCCCAGCCGACGCCGAGTTTCTCGGCGGCGCCGGTGCGGTAGTTCTCCACCAGCACGTCGGCGCGGCGGATCAGCGCGTCCAGCAGCGGCTGCGCCGCCGGCGCGCGCAGGTCGATCGCCAGCGAGCGTTTGCCGCGGTTGCAGCAGGCGAAATACGCCGACATGCCCTCGCGCGGCGTGCCTTCGGCCCCGCGCAGGAACGGCGGGCCCAGGCCGCGCGTATCGTCGCCGCCGAACGACTCGAGCTTGATCACGTCCGCACCCAGGTCGGCCAGCATCATCCCGCACCAGGGCCCGGCCAGGACCCGCGACAGTTCCAGCACGGTGAATCCGGACAGGGCGCTCATGCCGGCGATTGTATGCGGCCGCCGCGACCGCATGCGAAACTGCCGCGCATGCCGAGCCCGTCGAACCCCGCGCCGAAGGCCCCGCCGTCGCCCTGGCGGCTGCCGGGCATGCCCAACCTGCACTCGCATGCGTTCCAGCGGGCGATGGCCGGGCTGGCCGAGCGGCAGTCGCATCCGGAAGACAGCTTCTGGACCTGGCGCGAGCTGATGTACCGCTTCGCCGGCCGGGTCACCCCCGACAGCCAGCACGCGATCGCCTGCCAGCTGTACGCCGAGATGCTGGAATCGGGCTACACCACGGTCTGCGAATTCCACTACCTGCACCACCATCCCGACGGCCGCCCGTACGCCGACCCGGCCGAGATGTCGAAGGCGCTGGTCGCCGCCGCCCGCGACACCGGCATCCGGCTGACGCTGCTGCCGGTGCTGTACATGACCGGCGGCTTCGACGGCCGGCCGCTGTCGGACCGCCAGCGCCGCTTCGGCCACACGCTGGATGCCTACCTGGCGCTGCTGCAGACGCTGCGTGCGCTCGAGGATCCGACCCTGCGGGTCGGCGTCGCGCTGCACAGCCTGCGCGCGGTGCCGGAGGCGGCGATGCGCGAACTGCTGGCGGCCATCGAACCGACGCCGATGCCGATCCACATCCACATCGCCGAACAGATCGGCGAGGTCCAGGAATGCGAGGCGCTGCGCGGCGCCCGCCCGGTCGAGTGGCTGCTCGGCCATGCCGACGTCGACGCCGCCTGGACGCTGGTGCACGCGACCCACCTGACCGGCGCGGAAGTGCAGGGCATCGCCGCCAGCGGCGCCACCGTCGCGATCTGCCCGACCACCGAGGCCAACCTCGGCGACGGCCTGTTCCCGCTCCGCGAGTTCCTCGCCGCCGGTGGCCACTGGGGCATCGGTTCGGATTCGCACGTGTCGGTGTCGCCGGTGGAGGAACTGCGCTGGCTCGAATACGGCCAGCGCCTGGCGCTGCGCCGGCGCAACATCGCCGTCGACCGCGGGGAACCCAGCACCGGCGCGCTGCTCTACCGGCAGGCGCTGGAAGGCGGCCTGCGCGCCTGCGGCCAGCCGGCACCGGCGGCGGACGATTTCCTGACGCTCGATCCGGACGCCGCGGCGCTCGCCTGCGCGACGGCCGACAACCTGCACGACCGGGTCGTGTTCGCCGGCAATCGCCCGCTGGTGGACACGGTGCACGTCGCCGGCCGGCAGCCGGTGTCCGGCGGCCGGCATCGGGATGCGGCGGCGATCGGCAGGCGCTACCACGACGCGCTGCGCACGCTGCTGTCGGACTGACCGCTCAGCCGGCAGCAAGTTTCGCCCCTGAACGCGGGTCTACACTCGGCGTGCACATCCCGCAGGAGCCCCGCCATGAAGCGCTTCGTCCTTCCCCTGCTGCTCGCGTTCTCGCCGCTGGCCGCGCTGGCCTGCGACCGCGTCGAACTGCCCGAACCCGTCGCCGCCGAGCCGGTGCTTCCGGCCGCGCCGGCCGACGAGCCCGTGCTGATCAGCGCCGCCGCCGCGGAGGACGCGTCGGCGCGCGGCTGCGTCCGCGACACCGGCACGCGCACCCCGTCCCGCGACGAGGACGGCTGCAACGGCCTGCCCGGCGAGTCCTACGACAAGGAGCAGATCGACCGCACCGGCGCCGTCGACACCGCCGACGCGATCCGCAGGCTCAGCCCGAGCGCCACGATCCGCCACTGACGGGCGGGCAAAACAGGGGTCGGACCCCGTAAAATCGCGGCTCGCCCCTGGAGCCGCCGATGTCCGCCAACCGCAACGACCCCTCCCGCGTGATCCGCGCCCCGCGCGGCAGCACCCTCAGCTGCCGCTCGTGGCTCAGCGAAGCCGCGTACCGGATGATCCAGAACAACCTGGACCCGGACGTGGCCGAGAACCCGGCCGAGCTGGTGGTGTACGGCGGCATCGGCCGCGCCGCCCGCGACTGGCCGTGTTACGACGCGATCCTGGCCTCGCTGCGCACGCTCGGCGACGACGAGACGCTGCTGATCCAGTCCGGCAAGCCGGTCGGCGTCTTCCCGAGCCACGCCGACGCGCCGCGCGTGCTGCTGGCGAACTCCAACCTCGTGCCGCACTGGGCGACCTGGGAGCACTTCAACGAGCTCGACCGCAAGGGCCTGGCGATGTACGGCCAGATGACCGCCGGCTCGTGGATCTACATCGGCAGCCAGGGCATCGTCCAGGGCACCTACGAGACCTTCGTCGAGATGGGCCGCCAGCATTACGGCGGCGACCTGCGCGGCCGCTGGATCCTGACCGCGGGCCTGGGCGGCATGGGCGGCGCGCAGCCGCTGGCGGCGGCGCTCGCCGGCGCCTGCTCGCTGAACATCGAATGCCGGCAGACCAGCATCGACATGCGCCTGCGCACCCGCTACGTCGACGAGCAGGCGACCGACCTCGACGACGCGCTGGCGCGCATCGCGAAGTACACCGAGGCCGGCGAGGCGAAATCGATCGCGCTGCTCGGCAACGCCGCCGAGGTGCTGCCCGAACTGGTGCGTCGCGGCGTGCGTCCCGATGCCGTCACCGACCAGACCTCCGCGCACGACCCGCTGCACGGCTACCTGCCGGCCGGCTGGACGCTGGAGGAATGGTTCAGCGAACAGAAGAACGATCCCGCCCGCGTCGTCGACGCCGCCAAGCATTCGATGCGCACGCATGTCGAGGCGATGCTGAACTTCGAGGACATGGGCGTACCGACGTTCGACTACGGCAACAACATCCGGCAGATGGCCTTCGACGTCGGCTGCAAGGACGCGTTCGACTTCCCGGGGTTCGTGCCGGCCTACGTGCGGCCGCTGTTCTGCCGCGGCGTCGGCCCGTTCCGCTGGGTCGCGCTCAGCGGCGATCCGGAGGACATCTACAAGACGGATGCCAAGGTCAAGGAACTGATTCCCGACGACCCGCACCTGCACCGCTGGCTGGACATGGCGCGCGAGCGCATCGCCTTCCAGGGCCTGCCGGCGCGCATCTGCTGGGTCGGCCTCGGCGATCGCCATCGCCTCGCGCTGGCGTTCAACGAGATGGTGCGCAGTGGCGAACTGTCGGCGCCGGTCGTCATCGGCCGCGATCATCTCGATTCGGGCAGCGTCGCGTCGCCCAACCGCGAGACCGAGGCGATGAAGGACGGCAGCGACGCCGTCTCCGACTGGCCGCTGCTCAACGCGATGCTCAATGTCGCCGGCGGCGCCACCTGGGTCAGCCTGCACCACGGCGGTGGCGTCGGCATGGGCTACAGCCAGCACAGCGGCGTCGTGATCGTCGCCGACGGCACCGACGCCGCCGCGAAGCGCCTCGCACGCGTGCTGTGGAACGACCCCGGCACCGGCGTGATGCGCCATGCCGACGCCGGCTACGACATCGCGATCGAATGCGCGCGCGAGAAGGGCCTGAAGCTGCCGATGCTGGGTTGACGGGCGAAATCCGCCGCCGCCGTCGGATGTGCCGCTGGCGCCGGCGCGCGCGCGCGGCGACAGTCCGTCCCACAACCACGGCGGGAAGGAAGCGATGATCGGTTACGTGACGGTGGGAACGGACGACATGCCGCGCGCGGCGGCGTATTACGACGCGCTGTTCGCCGCGCTCGGTGCCAAACGCATCATGGAGATCGGCGACCGGCTGATCCTGTGGGGCGTCGCGCGCGGGCAGCCGGCGTTCGGCATCGTCACGCCGTACGACCAGAACCCGCACCACCGCGGCAACGGCAACATGACCGCGCTGCTGGCCGGCAGCCGCGCCAAGGTCGACGAACTGCATGCGCTGGCGCTGCGCCTGGGCGGCACCGACGAGGGCGCGCCCGGCGACCGCGGGTTCGGCTTCTACGGCGGTTATTTCCGCGATCCGGACGGCAACAAGCTCAACTTCTTCCACATGGGCCCCTGACGCACGTCAAACGCCGCCGCCGGGGGGTGCGTTAACCTCGCGCACAGTCACCACGGCGGAGGCGGCCATGCTCTGGGAAACCCTGTCGGCGGCCCGCGACCTGGGCCGGCTGCACGAAGTGGCCTCGGTGCTGGTGCGCTACGGTTTCGGCGACCTGGTCCGGCGGATGGGGCTGGCGAAGGCGCTCGAGCGCGCCGGCCGGGTGGTCGACGTGCAGCACCTGGAGGAATTCGTCCGCCTGCCGCCGCCGGTGCGGGTGCGGCGCGCGTTCGAGGAGATGGGGCCGAGTTTCGTCAAGCTCGGACAGGTGCTGGCCACGCGCGTGGACCTGTTCGCGCCGGAGTGGATCGCCGAGTTCGAGAAGCTGCAGAACCGCGTGCCGGCCGTGCCGTTCGCCGAGGTGCGCGAACAGCTCGAATCCGACCTCGGCGGCGCCCCGGAGGCGGTGTTCGCGATGTTCGACCCCGAACCGATCGCCGCCGCGTCGATCGCCCAGGTGTACCGCGCGCGCCTGCACGACGGCGGCGACGTGGTCGTCAAGGTGCGCCGTCCCGGCATCCGCGCGCTGGTCGAGGCCGACATGCGCCTGCTGCAGCGGCTGGCCGGCATCATCGAGGCCGAGTCGCCGGACCTGCGCCGCTACCAGCCGCGCGCGCTGGTGCGCCAGCTGCAGGCCTCGCTGACCGCCGAGCTCGACCTCGCGGCCGAATGCCGCCACGCCGAACGCATCGCCGCCGCGTTCGCCGACGAGCCGGCGCTGGTGGTGCCGCGGGTCGAGTGGGCGCTCACCGGCGAGCGGGTGAACGTGCAGGAGTTCGTCGCCGGCGTGCCGCTGTCGGACCTGGACGCGCTCGACGCCGCCGGCGCCGACCGCCGCCGCATCGCCCGGATCGGCGCGCAGGTCGAGCTGAAGATGCTGTTCCTAGACGGGTTCTTCCACGCCGATCCGCACCCGGGCAACGTGTTCTGGCTGCCGGGCGACCGCCTCGCGCTGATCGATTACGGCATGGTCGGCCGGCTGTCGGAGGCCCGCCGGCAGCAGATGGTCGACCTGTTCGACGGCCTCGTTCGCCGCGACGCGGCGCCGGTCGCGCAGATCCTGCTCGACTGGGCACTCGACGACCACGTCGATGCCGATGTGATCACCGAGCGGATCGAGGCCTTCATCGACCACTACCACGGCGTGCCGCTGAAGGATCTGCACCTGGGCACGATGATGGGCGAGATCACCGCGCTGCTGCGCGAGCACCGCATCGCGCTGCCGGCGGACCTGGCGATGATGGTGAAGGTGCTGGTGACGCTGGAAGGCGTCGGCCGCCGCCTCGACCCGGACTTCGACATGGCCGGCGAGGCGGCGCCGTTCCTGCAGCGGGTGATGCTGGCGCGTTACGCGCCGCGGGCGATCGCCCGGCGCGGGCGGCGCGTGCTCGGCGACACGCTCGGTCTGCTGGCGGCGATGCCGGCGGAACTGCGGCAGCTGCTGCGGGCGCTGCGCAGCGGCAAGTTGAACGTGAACCTCGACGTCGAGCGGCTGGAGAGCTTCGGCCAGCGCTTCGAGCATTCGACCAACCGGCTGGTGGTCGGCATCGTCATCGCCGCGCTGATCATCGGCTCGTCGATCGTGATGACCGTGTCCGGCGGGCCGACGCTGTTCGGTCTGCCGGTGTTCGGCTTCCTCGGTTTTCTCGGTGCGGTGACCGGCGGGATCTGGCTGCTGCTGTCGATCTGGCGCAGCGGCGGTGGCCGCTGACGGAAGGGCGCGCGCCCGCTCCTGCCGCGTCGCCGCTCAGGCGGCGATCACCCGGATCTCGATGTCGTCCAGCCGGACGATCTGGCCCGCGCGGATCTTGCACGTCTTGCGCAGCTCCACCTCGCCGTCGACGGTGACCGCGCCGCTGGCGACGATCGCCTTGCCCATGCCGCCGCTGTCGCAGGCGCCGACGAGCTTGAGCAGCTGGTTGAGCTCGACGTAGTCGCGGTCGAGCTCGAATTCGATGGTGTTCATGGCGGTGAGTCCTGTTCCGGGGCGGGGCGCGGCTGTTTCGCCAGCCAGCGGTCGAGCGCGGCGCCGAAGGCCTGGCGGTCGCGGGCATGGAACACCGGCGGGCCGCCGGTATTCACGCCCGCGCCGCGCAGTTCGTCCATGAAGTTGCGCATCGACAGCCGCTGCGCGATCGAATCGGCGGTGTACAGTTCGCCGCGCGGGTTCAGCGCCACCGCGCCCTTGTCGATCACCAGCGCCGCGAGCGGGATGTCGGCGGTCACCACCAGGTCGCCGGCGGCGCAGCGCCGCACGATCTCGCTGTCGGCCACGTCCAGCCCGCCCGGCACCTGCACCGAACTGACAAAACGCGACGGCGGCGTGCGCACCCACGCGTTGGCGACCAGCACCGTCGGCATGCGTGCGCGTTCGGCGGCGCGGAACAGGATGTCCTTGATCACGTTCGGGCAGGCGTCGGCATCGACGAAGATCACGCGGGCGGACTCGGCGGGACGGGGCGACAGGGTAGCGGATGCCTCCGCTCAGGGCCCGTGCGCGGCGACATCGGCGAGCAGCCAGTCGACGAACTGCTGCGCCGCCGGCCGCAGCCGCTTGTGCGCCGGATAGACGATCCAGTAGCTCCAGCGCGCGGTCAGCGCCGGCCCGGGCAGGCGCCGCAGGCGGCCGTCACCGAGGAACGGGGCGAGGATGCGGTCGCGCGCCAGCACCGCGCCGAGCCCGCTCGCGGCGGCCTCCAGGGCGCCGGTGCTGTCGGTGAAGCGCCAGTGCTCCTCGTGGCGCACGCCATGCAGGCCGGCGGCGCGGAACCAGTCCGGCCAGCCCTGGCGGGCGAGATCGGCGATCAGCGGCAGCTTCAGCAGGTCGGCCGGTTCGCGCACGGCGTCGACGCCCGCCAGCGACGGCGACGCGACCGGGTACAGCGATTCGTCCATCAGCAGGTGCGCGGTCAGCCCCGGCCAGTGGCCCGGTCCGTGGCGGATGCCCAGGTCTGGCCCGGCCTCGTCGAAACGCACCAGCCCGGCTTCGGTCTCGATGCCGACCGCCAGTTCGGGGTGTACCCCCGCGAACCGCGGCAGCCGGGGCATCAGCCAGCTGAAGCTCAGCGAGTGCAGCGTCGTGACCCGCACGCGGGCGGCATCCCCGGCGGTGGACTTGAGCCGGCGCAGCGTGCCGTCCAGGTCGGCCAGCGCATTGCTGGACGCGTCGGCGAGCTGCCGGCCCTCGGCGGTCAGTGCGACGCCGCGCGCCTGGCGCTGGAACAGGGTCACGCCCAGTCGCGCCTCGAGCTTGCGCACGTGGTGGCTGACCGCGCTGGCGGTGAGATGCAGCTCTTCGGCGGCATGGGCGAAGTTCTGGTGGCGGGCGGCCGATTCGAACGCCGCCAGGGCCGGGAGCCAGTCGGAACGCAGGGTCATCGCTATCCCCAAGCAGGATTTGTGGCTGACCCGGAAAGTATGCGCTTGTGCCGCCGGCGCGGCGACGGACAATGGCCTCCAGCCACGAAACAGGTTCGCCCCGATGAAGAATCCCTCCCTGAGCGTTGACGCGATCCGCCCCGTCGGCGTGGCCGCGTGGCGCACCCCGGTCGAACTGGGGCTGCTGGCGGCGATCTGGGGCGCGTCATTCCTGTTCCAGCGGGTCGCGGCACCGGAGTTCGGCGCCAGCGTGCTCAGCGAACTGCGGCTGGCGCTCGGCGCGCTGGTGCTGCTGCCGTTCCTGTGGATCCACCGCACGGCGTTCCCGGCGCGGCTGTGGCCGAAACTGGCGCTGGTCGGCGCGATCAATTCGGCGGTGCCGTTCCTGCTGTTCGCGTGGGCCGCCCAGCGGGCGCCGGCCGGCGTCGGCGCGATCACCAATGCGATGGCGGTGCTGTTCACCGCGCTGGTCGCGTTCCTGTTCTTCGGCGAGAAGATCGGCCTGCGCAAGACGCTCGCCCTGGGCGTCGGTTTCGTCGGCGTGGTCGTGCTGGCCAGCGACAAGACCGGTGGCGCCAGCGTCGGCCCGGCCGCCGCCGCCGGCGTCGCCGCGGCGCTGCTGTACGGCGTCGGCGCCAACCTGGTGCCGCGCCTGTTCGCCGGCCTGCCGCCGCTGGGCCTCGCCGCCGCGACGCTCGGCTGCGCGGCGCTGCTGTCGCTGCCGTTCGCCGGCTTCAACTGGCCCGAGCACGCGGTCAGCGGCAAGGCCTGGGCGTCGGCGGTCGCCCTCGGCGTGATCTGCACCGGCCTGGCCTACGCGATGTATTACCGCCTGATCCAGCGCATCGGCGCGGCGCGCGCGGTCACGGTCACCTACCTGGTGCCGATCGCCGCGGTGGCCTGGGCCTGGACGCTGCTCGGCGAGTCGCTGACGTGGCCGATGGGCATCGCCTGCGCGCTGATCCTGGGCAGCGTCGCGCTCAGCCAGAAGAAGAGCTGAGGATCGCGGCGCCGGGTCTGCCGCAAGCGAGGTAGTTCGCTCCTCCTCGTTGCTCGTCCCGAACCACCTCACTCGCGACAGCCCCGGTCCGCGCGCCGCGGCACACGGACCGGACGGCCGCGCGGCATCCCCTGGTCTGTCGACGCTGGCACTCGTCATTGATTGAGGCTTCCCTCCGCGGGCACGCGAAAATCGCGGCAGGCGGTGCACCGGTGCGTTCGCCGAGGCGAAACCTGCAACGGGGCCTCGGGGATGCGGGTCCAACCGCGCTTCGGGCTATTCCTCCTCGGCGGCGACGGTCCTGCGCTCCGTCGGGACGGTGAAGTGAACGCTCCGATACCGCCGCGTGATGTTCCGAAGTGAGCGGACTGATGCCGCGGCGCCCCCCGGAGGAGCACGGACGAAGCGCACGCTTCGCGGTGGGACCTTCGGGAATGTGCAGGCCGCGGAAATGGAATCATCGCAAGCGCGGCTGGAGCCGCATCCCCGAGGCCCCGTTGCGGGTTTTGCCTCGGCAGACGACACGTTGATGCCCGCTGGCCTCGCTTTACGAACGCGGGCCGAGCGAAGTCGCAATCAATGACGCACGCTTTCGTCGACAGACCCCGTGTCGATGGTGGCCGTTCGATCCGAATACCGCGGCATCCGGACCGGGGGTGCCGCGAGTGAGGTGGTTCGCGACGAGCAACGAGGAGGAGGGAACTACCTCGCTTGCGGCGCCCCCGGCGCCGTGACCCGCGGGCATTTCGTCGCGGAACGCGACGCCCGTGTCGCGCCTGACGCGCGCGACGTCACTGGGGGGATGCGTCGGGCCATCGCTGCGGCACCTTGCGCAGGTTCTCGAGCGAATAGCCGAGCGCGACCAGCTTGTCGAGCGCCGCCCGGTAATGCGCGTCGGAGATCGTCGGCGTGCGCGCCATGATCCAGGCGTAGTCGCGCTTGCTGCGGCCGACGATCGTGCGCGTGTAGTCGGCGTCGAGGTCGACGATCACGTACTCGGCCCGGATCGGCCAGACGAACTGCATGTCCCAGACCGCGCCATTGCCCGTTTCGCGCACGAATCCCGTCGGTGTCATCACCTTTTCCGGGCCGTCGAAGCCGCCCTTGTTGAACGTGAACGTGGTGGCGATGACGCCATCGACCGGCGGCGCATAGGTTTCGACCGCATTCCAGGCTTCGCGCTCGGGCCGGCTGGGGATGTGCGCGATCACGTACCAGCGGCCGCTGAAGCGGTCGACGTCGACCGAGGCGACCGCGGGAATCGTCGGCGGCCCGCTGGCGCAGCCCGCGCACAGCGTCGCGGCGAGCAGGGCGGACAATCCGTTGCGGCGGCTCATCGGGCGTGCTTCCGGAAATCGTAATGGGCGACCATCCACTCGTCGCCGCCATGGCTGCCGAACAGTTCCGCGCAGGCCATCCAGAACATGCGCCAGCGCTGGAACCACAGGCCGGCGGCGTCGCCGTAGGCTTCGCGCAGGATCGGCATCACCGCCTCGCGGTTGGCGTCCTGCGCCTGCAGCCAGTGTTCGGCGGTGCGCGCGTAATGGGTGCCGTTCACCAGCCAGCGCTGCCGCAGCGTCAGGTCGCGCTGGAAGAACGCCAGCGTGTCGGCCGACGGCATCAGCCCGCCGGTGAAGAAGTGCCGGCCCATCCAGTCGTCGCCGCCGTCGGTCTCGAACGGGTAGAGCAGGGTGCGGTGGCAGAAGATGTGCACGAACAGCCGGCCTTCCGGCCGCAGCCAGCCGGCGATCCGCCCGAGCAGCGTCTCGTAGTTGCGCATGTGTTCGAACATCTCGATCGAGACGCAGCGGTCGAACGACACTTCCGGCAGCTCGAGCCGGTTCACGTCGCAGGTCAGCACCTTGACGTTGTCGAGCCCGCGCTCGCGGCAGCGCGCCTCGATGAACTCGCGCTGCGGCCGCGAATTCGACACCGCGGTGACCAGCGAATGCGGAAATCGCTCGGCCATCCACAGCGTCAGCGAGCCCCAGCCGCAGCCCAGTTCGAGAATGTCCTGGCCGTCGACGAGGCCGGCGCGTGCTCCGTACAGCGCCAGCATCGCCTCCTCGGCGTCGCCCAGCGACTCGTCGCCGGTGGGGTAGTAACAGCCCGAGTACTTCAGGCGCGGGCCGAGGCAGTTCAGGAAGAAGGCCGGCGGCAGTTCGTAATGCTGGCGGTTGGCGGCGTCGGTGTGGATCGCCACCGGGCTTTCGCGCAGCATCGCCAGGCGCTCGCGGAAGCGGCGGTCCTGGCCGTCGCTGCCGCCTTCGAGCTCCTCGGCCAGGCGCCGGTCGCACAGGCGGCGGATGCCGGCGCGCACCAGCGCGTCGGGCAGCAGGCCACGTTCGGCCAGGCCGGTGAGGCCGGGCGCCGGGGCGTCGGCGGGGATCGGCAGCGTGCCGGAAATCGTCATGGCGAAACCCTCGTGGATTTTTTCGGGAACCAGGGAAAGAACATCGGTGTCGTGCGCAGGTAGTCGCGGTAGTCGTCGCCGCGCGATCGCAGCGCCTGCGCCTCGGTCCACGGCACGCCGCTGAGGAAGCGCAGGAACACGAACATCAGCACCGGCCCCGACCACGCCAGCCAGGCGATCGGCGAACCGATCGCCAGCAGCACGTAGGCGAACCAGTGCAGCCATTCGAAGAAGTAGTTCGGGTGCCGCGAGTATTTCCAGAGGCCGTCGCGGCAGGTGCGGCCACGGTTGCCGGGGTCGTGGCGGAATCGCGCGAGCTGCGCGTCGGCGACCGCCTCGCCGCCGACGCCGAGCAGCCATACCGCGATGCCGGCGAGCAGCCACGGCGTGACGCCCTCGACCGGGTTGCGTGCGGCCGCCAGGAACGGCAGCGCGAACAGCGGCACCAGCAGCGCCTGGAACTGGAAGAAGCCGAACCACTTCGGGGCCGAGTCGCCCCAGAGCGTGCGCAGGTGCGCGTAACGGCCGTCCTCCTTCTCGCTGCGCACGCGCCGCCACAGATGCCACGCCAGCCGCAGGCCCCAGCCGCCGCCGAGCACGGCCAGCACGATCCGCGGCGCCGTCGCGCCGTCGCCGAGCAGCGCCAGCACCGGCGCCGACAGGCCGATGCCCAGCGACCACAGCACGTCGACGATGCCGGCGTTGCGCCGCCGCCGCTGCCACTGCCAGCCCATGGCCTGCATCACGGCCGCGCCGAGCCAGACGCCGACCAGCACCGCCCAGGCATTCATCGCGCGCCTCCCGGCGAAACCGCCGCGACCCGCGGGCGATGGCGCGCCGACAGCCATGCGAGCGACGGCATCAGCACCGCCCAGCCCACCGACAGCGCCAACAGCGCGGGGGTCGACGGCTCCGCAAGCGCCACCGCGCCGAGCCGCGCGGCGGCGAGATAGGCCAGCGGCCCGCCGATCGCCCCCAGCAGCGTCGCCGCCAGCGGGCGCGTCTGCAGGAAGGCCAGCGAACGCTCCAGCGTCGCCGCGAACGCCACCCAGATCGCGAGGATCCACAGCGGCGCCGGCGACCAGGCGCTGGCGGCCGCGTAGTCGAGCAGGCCGGCGCCGGCCAGGCCGCCGTCGAGGCCCAGGCCGGCCAGCAGAGCCGCGCCGTACAGCGCCACATCGGCGCGGCGCCCGCGCGGACCGGCCGGCTGCAGCGCGACGAACAGCGCCGCCGCCGCGATGCCCGGCCACGCCAGGCCGGCGGCGGCCGACAGCACCGCGATGAACCAGACGGCCTGGTAGCCGACGGCATTGGCGATCTTCTGCCGCATCAGCGTGCCCCGCCTTCCGGCGCCGCGCCGTCGCCCGGCCTGGCGAACAGCATCTGCGACACGCCGATCGAACGTTCGCGGAAGCCGCCCTCGCAGTACGCCAGGTAGAACTCCCACAGGCGGATGAAGCGCTCGTCGAAACCCTGGCGACGCACGTCGCCCAGCCGCGCCATGAAGCGCTGGCGCCAGGCCTGCAGCGTGCGCGCGTACGAGTCGCCGAAATCCTCGAGCTGCACCAGTGCCAGGTCGCACGCACCGGTCTTCGCGGCCAGCATCCCGGCGATCGACGGGATGAACGAGCCCGGGAACACATGCCGCTGGATGAAGTCGACCGAGCGCAGCGCCTGCGCGTAGCGATGGTCCTCGATCGTGATCGCCTGCACCAGCGCCTTGCCCCCGGGCCGGACGAGTTCGCCGATCTTCGCGAAGTACGTCGGCAGGTGGTCGGCGCCGACCGCCTCGATCATCTCGATCGACACCAGCTTGTCGTAGGTGCCGCGCAGGTCGCGATAGTCCTCGCGCAGCAGCGTCACCCGGTCCTGCAGGCCGGCCTCGGCGATGCGGGCGCTCGCCAGCGCGTGCTGCTCGGCGGAGATCGTCGTCGTGGTGACATGGCAGCCGTAATGTTTCGCCGCATGCAGCGCGAAGCCGCCCCAGCCGGTGCCGATCTCGACCACGCGATCCCACGGCCGCAGCCGCAATTGCCTGCAGATGCGCTCGAGCTTGCGCTGCGACGCCTGCTCGAGCGTGTCGTCGTCGCCTTCGAAGATCGCCGACGAGTACATCAGGTCCGGCGACAGGAACAGCGAGAAGAACGCGTTGCCCAGGTCGTAGTGCGCGGCGATGTTGCGCCTCGAACCGGCACGGGTGTTGCGGCGCAGGGCGTGCAGCGCCTTCAACGCCAGGCCGCCGAGGCGCGCGCTGCCGGTTTCCATCGCGTCGAGCAGGGCGCGGTTGCGCACCAGCAGGCGCACCAGCCCGACGAGGTCGTCGCATTGCCAGTGCCCGTCCATGTACGCCTCGGCGGCGCCGACGCTGCCGCGCAGCGCCAGCGCGCGGTAGAACGCCGGGTCGACGACCTGCAGCATCAGCGGCTCGCCGCTGCCGTCGCCGAGCGTCGTGATTCCGGCCGGATCGACCACCTGCAGCGTGCCGTGGCGCAGGCCGTCGAGGCGGCCGAGCAGGCGCGTGCGGAGCCAGCGGTCGGTCGCGCCCCAGGCGGGTCCGGTCGTGATGGCGTGGTCGACGGTCTGGTTCATGCGGGGCCTCGGGTCGGGTGGGGGTGGTCGTGTACCGGCGTGCGCTTGAACCACAGCCGCAGCGCCTGCCAGTGGATCGCCGCGACGACCTGCAGCGTCATCAGCGGATAGCGCCAGAGCACGCGCGCCAGGCCGCGGCCGTCGAGCGCGCGGCGTTCCA
Source organism: Arenimonas sp. (assembly GCA_036676665.1). Lineage (GTDB taxonomy): Bacteria > Pseudomonadota > Gammaproteobacteria > Xanthomonadales > Xanthomonadaceae > Arenimonas. The sequence goes on along the minus strand of JAKFCL010000145.1, from coordinate 18,961 downwards.
GCGACAGGGTGGCGTCGAACTCGCGGTCCTCGCCGTCGAGCACGTCCATGTGCACGCGCAGGCGCTCGCCGGGCAGGCCCAGGCGCCAGCGGTAGTCGCGGGCCATCGCCATGAACGGCGAGACGTGGAAGTCCTTCGGGAAGTCCCACGCGAGCGAGTCGCCGTCGCGGCGCGCGGCCGCCACGGTCAGCACGTAGGCGTGGCGCTGCTTCCATGGCGTGTTGGTGATCTCGGCGACGACGTGTTCAAGGGCACCGTCGGTCCCGTGGCAGTAGTAGAAACTCACCGGGTTGAACACGAAGCCGAAATAGCGCAGGTGCGTCAGCAGCCGGATCGGCCCGGCCGGACGCCGGCCGGTGGCCGCCTCGACGCGGTCGCGCACGGCGTCCGCGAGCGGCCGGTGCGCCGGGCCGAGATAATCGCCGCGGCGGAACTGCGCCAGCGCGCGGCCGCGGCTCGACCACAGCCAGCGGCCGGCGAACAGGTCGTCGACCTCGTCCAGGTCCAGGTACAGCATCGCGGTGCGATAGCGGAACGCATGCGGCCGCGGCGCGTGCCGGCGATGGCGGACGACGCCTTCGTAGATCGCGCTGGCGCGGGCCGGCGTCATGCGCCGGCGGCCTCGGCCCGGCGCTCGCGCGCCGGCTCGCCGCCCCAGTCCACGCCGAGCGCGCGGGCGACATCGACGCCGCTGCGCACGCCATCCTCGTGGAAGCCCCAGCCCCAGTACGCGCCGGCGAACCAGGTGCGGCGGCGGCCCTGGATCTCGCCGCGGCGCGCCTGCGCGGCGACCGAGGCATGCGTGTGCTGCGGGTGTGAATAGCGCATGCGCCGCAGCACCTTCGCCGGGTCGATCGCCTCGCTGCGGTTGAGCGTCACGATCAGCGGCTCGCGCGTCTGCAGGCCCTGCAGCTGGTTCATGTGGTAGCTGACGGTGCACGCGGCGCCCGGCGCGCGCGGCACGTGCGCGTTCCATGCCGACCACGCGCGGCGGTCGCGCGGCAGCAGGCTGGCATCGGTATGCAGCACGACATCGTTGGGCTGGTAGGCGATCGCGCCGAGGATTTCCGCCTCGCGGTCGTCGGCATCGGGCAGCAGTTCCAGCGCCTGGTGGCTGTGGCAGGCCAGCACGACGTGGTCGTAACGCGCGTCGCCGCCGTGTGTGGAGACGGCGACGCCGTGTTCGTCGCGACGCACGCGCTGCACGGCGCTGCGCAGCTGCACCCGCACCTTCCAGCGCGCGGCCATCGCCTGGATGTAGCGGTCCGAGCCGCCTTCGACCACGCGCCACTGCGGCCGGCCGGCGAGGCGCAGCATCTCGTGGTTGGCCATGAAGGCGACCAGGTGCCGGGCCGGGAAGGCCAGCACGTCGGCCGACGGCGACGACCACAGCGCCGACGCCATCGGGACCAGGTGTTCGTCGCGGAACGCGGCGCCGAAGCGGTGGCGCGCCAGCCACTCGCCCAGCGTCGGCCCGGGGCCGGGCTCGGCGAGCAGCGCCGGCGCGATCCGGTAGAACCGCGCCAGGTCGGCGAGCATGCCGAGGAAGCGCGGCGACGCGAGGTTGCGGCGCTGGCAGAACAGCGCGTCGAGCGAGCCGGCGCCGTATTCGACGCCGCTGGCGTCGCTGTGCACCGAGAACGACATCGTCGTGGGTTTCGTGCGCACGTCCAGTTCGGCGAACAGCCGCGTCAGCAGCGGGTAGTTCGCCGGGTTGTGCACGATGAAGCCGGTGTCGACGCGCACATGCCTGCCGCCCAGCACCAGGTCGTGCGTATGGGTGTGGCCGCCGAGGCGCTCGTCGGCCTCGTACAGCACGACCTCGTGGCGGCGCGACAGCAGGTACGCCGACACCAGGCCGGCGATGCCCGATCCGATCACGGCGATGCGCATCAGCCCCGCCCCCGCGCGAGCACCCAGGCCGGCACCGGCTTGAGGTCGCGCACCAGGCCGAGCGCCGACAGCGCCTTCAGGCCATACCAGGTCAGGTCGATCTCCCACCAGCGGAAACCCTGGCGGGCGCTGCCGGGGAAGAAGTGGTGGTTGTTGTGCCAGCCCTCGCCGAACGTGATCAGTGCGAGCCACGGATTGTTGCGGCTGTCGTCGCGGGTGTCGAAGCGGCGCGAGCCGAAGCGGTGCGCGAACGAGTTGATCGTCACCGTGGCGTGGAACAGCACGACCGTCGACACGAAGAAGCCCCACACCAGCATCTGCGGACCGTTCGTCCGCAGCGAGGGCGCCCACGTTTCCAGCAGCATGCCGAGGCCGTACATCGCCGCGGCCAGCGCCACCGGCACGAGCGTGTCGAAACGGTCGAGCCAGCGCAGCTCCGGGTACCTCGCCAGGTCGGGGATGCGCTCGAAGTCGGTGCGGAACGCCCGCCGTGTCAGGAACCAGCCGGCGTGGCTCCAGAAGAACCCGCGCTGGCCCGGCGAATGCGGGTCGTGCGCGGTGTCCGCATGGCGGTGGTGGCTGCGATGGTGCGCCGCCCACCACAGCGGACCGCGCTGCACCGCCGCCGCACCCAGCAACGCGAACACGAACTGCACCGGCCGCGAGGCGCGGAAGGTGCGATGGGAGAAGTACCGGTGGTAGAAACCCGTGATCGCGAACATGCGCAGCGCGTACGCTGCCGACGCGACGGCGACGGCGACCGGCGACACCCCGACCCACAGCACCGCGAAGCAGGCCACGTGCATCGCCGCGAACGGCAGGGCGCGCCACAGGTCGATGCGCTCATCGGCGGCTTCCGCGCCCGGCTCCGGTTCGGCGCCGGTGTCCACCCAGCGCCGCAGCGTCGCCAGCCGGCCGCGCCAGTGTCCCGGGGGCGCGGCGTGGCCATGGCCGGCCGGGCGGCGCGATTGCGCCGGCCGGGGGGTCGGATCGTGGGGCGGCATGCAGGCTCCGGCGGCGGGTTCGATGACTCCTGTACGGAGCCACCGCGCCTACGGATGCAGCCGGGGATCAGATTTCCGAGATGCCGCCGGCGGCGACGACCGGGCCGCTCGGGGCCGCGTGCGGGATGCCCTCGGCCGGTTCCAGCGTCACGGCGAGCGTCGCGCCGACGACCAGCGCCGTGCGGATCTCCGCCGGGACGTCGATCGTGTGCGCCTTCTCGTTGGACACGAAGCCCAGCGAGATCGGCGCCTGGCCTTCCGGGATCACCCACAGCTCGTTGACCCGGCCGTCGGCTTCGGCCGGACGCGGCACCGGCACCATCAGCACCTTGCCGGCCTCGGCGTTCACCGTGGCGATCCAGCCGGTGCGGCCATCGTCCTGGGCCAGCACGGTGACCGGGCGGGCCACCGCCTCCTCGCCGACCGGGGGCGTGACGACCACCGGCGGCGGCGCGACCACGACCGGCGGCGTCGGCGCCGGCATCGGCGCGCGCAGCGCGATGACGATCGCCGCGACGCTGGCCGCCGCCGCCAATGCCGTGGCGGCACGCCAGAAGCCGGCGTTGTTCCAGAGCCCGGCGCCACCCCCGACCGACGGCCAGCCCAGCGCCGTGCGGATCCGCGGCCAGACGTGGTCGCCCGGCGCCACGGCGTCGGCCGACAGCAGCCACGGCGCGAGGCGTTCTTCCCACGCCTCGACCTCGCGCGCGAACGCCGGTTCGGCGGCGATGCGCGCCTGCACCTGCCGGCGTTCGCCGGCATCGAGCACGCCCAGCACGTATTCGCCGGAGCGCACGTCGTCGCTGGGTGGGAGCGAGGAGTCTTCGTTCGGGACGCTGTTCATCGTTCCAGGCACGCCTTGAGCTGCAGCAGGCCGCGGCGGATCCAGCTCTTGATCGAGCCGAGCGGCGAACCGGAGCGCTGCGCGAGTTCCTCGTAGGTGGCGCCGTCGTAGAAGGCGGTGCGGATCAGCACCTGCCGCTTCGGCTCGAGCTGTTCGATGCAGTCGTCGAGGCGGACCTTGTCGGTCGCCGCTTCGGTGTGCGCGGCGGGCGACGGCGCCGGGTCGGCGGCGTCGTCGATCAGTTCCACCGGCGCGCGGCTGGCGGCGGCCGGCAGCGAACGCAGGCGGTCGATCGCGCGGTGGCGGGCGATCGAGCCCAGCCACGTCGTGGCGCGCGCGCGGCCGGCGTCGAACTGCGCGGCCTTGGCCCAGATCGCGACATAGGTTTCCTGCAGCACGTCCTCGGCTTCGGAGCGGTCGCCGAGCACCCGCAGGCAGATGCCGAGCAGCACGCCGGACGTCTGCCGGTAGAGCGTTTCGAACGCGGCGCGGTCGCCGCGGGCCACCCGGTCCAGAAGCGCGTCCAGGCCGTCGAGGACGGCGGCGCGTTCCGGCGCGATCGATGCGGGCATGCAGGATCCTCGAAAGGTCGCGTGTGACGAAGCCGGGCGGCGTCGTGTTCCGGACCCGACCTTAGGGCATCGGCGCGCAAAACGGAACGGCGGGCGCGAACCGCGGCCGCGGCCGCCATGCGTGAAGACGACGGCGGCGATGCGCATCAGCCGGGGCCGCAGCGGCGGGCGAGCGGCCGCGCGAGGGCGGCCTCGACCTCGGCCATGCCGACGTCGGCGACCCGGCGGTCGGGCGGGAATTCGATCCGCACGTCCTGGTGCCGGCCCTGGGCATCGCGGATGGTGCCGATGCCCTCGAAACGCAGCAGCCAGCGGTCGTCGAGCCGGTAGGTGAGGTCGGTGCGCGGGGCGACGAAGCCGTACCACGCGTCGAGCGTCATGCGCAGGCGCAGCCGGTCCGCCACGGCGGCGCCCTCGCGGCGCACCTGCACGTCGATCACGCCCAACCGGCTCGGCAGCAGGAACGAGGCGTCGACCGGCCGCCCGGCCGCGAGTGCGTGCCAGCCGGTGCGCACGAGGGCGTCGAAGCCGGCATCGAACACCGTGCCCGGCGCGGCGACGACCGGCTTGCGCCGCTCGCGGGCATCGGCGCGCGGCTGCCAGAACACCTCCAGGCCCACCGGCGTCGCGCGCACGCCTTCGCGATAGCCATCGCGGCCATCGACGAATTCGAACCGCGGCGCGGTCGCGTCGGCGTCGCCCCAGAGCCGCTTGCGCGCGAAGCCGCGGCCGTCGGGGCAGGTGTAGAGCACCACGCGCGACGGCTGCCCGGGGCGATCGAGCCGCCAGTGGGTCTCGTGGTACAGCACGTCGCCGCCGTCGCGGGCGAACGCGGTGCCTTCGTAACGTTCGATCGCCGCGGCGGGCGTCGCGGCCGCCAGCAGCAGCGCCCAGGCGGCGCGACCGGAGCGGGCCGGCCTGCGGTTCGTGTCGCACGGAGGGATCAGGGGCAAGGGCGTGGCCGATGGGGACTTGCCGGCTATACGGCGGCGCCGCGCGCCCGGATGCGGCAGGCAAAAAAAATGGCAGGGTCGCCTGTTCACCGAACAGTCGGTCGTCCTGCCAACGGGTCAACGCCAGGGGGCGGTTGACGGAAAGCCGCGCCGCCGGCGCGACGAGGGGCGGCGGCGGGCGTGGCGGCAGGGAATCATTGCGAAGCGGCCGTACGCAAGCGGGTGGTCGCCTCTTGCGGGACGACGACCACCCAGCGAGGCTGTCCCGGGCGACGCCCGCGGCCGGCGAGGGCCGGCGCCTGGCCGCCGGCGGCCGCCGCCGGCGTCGGCCCGAGCCAGCGTGGCTTACATAGTCAGCCGGAGGTGGCGGCGCGGCGGCCGTGGCCGCGCGCCAGCGCCCAGCCGCAGCCGGCCCAGGCCAGCGCCAGCCCGGCGCCGGCGAGCGCGACGGCGGCCGGATGCGACGCGACCGCGTCGATGCCGGTGCGCAACCACGCGGCGACGACGTCGGCGCCGCGGTACACGGCGCTGTCGATGACGTTCTTGGCCTTGTACTTGGCTTCGGCCGGCACGACGGTGAACAGCATCTCGCGGCCGGGGCGGGCCAGCGCGTATTCGCCGGCGCGGCGCGTGATCATCACCGCGGCGAACACCGCGAACGTCGGCGCGAGCGCCAGCCAGAGGAATCCGGCGGCCATCACCAGCGGCACCGACACCAGCAGCACCACCAGCCCGAACCGGCGCACGATCCGCCCCGTCAGGAACAGCTGCGTCGCCAGCGCCAGCGCCTGCACGGTGAAGTCGAGCGCGCCGAACACCCGCACCTGCTGCTCGCGGTCGGGGAAATGCAATTCGACCAGGCGCGCCTGCTCGAAGTACAGGAACGTCGTGACGCTCGCCAGCAGCACGACGAACGCGGCGATGCCCAGCAGGTAGCGCGAGCCCAGCACGATGCCGATGCCGGCCAGCGGGTGGCCGCCGAGCGGTTCCCGGCGCACCGGCGCGACGGCGGCGTGCAACGGCGTCCCGTCGTCGGCGCGCGGCGCCGGCGCGCCGTCGGCATCCGCCGCCGCGACTTCGTCCTGTGTCGGATGCGCATCGCGCCAGCGCTGCAGCCAGCCGGCGGCCAGCGCCGAACACATCAGCAGCGCCGAGGCCAGCAACAGCAGCCCCGGCAGGCCGATCGGCCCGACCAGCACGATGCCCAGCGCCGGCCCGAGCAGGCCGCCTGTGCTGATGCCGGCGGCCATCGGCGCGAACAGCCGGCTCGCCTGCGTCGCCGGGAACAGGTCGGCGAGCACGCTCCACGCCACCGAGATCGCCACCAGGTTGAATACCGACAGCCAGACGTAGAACGCGCGCGCGGTCCATGGATCGTCGGGCCGCAGCGCCATCGCGGCGGCGAAGCCGACCAGGTTCAGCGCGAAGAAGGCGTACGTCCACGGCAGGATCCGCCGCCGCCGCGCGCGCCCGGCCAGCCAGCCGAACAGCGGGATCGCCGCCAGCGTGGCCACGAACGTCGCGGTGAACAGCCATTGCAGGTTCTCGACGCCGCCGGCGATGCCCATCGCCTCGCGCACCGGCCGCAGCAGGAAATAACCGGCCGACGCCAGCAGGAACATCGCCACTCCGGCCAGCACTGCCGGCAGTTCGGCACCGCGGATGCCCAGCAGCCGTGCCAGCGACCGCTGCAGCGCCGAAGCCGCGCCCGGCATCACGCGAACATCGCGATCAGTTCGGCGCGCTGCGCGGCGGTCAGCGGCGTGCCGCGGCCGGCACGCAGGTTGTCGTCCTGGCGGTCGGGCTTGCCGGTGGCCGGGATCACCACCGTCACGGCCGGATGGCTCAGCGCGAAGCGCAGGAACATCTGTGCCCACGACCCCACGCCGGCCTCGGCCGCCCACGCCGGCAACGGCCGGCCGGCGACGCGGCCGAACAGCCGGCCGTCGTCGAAGGCGCGGTTGACCATCACCGCGACGCCATGGTCCTTCGCCGCCGGCAGCAGCCGGCGTTCCGCGTTCGGTGCGGACACCGAATAGTTGATCTGCACGAAGTCGGGTTTTTCGCTGGCGACGAGTTCGGCGAGCTGGTCGTGGCGTTCGTCGACGTAGTGGGTCAGGCCGACGTAACGCGTGAGGCCGCGCGCCTTGAGTTCGCGGGCGAGCGCCAGCTGCGTCCTCCAGTCGCGCAGGTTGTGCACCGCCAGCAGTTCGACCTTGTCGGTGCGCAGGCGGAGCAGCGAGCGGGCGAACTGCGCTTCGCCGGCGGCGCGGTCGTCGGCCGCCAGCTTGGTCGCCAGGAAGATGCGGTCGCGAAGGCCCAGTTCGGCCAGGAGGTCGCCGAGCACGTCCTCGGCGTTGGAATAGTTCGGCGAGGTGTCGATCACGCTGCCGCCGCCGGCGACGAAGCGTCGCAGCACCTCACGCAGCGGTTCGCGGCCGGTGCTGTCCACCTCGAAGCTGCCGGACGTGCCCATGCCGATCACCGGCACGCGCTCGCCGGTGGCAGGGATCGCCCGCGCCTGCATCGGCAGCGGCGTCAGCGCGGCGGCGGGCAGCGGTCGCAGCGCGGCGCCGGCGGTCGCGGCGATCGCGGCGGCGAGGAAATCGCGACGGCTGGTCATGGCGGCACCTCGCGGCGGCAGGAGGAGTGCGATCGTCGCGCAGCGGAAGCCGGTTGGCCACCCGCGGAAGTCATGCCCGCCCGGTCAGAAGGCGCCGCCGGGAACGTCGTCGCGGAAGCTGCGTTGGGACAGGCTGCGCGTGAAGCGGAAGACCCCCTCCCGCACCGCCCGTGTCATCACCAGGTCGATCACCGTCGTACGGTTGGGCGGCAGCGCCGCCAGCAGGTCGCCGAACTCCGGGTCGAGGGCCGCCGCCCAGTGTTCGATCCAGCGGCCCTCGACCCGGGGCTGGACGCGCAGCCCGTAGGGCGGCCGCGGCACGAGTCGTTCGCGCACGAGCCGCCCGCGGTCGTCGCGCAGTTCCGGGCAGCCGGCCAGGACCGCGTGGTTGAGGTAGAACGCGACGTTGCCCGGCCTGCGCCCATTGGCCTGGCGGTCGGTCATGAATCCCTGCGGGAGCTGATCGGGGTCGGCGGACGGGCCGGCGGTCAGCAGCAGATCCATCTCGGGCGGCCGCGCGCCGCTGCCGTCGAGCAGGCGGAAGATCACCATCGCTTGCGGATCGTGGATGTAGACCCGGTCAGGCAGCACCGGCACCTTCTGCACCTCGATCCGCCGCTCCAGCTGCTGGTGTCCGGCGTTCTCGCCTTCGAATTCCCTGCGCAGGCGATCGTAGCCGGCGGCGTCGGCGACGCGCAGGCAGCGCAGGATCGCGTCGACGGTCGGGTGCGGGCGTCCATCGTCGCGCACGCTGGCCATGATCCCCATGTCGGTGCCGCTGTGCGACACGCCCGGCACGATCTTGAACGCGGTCGGCGGCGCCTCGTGCGAAGACAGCTGTCGCAGGGTCCTGAGCCGCTTGCGCGCGGCGGGCAGCGGTTCGCCCGGCACCAGCGCTTCCTGCGCCAGGACAAGGTGGCTGGCATTGAGGTTGGCCGCTGCCAGCCGCACGACGCCGTCGCCGCCGTTCTCGCCGGTGTAGGCGTTGACGTGGTCGTAGAGCTTGCGGTCGATGGCATCGCCGGAAATCACGAACGGAAACACCGGGGCGGCGCGCCCGGTCAGCTTCAGCGCGGGGTAGTCGTCGATCCAGCGCAGGTTGAGCGCCAGCGACTCGGGGCTCGACAGTTCCAGCCAGTCCAGCACGCCCTGTCCGGGCTCGATGCCGTTGAACCACGCCTTCATGCCGGCCAGACGGCTCTTGCCGAGCTGTGCCAGCGCCGAGCCGAAGTTGGCGGGCGCCAGCATCACGAGGTGGCTCAATGGACATTCGTCGAGGCGGCCGGGGCGAACGTAATGGCGGTCCAGCCACTCGCGCACGACGGGACCGCCGGTGCTGTGGGTGATGCAGGCGAATCGCCTGCGGCCGCCGGCCTCGGCCAGCACACGGCCGATCGCCTGTTCGAAGCCGCGCGCCAGGTCCGCCACCTGGATCTCGTCGCGGAAGCTGACGTATTGCCCGAGGTTCACGTGCGCCACGTCCAGGCCCGGGCCGCCGGTCTGCGCCGCCTCCGATTTCAGCCGCGCCGGCAGGCCACCGTACGTGGCGGTGCTGGTGACGCTCCAGCCATGGACGAAAACCAGGAGGGGCTTGGCCATCATTGGGCAATCCGTCGGAGTTTGCGGCATGCTAACCCGTCGGCTCCGCAGGGGATTCAGCGATGTCGCTCGAAGAGAAGAGGGTGCTGGTGGGCCTGCTGAGCAAGGGCATGTTCGTCAGCCGCCTCGATCGCGACTGGGTCGGGACGCCGTTTCCCTTCCAGGGCTTCTACATCCAGTCCGACGAGGACCTGGAACTGCTGGGCCTGTACTGCACCAGTGTGTTCGTCGACGCCCAGCGTGGCGACAGCGGTCCCGACGCGCCCCTGCTGTCGATGATGCGGCCGCCGGCCGCGGCGGTCTTCCCGCCGCGGGTCACCGAGTACCAGAACACCACCGAGCTGGCCGAGGAACTCCCGCGCGCCCGCGAGGTGCGCGACGACGTGCATGCGTTCGCCGAGCGCCTGCGCCGCGACGTGCGCGCCGGCCAGAAGATCTCCCCGGCCGACGTGCACGAGGCGATGGAGCCGATGGTGGCGAGCCTGCTGCGCAATGTCGACGCGATGTTCTGGATGATCGGGCTGATGCGCCGCGACAGTTACGCCTACAGCCACGCGGTGAACTGCAGCGCGCTGGCGGCGGCGTTCGGGCGCCACCTGGCGCTGCCGCGCGACGTGCTGGTGGAGATGGCGACCGGCGGCTTCCTGCTCGACATCGGCAAGGCGGCACTGCCGCCGGACGTCTTCGACCATCCCGGCGAGCTGACGCCCGAGGCGCGCGCCACCGTGCGCAGCCATGTCGCCGAGGGCATCCGCGTGCTCGACGAGTCCGGCATCAAGGGCCCGTGGATCCGCGGCATGGTCGCCAGCCACCACGAGCGCCACGACGGCAGCGGCTATCCCGAAGGCCTCGCCGGCAACCGCATCCCGCTGGCGGGCCGCATCGGCGGCGTCATCGACACCTACGACGCGCTCGCCAGCAAGCGCCCGCACAGCCCCGGCGTCGCCCGCCACGAGGCCCAGCAGGCGATCTACCGGGCCGCCGGCCGGCTGTACCAGGTCGAGGTCGTCGAACAGTTCCTGCAATGCCTGGGCGTGTACCCGACCGGCTCGCTGGTCGAGCTCAACACCGGCCAGGTCGGCGTGGTGATGGCGCAGAACCAGGCGCGGAGGCTGCGGCCGCGGCTGATGCTGCTGCTCACCGCCGACAAGAAGCCCTATTCGCCGTACGTGGACATCGACCTGATGGCGGACGGCGCCGCCGACGACGACCCCGACGCGGTGCAGATCGTCGCCGCGCTCGAGCCCGGCGCTTACGGCCTGGACCCGTCCGAGCTCTACCTGGCGTGACGATCCTTCGCGGCCAGTCGCTGCTGCACGTGATGCAGGAGCTGATCACGGCCAACGCCGCCCAGGGCAAGCCGCTGGGCGTCCTGCTGGTGGGCGTGCATGGCCTGCGCAACTTCAACGTGCAGCACGGCCTCGCCACCGGCGAACGACTGATCGAACGGGTCATCGAGCTGGTCGGCGCGGCCCTCCGCCCCGGCGACCGCGTACTGCGCGTCGGCGCCGCCGACCTGATGGTGGTGCTGCCGGAAATCCGCGATACCGCCCACGCGATGCTGGCCTCGACGCGGCTGCTGCGCGAGTTCGAGCAGACCATCGACGTCGGCGGGCTGCCGGTGCTGGTGCAGGTGTCGATCGGCGTGGCGACCAGCCCGGAGCACGGGCGCACGGCGGACGCGCTCTTCCGCCAGGCGGAGGCGTCGCTGCTGCTGGCCCGCCAGTCCGCCGACCGGATGGCGATCAGCCCGCCGCGGCACTTCGACCCCGGCATCGAGCCGGCCGATCTGCGCGAGGCGTTCCAGACCGACCAGCTGTCGATCCATTTCCAGCCGTTCCTCGACATGCGCAGCCGGCGTATCCACGGCGCCGAATCGCTGGCGCGCTGGAGCCATCCCGAGCGCGGCATGGTCAGCCCCGACCTGTTCGTGACGATGGCCGAAAGCACCGGGATGATCGGCGAGCTGACCCGCTGGAGCATCAACGCGACGCTGCAGCATGCCGCCGCCGCGCACGAGGCCGGCCTGGACCTGCAGGTGTCGATCAACCTGTCGGCGGGTGCGTTCGCCGAACGTGGCGTCGTCGAGCACCTGGTCGGAGCGCTCGGGCTGTGGGGCGTGGACCCGGCGACCATCGTCATCGAGGTGACGGAGACCGCGATCATCGCCGACCTGGACCGCGGCGCGAAGCTGCTGGGCCGGCTCGGCGAGGTCGGCGTCGGCATCTCGATCGACGACTTCGGCGTCGGCAATTCCTCGTTCGCCTACCTGCGCGAATTCCCGGCGACCGAGCTGAAGATCGACAAGTCGTTCGTCACCGCGATGCTGGTGCACGAACGTTCGCTGCGGCTGGTGGAGGCGATGATCGACTTCTCGCACCACATGGGCGTGCGGGTCGTCGCCGAGGGCGTCGAGGATCCGGGCACGCTGGAAAAACTGGGGGAGCTGGAATGCGACCTCGCGCAGGGCTGGCTGATCGGCAAGCCCGAACCCGCCGCCGATTTCATCGCGCGTCGGCTCGCGGAGGGCTGATCGCGCGGGCCCGTGCGGGAGGGCTCAGCCGAGCGTCGGCTGGCTGTCGTCGGCGACCGCGGGTGCGCTGGGCAGGCGCCGCGGCACGCGCTGGGCGTCGAGCAGGCGCTCGATGCGGGCGAACACTTCGGGGCGCGAGAAGGGTTTCTTCATGAAGTCGTCGGCGCCGATGCGGTGCACGTAGAACTGCTCGGTGGCCTGTTCGTTGCCGCTGATCATGATGACGGGGATGTCGCGCGTGTACGGATCGCGGCGCAGCTGCCGCAGCGCGGCGAACCCGTCCATGCCCGGCAGCACGATGTCCAGGAAGATCAGCTCCGGCGCCTGCGAGCGGGCCAGTTCCAGCCCGGTCTCGGCATCCTCGGCTTCCAGCACCTCGTAGTCGTTCTGCCGCAGCATGCGCGAGAGCAGCGCGACGATCGTCGCGGAGTCGTCGATCACCAGCATGCGGGTGCGGCTGCGCGCATTGGTGCGCGGCTTCTCGCGGCGCTCGTTGGCCAGCGCCGCGGTCACCACGGGGGTCTCGCCGGTCGGACGCTCCGCCACCGGCGCGGGCGCGGGCGCGCTGCCCCAGCCGAACAGCCGCTTGATCCTGTCGTAGATGTCCACGTGCCGCACTCCCCCGATTTCCCCGGCGCACAGTGTCCCCGGCGGCCGTGCACCTTGCAATGCCTGTGGACAGCCCGGCCCGCAACCGGCACGCTGCCGGCCTCCCCGAGTCCGGAACCGCGATGGCGCCCAAGTCCACCGTCCACAAGGTCGAGCTGCAGGTCAGCGACATGGACCGCCACTACTACGGCAGCCATTCGCTGGTGCTGGCCCAGCACCCGTCCGAAACCGACGAACGGGTGATGCTGCGGCTGCTGGCGTTCGCGCTGTTCGCCGACGAGCGCCTGGAATTCGGCCGCGGCCTGAGCACCGACGACGAACCGGACCTGTGGCGCAAGGACCGCACCGGCGACATCGAGCAGTGGATCGAGCTCGGCGTGCCCGATGAATCGCGCCTGCGCAAGGCCAGCGGCCGCGCCCGCGAGGTGGTGCTGCTGACCTACGGCGGCCGCGCCGCCGACCTGTGGTGGGAGAAGAACGAGGCGGCGCTGGCGAAGTGCCGCAACCTCACCGTGCTCGACATCGATGCGGCGGCCAGCAAGGCGCTTGCCGCGCGGCTGGCGCGCAACCTGCAGGTGCAGGCGCTGGTGCAGGACGGCGTCGTGCAGTTCATCGACGGCGACACGACGCTGGAAATCGCTCCGACCGTGCGGCGGCGGGCGTGAGGAAGAGCTGGATATAGGATTTAGGATGTACGTGATAAAGGGCGAAGTTCCGCGAATTTCGCCCTTTATCACGTACATCCTAGATTCTAGATTCCGCTTTCCTTCTCAATCCACCGTCTTCGCCTCCGACGTCCCCAGCAGCGCCGGGTCCGGCGCGTGCGGCGGCGACTTCACCAGCAGCGGGTGCACGAACACCCCGGCGAGGATGATCGCCACGCCGGCGTAGAACATCGCGCCGAGTTCGCGCTGCTCGTCGAGCAGCAGCACGGCCAGCACGATCGCGTAGATCGGCTCCAGGTTCACCAGCAGCTGCGCCGAGAACGCGCTCATCCGCCGCAGCGCCACCAGCGACAGCGCGAACGGCAGCAGCGTGCAGGCCAGCGCCAGCACGACCAGCAGCGCCGCGTCGCGCAGGTCCGGCTGCAGGAAGGCCGGGCCGAACCACGGCAGCAGCGGCGCGCAGAGCGCCAGCACCAGCCCGCCGGCACCCAGCTCCACCGCAGTCACCGTCAACGGATCGGCATGGTGCACCCAGCGCTTGTTCAGCGCGCCGAAGATGGCCACCAGGAACGCAGAAACCACGCCGACGACGATGCCGGTGCGCATTCCGGTCGGCACGCCGCCGACCACCAGCGCGACGCCGGGCACCACCGCGATGCCCAGCAGCAGTTCGCGCGGCTCGAAGCGCTTGCCGGTGGTGAACGGCTCGATCATCGGCAGGAACACCGTCGCCAGCGCGATGCAGGTCACCGCGACCGAGGCGTTGGCGAGCTTGATCGAGCCGTAGAACGTGAGCCAGTGCAGCGCCACCAGGATGCCGACGACCACGTAGGCGGCCAGCAGCCGCGGCGTCAGCGCCCGCAGCCCGCGCCAGACCCGCGGCACCAGCGCAAGCACCGCCGCCACCAGCAGCATGCGCCAGACCACCAGCGACATCGCCGGCAGCGTGATCAGCTTGCCGAGAATGGCGGTGAAGCCCCACAGCAGCACGCAGGCGTGCATCTGCCAGTGGGCGCGGGCGGTGGGCGTCATGCGCCGGCATCCGCTGCGCCGGCCAGCAGCGCCCGCTTGCCGGCCGGGGTCAGCTGCTTGATCGCGTATTCGGCCTTGAGCGCGCTGGACCGGTCCGGATGTTCGAACCGGGCGGCCAGGCGCACCGGCGGGTGCATGCGGGTGTAGCGCGCGCCCTTGCCGGCTACGTGCTCGGCGTAGCGGCGCTCGACGTCGGTGGCGACGCCGGTATAGAGGCTGCCGTCGGCGCACTCGAGCAGATACACGAACCAGGGCATCAGCGCGCGCCGGTCATTGCAGGCTCACGGCGATCCGCCGCCAGTCCTCGCGCACGTCGGCGCAGTCGCCGCCGCCCATCTCGAACTCGCGGCAGACGAACGGCCGCTGCTCGTAGATGCTGCAGCACATGCGCTCGCGGTCGAGCGCCAGGCACCAGCCGTCGTCGTCCTTGCCCATGATCAGGTAACCGTCGGCGTCCTCGTCGAGGAAGTGCTCCGGCGGCGCATCGCCGGGCAGCACGAGCACGGGCAGCTGGCAGCAGCAGGCCTGGCACGCGTCGCAGCGGATGGCGGGATCGGTCGTCACGGCGGCATTGTCCCATGCCAACTCCGGGGTCGTGCTCTAGGATGGCGGTTCGTCGACAGGGGAGAGGGACGATGCGGACGTTGCACGCGATGCTGCTGCTGGCCTGCCTGGCGCCGGCGCTGGCCCGGGCCTGCCCGCCCGAGGGATTCGATGACTCCAGCCTGGCGGCGCTCAAGGCCGACGGGTTCACGGTGACGGACGGCGCCCGGCAGGTGCTGGCGCTGGGCCTGGCCGGTTGCCTGGCCGATCCGGATCCGGCCCTGCGCGATGGCATCGCCTACGAGGCGCTGGCGACCTGGATGCGCGCCGACGCGCTCGAACCGCAGACCCGGCAGGCGCTGCTGGAGACGCTGCTGCCGTGGATCGCCGCCGACGCCGACGCGGGCGACGGCTTCCGGGCGCCGTTCGCGGCGCTGGTGCTGTCGGAAGTCGCACGCACCGACCGCATCGCCGCCTGGATGAGCCCGGAGCAGCGTGGCGCGCTGGTGCAGGCCGGCGCCGGCTACCTCGAGTCGGTGGACGACTACCGGGGGTTCGACGAGGACGGCGGCTGGCGCCACGGCGTCGCCCACGGCGCCGACCTGCTGATGCAGCTGGCGCTGAATCCGGCGCTCGACGACGCGCAGCGGCGGCGCATCCTCGACGCGGTGGCGGCCCAGGTCGCCCCCGCCGGGCATTTCTACATCTACGGCGAACCCGAGCGGCTGTCGCGCCCGGTGCTGTTCGTGCTGGCGTCGAAATCGATCGACGCGGCCGCGTGGAAGTCGTGGCTGCAGCAGGTCGCGGCCCCGGCGCCGCTGGCATCGTGGCGCGACGCCTATGCGTCGCAGGACGGGCTGGCGAAACGGCACGACACCCGCGCTTTCCTGCTGGCGCTGTATGTCGGCACCCTCGGCAGCGACGACCCGGCGATGCAGGCCTACGCGGCCGCCGTCGCCGAGGTGCTGCGCACGGTGGGCTGAGGCTCAGCCGGCGGGTTTTTCCGCGGCGGGCGCGGGGATTGCCCGCACCGGCACCGGGACGTTGCACAGGTCGATGTGGCCGGCCGGGTGCAGGTACCAGTCGTCCTTGCGGTTGCGGCGCGACTCCACCAGCGCTTCCCAGGCCGGGGTGTCGGTGCGGAAGACCTCGATCTTCTCGCGCTGGGCCTCCGGCACGTCGGCCTCGAGGCGGATCGCGACGATCGGCGTGCGCTCGGCGGCGGTCTCGTAGAAACCCAGCGGGCCGGTGCCGCGCGGCAGCACGCTCAGCCGCTCCATGCCCTGCACGACGCGGCCGACGGTGGTGATGTTGCGGTCGAGCTGCCGTGGCGACTGGCCGATGACGACATACAGTTCGCTGCCGTTGCTGCTGTCGGCCTCGCCGCCGCGGCCGGCGCCGACCGCCGCGTAGCAGTGCGCCGGCCAGGCGAGCTTCGCCGCCGGGTCGCGCGCGGCCGGGAATCCCTGCACGAAGCCGACTTCCGGCGCCCAGCCGTCGACATCCGGCAGCTTCGAGAACGCGAGGCCTTCCGACGACGCGGTGAATTCGGCCGGCAGCTTCGCCTTCGCGCCGCCGAGCGGCCGCGGGGTCTCGCCTTCGCCGGCCGGGTCGCCCCACTGCACGACGAAGTTCTCGTGCGAGCGGTTGATGCTCAGGCCGTCCCAGTAGTGGCCGCGGGCGAGCGCACGGATGTTGGCGACATGCGCCGGCGCGAACATCGGCGCCAGTTCGATCACGACGCGGCCGCTCGCCAGCTCCAGGTACAGCGTGTTCTCCGGATCCAGCCGCCGCCAGTCCGAAGGTGCCGACGCGGCGAGGATGTCCTGCATCGTCTTCGGCCGGTTCGGCACCGGCTTGGGCATCGGGATGGCGTCGTCGGCGGGCGCATCGGGCTCGTCGACCTTGGGTGCGTCGGACGGATGTCCCGGCGCGGTTTTCGGCGGTTCCGCCGGCGGCGTGGCGCCGGCCTGGGCCTGCACGGACGCCGGAGCGGAGAGCGCGGTGATCAGCGCGAGGGAAAGCAGGGCAGGGCGCAGGGTCATGTTCGGCATCCGGCAGCGACGGTGCGGCCACGGTACCCGAGAACCGCGATGGCCGGAAACTCGTTGCCGGCCGCCGCGTGCCGGTACGGCGGCCGCGCCGCACGCCGGCGTCAGTCCGGCACGACCACCGGTTCCTGCAGGGCCGAAAGCTGTTCCTGCATCTGCGTGATCACCGACTCCCAGTAGCGCGGCTCCTCGAACCAGGGGAACGCCGCCGGGAATGCCGGGTCGTGCCAGCGGCGGGCGATCCAGGCATTGAAATGCAGCAGCCGCAGCGCCCGCAGCGGTTCGATGAGCGCCAGCTCGCGGCGGTCGAACCGACGGAATTCCTCGTAGCCCTCGAGCAGCCACTTCAGCGGACGGGCGCTGTCCTCGCGCCGGCCGGCCAGCATCCACAGGTCCTGCATCGCCGGGCCGGTGAGGCAGTCGTCGAGGTCGACGAAATGCGCGTGCTCCTCCCGCCACAGGATGTTGCCCGGGTGGCAGTCGCCGTGCAGGCGCAGCACGTGCAGGTCGTCGATCGCCTCCCAGCGGTCCTCGAGCAGGTGCAGCATCGCGTCGGCGAGCGTCTCGAAATTGCCTTCGATGTCCGGGGGCAGCCAATGGTTCTCGAGCAGGTAGTCGACCGGGCCGTGGCCATGGCTTTCGACGTCGAGGACGCCGCGATGCGCGAACGCCGCGCCGTCGCCGACCGCGTGCATACGTCCGAGCACCCGGCCCAGGTGCCGGAGCACGTCGCGGTCGCCGGGTTCGGGCGCGTGGCCGCCGCGCATCGGGAACAGCGCGAAGCGGTGGCCCTGGTACGGGTGCAGCGTGCGGCCGGCGAACGCCAGCGGCGCCACCACCGACAGGTCGGCTTCCACGAGTTCGGCGGCGAAGCGGTGTTCCTCGGCGATCGCGGCGTCGGTCCAGCGTCCGGGCCGGTAGAACTTCGCCACCAGCGGCAGGCCGTCCTCGATGCCGATCCGGTAGACGCGGTTCTCGTAGCTGTTGAGCGCCAGCACGCGGCCGTCGGCGAGCAGGCCGATCGACTCGACGGCGGCGAGGATGCGGTCGGGGTCGAGGTCGTCGTACGGCGTCTGGCCGACGCTCACTTCGGCAGCTCGAGCGCCGTCGCCAGGGCGGCGACGCCGGCGGACAGGTACGTGTGCGGCCCGGCCTGCACGAAGCCGGCGCGGGCGAACGCACGCCGGTACCAGGTCGCGGACCGGCGCTGCAGGTCCTGCAGGTCGCCGACGATGTCGTCGCTGTCGGTGAACACTTCCAGGTAGGCGACGCCGTCGCACAACCGGGAGAATTCGCGCAGGCCGCGCAGCAGTTCCGGATCGGGCAGGTAGTGCATCACGTCGGCGCAGACGAGCAGGTCGACGGGCTGCGAGAGTTCCAGCACCTGCAGGTCGCCGAACGGCAGCCAGTGCAGGTTGCGGCGCGGGCCGTGCCGGCGGATCGCGTATTCGCTCGAGTCCACGCCCATGTAGCGCAGCCGCGGCCGCAGCTCGAGCAGCGGCGCGCGCCACGCGCCTTCGCCGCAGCCGACGTCCAGCACGGACTTCAGCGGCCGGCCGAGGTGGTATTCGGCCAGCGTCACCGCCATCGCCACCTTGCGCTGCAGTGCCGCCGGGCTGCCGAGGCCGCGGCGCCGGTACCAGGTCTCGAAATAGTCCTCGTCGTAGTCCTTGCTCACGCGGCGGCCTTCCGGCGCTTCGCCAGCCACAGCACGAACAGGGCCGCGGTGAGGTACATGCTCAGCGAGTAGATGGCCGGCGCGATGGTCGCCTGCGTGCGCCCGAGCACTTCCAGCGCGATGAAGATCGCCAGCGTGCCGTTGTGGATGCCGACCTCGAAGCCGATCGCGATCGCCTGGGGCTCGCCGAGCTTCATCGCCTTCGGCAGCAGATAACCGGCGCCGAGGCTGGCCAGGTTGAACAGCACGCACGCGGCGCCGACCACCGGCGCGAACTGCCGCACGGTCGCCCATTCGGACGCGAACGCGATCGCGATCAGCATGCCCAGCAGCCCGGTCGACAGCAGCCGCACCGGTCGCTC
>JAKFCL010000144.1:0-10685 GCA_036676665.1 Arenimonas sp. | reverse complement strand
ATCGCCTTCCTGCAGGACTGGGTGCCGGCCGGCAAGTCGCCGATCTGCGGCAACTCGATCTGCCAGGACCGGCGCTTCCTGGTGCGGCACATGCCGCGGCTCGAGCGTTATTTCCACTACCGGAACCTCGACGTGTCGACGCTGAAGGAACTGGCGCGACGCTGGTCGCCGAAGCTGCTGGACGGCTTCGCGAAGGTCGGTGCGCATACCGCGCTGTCGGACATCCGCGAGTCCGTCAAGGAACTGGCGCATTACCGCCAGCACATGGGAAAACTGGGCGGCCTCTGAGCCCGAAGAGCGACGCATGATCCCGACGATCCGCCTTGTCTCCGCCGTGCTCGTGCTGGCGGCGCTGTTCGCCATGCCGGCGGCGGCGCTCGAGGAGAAGTCGCTGGCGACCTATTCGCGCGAGGTCTGGACCACGCGCGACGGCCTGCCGCACAACCAGGTCAACGGCATCGCCCAGACCCCCGAGGGCTACCTGTGGTTCGCCACCTGGGAAGGCGTGGTCCGCTACAACGGCCAGGAATTCCGCAGTTTCGGCCGTCAGAACGTGCCGGCGATCCGCGACAACGGCATCCGCTCGGTGAAGGTGTCCCCGGGCGGCGCACTGGTCGTGGCGACCTCGCGCGGCGGCGCGAGCGTGATGCGCGGCGAGGAATGGACCACGTACGGCATCGCCGAGGGACTGGCGCAGGACGAGCTGGCCGCCGCGATCGAGGACCACGCCGGCCGCCTGTGGGCGGCGACCGAAAGCCGCGGCGTGACCCGCCTGGCGGCCGGCAAGGCGACCCATTTCGGCGTCGACCAGGGCCTGCCGTCGAACGATACGTTCGCGCTGCTCGAGGACGGCGCCGGCGCGGTGTGGGTGGCCACCGGCGACGGCGTGGCGCGCATCGAGGGCGAGCGCGTGCAGGCGTTCTCCACCGACGCCGGGCTGCCGGACGGTTCGGCCTTCAGCCTGGCGATGGACGAGGACGGCGATCTCTACGTCGGCACCGAAAAGGGCGTGTACGTCGGCAAGGCCGGCCGCTTCGCACCGGTGCTGGCCGATTTCCCGCAGGAGGCGATCCCGAGCCTGCAGGTGGACGCCCAGGGCAGCCTGTGGATCGGCACCGTCAACCGCGGGCTGATGCGCCTGAGCGATCGCGGGCTGGAAACCTTCGACGCGGCCGCGGGCCTGCCGAACAACCGGGTCGCCTCGCTGTTCGCCGACCGCGAGGGCAGCCTGTGGGTCGGCACCAACGCCGGCCTGCTGCGTTTCGCCGACACGCCGTTCATCACCCTCGACAGCCACCACGGCCTGTCGGACGACTACGTGCGGGCGCTGCTGCAGGACGACGACGGCAGCATCTGGATCGGCACCAGCCGCGGCCTGGACCGCTGGAAGGACGACGCGATCACCCGGACCGAGGCGCTGTCGGGCGACGCGATCCTGAGCCTGGCCGAGGACGATGGCGGCCTCTGGGTCGGCACGTACTCCACCGGCCTGGCGCGCTGGCAGGACGGCGCGATCCGCGAACGCATGACCAGCGACACCGGCCTGCCGTCGAACCAGGTGCGCGCGGTGGTCAGCGCCCGCGACGGCACGCTGTGGGTCGGCACGTCGCGCGGGCTGATGCGGCGCGATGCCGACGGCCGCCGCAGCGTGCTGCGCGAGGAGGACGGACTGCCGCGCAATTTCATCCTGAGCCTGTTCGAGACCGCCAGCGGCGACCTCTGGGTCGGCACCACCAACGGCGCGGCGCTGGTCAGCGGCGGCAAGGCCCAGCCCTGGGACTTCACCGCGATGGAGCAGGCCCAGGACGTGTTCGGCATGCACGAGGACGCCGACGGCACGATCTGGTTCGCCACCGACCGCGGCGTGATCCGCCTGCGCGACGGCGTGCCGAAGATCGTCGGCGCGGTGCACGGCCTGCCGGTGGACACGATCTTCCAGGTCGTCGTCGACAGCTACGGCAACTTCTGGCTGACCTCCAACGCCGGCGTGGTGTACGTGCGCCGCGAGGAGATGGAAGCGGTGGCCGACGGCCGCCAGGACCGGCTCGACTACCAGCAGTTCGCCGAACCCGACGGCATGGGCAGCGCGCAGTGCAACGGCGGCGCCGGTCCGGCGGCGCTGCGCGCGGCCGACGGCGGCATCTGGGTGGCGACCGCCAAGGGCGTGGCGATCGTCCAGCCCGACCAGCTGCCGCGCTACCAGCTGGCGCCGCCGCCGGTGGTGATCGAAGGGCTGCGCGTCGACGACCAGACCGCCAGCGCCAATGGCTCGCTGGTGCTGCCGCCGGGCACGCGCAAGCTCGAACTCGATTACGTCAGCCTCAGCTACCGCACGCCCGAACAGATCCGCTACCGCTACCGGCTCGAGGGCTTCGACAACGGCTGGGTGGAGCGCAACCAGCGCCGCAATGCCCAGTACACGAACCTGCCGCCCGGCCAGTACCGCTTCCAGGTCAGCGCCGCCCAGCGCGGCAGCGGCTGGAGCCCGGAAACGGCGTCGGTGAACTTCGAGATCCAGCCGCGGCTGTACCAGCGGCCGTGGTTCCTGCCGGTCGCCGGCGTCGGACTGGCGCTGGTGCTGTACGCGGTCTACCGGGCGCGGGTGAGCCAGCTCAAATCGCGGGAGGCGCAGCTGAGCCGCATCGTCGACGAGCGCACGCGGGCGCTGAGCGAGAAGAACACCGAGCTGGAGTCGAAGAACGAGACGATCCGCAAGCAGAGCGAGATCTTCGAGCAGCTCGCGCGCACCGACACGCTGACGGGGCTTCCGAACCGCCGAAGCATGGAGGAGACCCTCGGCGCCGCCTACCAGGACGCGGTGCTGTCGGACCAGCCGCTGTGCTTCGGGCTGCTCGACATCGACCACTTCAAGCGCATCAACGACGGCTTCTCGCACGACGTCGGCGACGAAGCCCTGCGGCGGGTCGCCAAGGCGATGGCGGACACGATGGGCCGCGACAACATCGGCCGCTGGCGCGGCGACGAACGGGTGGCGCGCTGGGGCGGCGAGGAATTCGCGCTGCTGTTCCCGCATGCCGACATGGCCGAGACGCTGCGCCAGGCCGAGCGCCTGCGCGCCGCCATCGAAGGCATCGACTGCACCGACTTCGCGCCCGGGCTGAAGATCACCGCCAGCATCGGCCTGGCCGAACGCACCGGCCTGTCGCACCACGAACGGCTGGTGTCGCGGGCCGACCAGCGGCTGTACGAGGCCAAGCACGGCGGCCGCAACCGCGTGGTGGGGTAGGGCGGCGCGCCCCGCATGGGCGCTAGCCGAGCGGTGGCTGGGGCGCGGATTCGGTGACGATCGCGAGTTCGCGGCGGGGAATCTGCAGCGCGACGTTTTCGTCGGTGAAGGTGCGGCGGACCGCCTCGAGCAGCTCGCCGCGCACCACGGTGTGGTCGCCGGTGTTCACCCAGGCGTGCAGGTTGACGGCGACGGCATGCTCGCCGAGGGCGTGCACGACCACCTCCGGCGGCGGCTCCGCCAGCACGCGCGGGTTGTGGCCGGCGATCGCCAGCAGGAGCGCGCGGATGCGGCCGAGATCCTCGCCGTACCCGACGCTGACGACGACATCGATGCGCCGCTGCGGCCGGGCGGTGAAGTTGACGATCGGGGCGGTGGTGATCTGGCTGTTGGGCAGGTAGACGTCGTGGTTCTGCGGCGTGCGCAGCACGGTCTGGAAGATGCGCACCTGTTCGACCACGCCCTCGGTGCCGGCGATCAGCACCGTGTCGCCGGCGCGGAACGGCCGCAGCACGATCAGCATCACGCCCGAGGCGATGTTCGACAGCGAATCCTTCAGCGCCAGGCCGATCGCCAGGCCGGCGGCACCGAGCACCGCCAGCAGCGACGTGGTCGGCACGCCGAGCGCGTCCAGCGCCGCCACCGCCACGACGACGACGCCGATCGCGTGGGCGAGGCCGCGCAGGAAGTCGCGCAGCGTCTGTTCGACGCCGAACCGCTGCAGCAGCCGGTCCAGCGCCCGCGACAGCAGCTTCGACAGCCAGAAGCCGAGCGCCGCGACCGCCAGCGCCACGCCGAAGCGCAGCAGCCATTCGGCGAGCAAGTCGTGGTCGGGCATGCCCAGGCCGCCGCCGCCGAACATCGCGACCGCGCGTTGCATCAGCCCGCCTTGAGCTTGGCCAGCCGCAACCAGGTGTCGACGACGGTGTCGGGATTGAGCGACACCGATTCGATGCCCTGCTGCATCAGCCAGTCGGCGAGGTCGGGATGGTCCGACGGGCCCTGGCCGCAGATGCCGATGTACTTGCCGGCCTTGCGCGCCGAGGCGATCGCCATCGACAGCAGCTTCTTGACCGCCGGGTCGCGCTCGTCGAACAGGTGGGCGACGATGCCCGAGTCGCGGTCCAGGCCGAGGGTCAGCTGGGTCAGGTCGTTGGAGCCGATCGAGAAGCCGTCGAAGATCTCGAGGAATTCGTCGGCCAGCAGCGCGTTGGACGGCACCTCGCACATCATGATGACCTTCAGGCCGTTCTCGCCGCGCTTGAGGCCGTTGGCTTCCAGCGTCGCGATCACGGCGCGGCCTTCCTCGAGCGTGCGCACGAACGGGATCATGATCCAGCAGTTGGTCAGCCCCATCTCGTCGCGCACCTTGCGCACCGCGCGGCACTCCAGCGCGAAGCAGTCCTTGAAGTCCGGGTGCACGTAGCGCGAGGCGCCGCGGAACCCGATCATCGGGTTCTCCTCGTGCGGCTCGTAGGCCTTGCCGCCGACCAGGTTGGCGTATTCGTTGGACTTGAAGTCCGACAGCCGCACGATCACCGCATGCGGGGCGAACGCCGCCGTCAGCGTGGCGATGCCCTCGGCGAGGCGCTCGACGTAGAAGCTGACCGGGTCGGCGTAGCCGGCGGTGATCTCGTCGATCTGCTTCTTCAGCGCGGCAGGCTGCTTGTCGTATTCGAGCAGCGCGCGCGGATGCACGCCGATCTGCCGGGCGATGATGAATTCCAGCCGCGCCAGGCCGATGCCCTGGTGCGGCAGCTGCGCGAAGTCGAACGCACGCTCGGGGTTGCCGACGTTCATCATGATCTTCAGCGGCGCCGGCGGCATGTTGCCCAGGTCGGTGGTGATCACCTCGTAGTCGAGCCTGCCCGAATAGATGAAGCCGGTATCGCCCTCGGCGCAGCTGACGGTGACGTCGCTGCCGTCGGCGATCAGCTGCATCGCGTCGCCGGTGCCAACCACCGCGGGAACGCCGAGCTCGCGGGCGATGATGGCCGCGTGGCAGGTGCGGCCGCCGCGGTTGGTGACGATCGCCGACGCGCGTTTCATGATCGGCTCCCAGTCGGGGTCGGTCATGTCGGCGACGAGCACGTCGCCGGCCTGGAACTTGCTCATCTCGGCCAGGCTGCGCACGACGCGGGCGACGCCCGAACCGATCTTGTGGCCGATCGCGCGGCCTTCCGACACGACGTCGCCGCGGCCCAGCAGGTGGAAGCGCTCGACTTCGGTGGCCTTGCCGCGCGAACGCACGGTCTCGGGGCGCGCCTGCACGATGTAGAGCTTGCCGCTGTGGCCGTCCTTCGCCCACTCGATGTCCATCGGGCGGCCGTAGTGCTTCTCGATGACCAGCGCCTGCCGCGACAGTTCCTCGACGTCGGCATCGGTGATCGAGAACGTGCGGCGCAGATCCGCCGGCGTGTCCTCGATGCGCACGCGTTCGCCGGGCACGTCCGAATAGACCATCCGGATCAGCTTGGAGCCGATCGTGCGGCGCAGGATCGCCGGCTTGCCCTGCAGCAGCGTCGGCTTGTAGACGTAGAACTCGTCGGGATTGACCGCGCCCTGGACCACCATCTCGCCGAGGCCGTAGCTGGAGGTGATGAAAACCACGTCGCGGAAACCCGACTCGGTGTCGAGCGTGAACAGCACTCCGGACGAACCGATGTCCGAGCGCACCATCAGCTGCACGCCGGCCGACAGGAACACGTCCTCGTGCTTGAAGCCGTGGTGCACGCGGTAGGCGATCGCGCGGTCGTTGTAGAGGCTGGCGAAGACCTCCTTGACCTTGCGCACGACGTCGTCCTCGCCGGTGACGTTGAGGAAGGTTTCCTGCTGCCCGGCGAAGCTGGCGTCGGGAAGGTCCTCGGCGGTGGCCGACGAGCGCACCGCGACGGCGATGTCGCCGCCGCCGGCCTCGCTGCACAGGCGGCGGTAGCCGGTGCGGATCGCCTGGTCGAGCTCGGGCTGCAGCGGCGCGTCGATCACCCAGCCGCGGATCTGCCCGCCGGCCTTCACCAGTTCGTCGACGTCCTCGACATCGAGGTCGGCCAGGCGGTCGAAGATGCGCTTGCTCAGATCGTTGTGGGCGATGAAGCGGCGGAACGCGTCGGCGGTGGTCGCGAAGCCGCCCGGGACGGAGACGCCGAGCTGCGCCAGGTGGCCGATCATCTCGCCGAGGGAGGAATTCTTGCCGCCGACCTGGGCCAGGTCGGACAGGCGAAGCTCGTGCAGCCACAGGACATCGGCGTTCAAGGCAGTCTCCGTTCGCGCGGGAATGGGCGGGCCATGCGGCTGCCCCGGGGGATTCAAGCTGCGTATGATGCGACCCCGGGGCTGCCCCATACAAGCTTGAATTGAATGGATTTTCGTGCGCCCGCGGGTCGGCGCCCGATCACGGAGGGACGATGGCCGCGGCACGACCGGTTTTCTATGTTTCCGACGGCACCGGCATCACCGCCGAAACGATCGGCCACAGCCTGCTGACGCAGTTCAACGGGGTGGACTTCGACACGCGCCGCATCGCCTTCGTCGACAGCGTCGAGAAGGCCGAAAGTGCGGTCGCCGAGATCCGCCGGGCGGGCGAGGTCGCCGGCGTGCGGCCGATCGTCGTCAACACCGTCGTCGACCACGACCTGAATGCGCGGCTGGCCGAAAGCGGCGCGCTGATGCTGGACCTGTTCGCGCCGTTCATCAGCCCACTGGAGCAGGAGCTCGGCGTGCGTCGCGAGGCGAGGGTGGGGCACGCGCACGGCATGGTGGACTTCGCCGCCTACGAGCAGCGCATCAACGCCACCAACTATGCGCTGACCCACGACGACGGCATGGACATCCATTACGACGACGCCGACGTGATCCTGGTGGGCGTGTCCCGTTCGGGCAAGACGCCGACCTGCCTGTACATGGCGCTGCACTACGGCGTAAAGGCCGCCAACTACCCGCTGACGCCCGACGACCTCGACGGCGCCGAACTGCCCAAGCGGCTGCGCGCTCATCGCCGCAAGCTGTTCGGGCTGACGATCGAACCGGTGCGGCTGGCGTCGATCCGGGAGGAACGCAAGCCCGGGTCGCGCTACGCGAAGCTCGAAACCTGCCGCGCCGAGGTCGCTGCCGCCGAGGCGATGTTCCGCCAGGAGGGGATCCCGGTGCTGAGCACCACCCATACCTCGATCGAGGAAATCGCCGGCAAGGTGCTGGCCCAGCAGGGCATCCACCGGCACATGTTCTGAGCCCCGGCGGGCGCAAATCGCTGTGCTAGCATCGATCCATGCCCGCATCCGCCGCCGATCGCCGCGCGCTGCCCCGCATGAGCCGGTTCGCCTGGCTCATGGAGATGTACGGCGAGAATTTTTCCCGACTGAGCCGGATGTTCCAGCCGCAGGCGCTGCCCGCCGGCCTCTACGTGTCGCGCATCCCCGACGGGCTCGAACTGCTGGTGGAGGTGCTGGCGCAGCACCCGTACACCGTGGAACTGCGCCTGAGCTACCGCATGCGCGACGCCGCCACCGGCCAGCCGGACCCCTCCGCGTACGTGCGCCTGTACCGCGACGCGCGCCAGGCCGAGGTCACCCACTGTTACGTCGGGCGCCACTGGCAGGACGTGCTGGGCCTGCATCCGAGCGTGCAGGCGATGCTCGGCCACCGGCTGCGGATGAACAGTTTCCTCAACAAGTGGCTCGACTATCTCGACGGCCAGGGCCACGGCCCGCACACGCTGACGGCGATCGAACCCGAGCCGGCCGGACGGGTCGACGTCGCCTGCGCTTGACGGGCCTGCGGCGCCTGTCTAAACTTCGCGTCTTCCTTCGGTGGGGCTATAGCTCAGCTGGGAGAGCGCTACAATGGCATTGTAGAGGTCATCGGTTCGATCCCGATTAGCTCCACCACCGAATCGCGGCACGCTTCAAAAGAGTTCAACGTCCCCATCGTCTAGAGGCCTAGGACATTACCCTTTCACGGTAGCGACCGGGGTTCGAATCCCCGTGGGGACGCCATCTCAGTGATGTCCAGAAAGCCCGGCTCCGGCCGGGCTTTTTCTTTGTGCGGGCGACGGGCGATGATGGCGCGCGCCGGCGTTTTCGCCGCAGCGGCGATCCGGGGGAAGACAATGAAGTTCAGCGTCGAGGCCTGGTCGGCCTTCGCTCCCGGCCTGGCGTCGCAGGCCGACTGGCGGGCGTGGGCGCAGGCGCCGCGGCTGCCTGAAGGCGACGAGGTGCCGGCACTGGCGGAGATGCCGGCGATGCAACGGCGACGGCTGGAGAAGCTCGGGCGCATGGCGCTGCAGGTGGCCTGGCAGTGCCAGCCCGAAGCCGATCCGCGGACGCCGATGGTCTTCGCGTCGCGGCACGGCGACATCTCGCGGACGTTCGACATGCTCGGCACGCTGGCCCGCGACGAGCCGCTGTCGCCGACACACTTCGGCCTTTCCACGCACAACGCGATCGCCGCGCAGTACTCGATCGCCCGCGGCCTGACCGGCAACTACCTCGCGGTTTCCGCCGGCGCCGAATCGGCCGAGGCGGCCGTGACGGAGGCCCAGGCGCTGCTCGCCGGCGGCGCGCCGGCGGTGCTCGTGGTGATGTACGACGGTCCCACGCCCGACGCCTACGCCCCGTTCCGCGACGAACCCGAATGCGACTACGCCTGGGCGTGGAAGCTGGTGCCGCCGCGCCACGGCGCGCCGGTGCTGTCGCTCGAAGGCGCCCACGGCGAGGCGAGGCCGGCCGGAACGTTGCCCAACGGGCTGGACGTGCTGCGCTTCTTCCTGTCGGGCGACGCCACGCAGTCGGCGCCGCGCAGCGGCCGGCGTTGGCAAAGGCATGCGTGAGGTGATCGACCGCGGCTGGCGGATCATCGCGACGGCGGTGAGTTTCGCGGCGTTCGGCCTCGGCGGGGTGCTGCTGGGCCTCGTCGTGTTCCCGCTGTTGCGCCTGGTCGTGCGCGACCCGGCCCGCCAGCAGCGTCTGGCGCGCGCGCTGATCCGCGGCAGTTTCGCCGGCCATTTCGCCCTGATGCACCGCCTGGGAGTGCTGACGTGGGAGTTCCGCGGGCTCGAACGGCTGCAACGGCGCGGCCTGCTGGTGCTGGCCAACCATCCGACCCTGATCGACGTGGTGTTCCTGGTGTCGCGGATCCCGGAGGCGGACTGCGTGGTCAAGTCGAGGCTGGCGCGCAACCCGTTCACGCGCGGGCCGGTGAAAGCCACCGGCTACGTCTTCAACGACAACGGCGCCGGCCTGGTCGACGACTGCATCGCCTCGGTGCGCTCGGGCAAGAACCTGCTGATCTTCCCGGAAGGCACCCGCACCCCGGCCGGCGCCGACCTCGGACCGCTGCTGCGGGGCGCCGCCAACATCGCCGTCCGCGGTGCCCTGGACGTGACCCCGGTGATCATCCGCTGCACCCCGCGGACGCTGGGAAAGGGCGAGAAATGGTATCTTGTGCCTTCACGACGTTTTCACATTTCCATCGACGTCCTGCCCGATTTGCCGGTGGCGCCGTTCCTGGCGCCGGGGACCGGCGAGGCGCTGGCCGCGCGGCAGCTGACTTCGGTGCTGGAAACAACCTTCAAGACGGAGTTGGCTCGTGCAGGCGCTGGAACCTGAAATCAAGGCATTGATCATCACCACGATGTCGCTCGAGGACGTCACCGCCGACGACATCGATGCCGAGGCGCCGCTGTTCAACGAGGGGCTGGGGCTGGATTCGATCGACGCGCTCGAGCTGGGGCTGGCGCTGCAGAAGCGCTACGGCGTGACCCTGGCCGCCGACTCGCAGGAAACCCGCCAGCATTTCGCCAGCGTGCGCGCCCTGAGCGCGTTCGTCGCCGCCAACCGCAAGCAGTGACGGCCCCGGCCGGACACGTACCGAGCAGCACCATGACAAAGGACCAGATCTTCCAGCGCGTCGCCACGATCCTGCAGGACACCTTCGGGATCGACGCCGGCCGCATCCATCCCGCCGCGAAACTCGGCGAGGACCTGGACATCGACAGCATCGATGCCGTCGACCTGATCGTCCAGCTCAAGCCCCTGCTTGGCGGCAACCTGCGCCCGGAAGCCTTCAAGGCCGTGCGCAGCGTCGAGGACGTCGTCGACGTCGTGCACGGCATGATGCATGCGGGCGCCGAAACCCACGCAGGCAAGTGAGTGCGTGCCGCGACGGCCCTCGTCTGGCTGGCGACGCTGCTGTACCCCCTGGCGATCTGGATAGGCCTGGCGCGCTTCGAACCGCGCTGGCTGGCGCTGGCACTGCTGGCGCTGGCGCTGCTGCGCGCGGCGGTGTCGCGCGAGGCGGTGTGGCTGGCGGCCGCCGTCGGCGCGGGGGTGCTCGTCGCCGCCACCTGGGTGAGCAACCACGGCCTGCCGCTGAAGCTGTACCCGGTGCTGGTGAACGCCGTGCTGCTGGGAGTGTTCGCGCTGAGCCTGTGGCGGCCGCCGAC
>JAKFCL010000143.1:0-1514 GCA_036676665.1 Arenimonas sp. | reverse complement strand
TCGATCATGGCGTTGCCGCCGTTGAGCTTCCAGCCCGTGTCCTGCAGCAGGTTCGGGGTGATGTCGAGGTTGACCGCGGCGAACAGCGAGTCATTGATCGCCGGCTCCATCAGGGCGTTGGGTGCCAATGCGGTGTCGTAGTGCGAGCCGGACGATCCGCCCTGGACCGGATCGGGCATGTACAGCCGCGGCCGGCCGGCATCGTCGGCGCCCTGCAGCTCGTTCGGATCGACCACGAAGCCGACCGTCACGCCCGGCAACACCGCCTTGATCGAATTGCCCAGCGCCTGGGTGATGCGGATCGACGGGATCGTGATGGCCGGGTCGGTGCCGCCCAGGCCAGGTGGCGGGTTGCCCGGCGCGTTGTCGGCGATCAACACGCCGGTGGCGCCGGCGATCTGGGCGTTGAGCACCTTCACGGTGAAGTTGCAGGTGCCGCGGTCGAGCATGGCGATGTTGCCGGCGATGGCCGCGCCGTTGTCCAACGGTTCGCAACCGTCGTTGCTGGCGCCGACGCCGTCGGTGCCCAGCACGACCGAGCCGCCGAAATTGGCCGGCGAGATCGCCGGACCGAAGCTGGCGGTGCCGTAGGGGTAGTCGCCCGCGATCGATGCCGGCGCGGTCACGCGGAACCCCGTGCGCGGGTCCAGGATCAAGCCGGCGCCCGCGGTGGCGCTGGCGCCGGTGAACACGACGTTGCCGTAGTTGATGCCGGACGCCTTGCGCTCGTTCACCGTCATCTGCGGCCAGTACTTCCCGGCGGTGTTGTCGTAGGTGTAGACCGAGTAGATGTCCTGCAGGCCGCCGGCGAACTCGCCGGTGCCTTCGTTCTCGGCGTTGGCGAAGCCCAGGCCATGGCCGAATTCGTGCATCACCACGTCGAGGAAATTGATCTGCCCGGCCGGGGTGTTGTCGTCCAGGCCGTAATAGAAGGTGAAGTCAGAACTGAACTGCGAGCTGATGTCGACGTAGCCCGGTACCAGGTCCTCGCCGGCCAGCGCATCGGCGAGCGCGGAGAAGTAGATCGTGTCGGGATAGGCGGCGCCCGGGAAGTTGTAGATGTAGAACGTGGTGCCGGCCGAGCCCAGCACGTTGGGCCCGAGCGGGTTGAACTGGGCGCCGACGTAGACCGGCACGTCGCTGGCCAGCACCGATCCCCACAGGTCCGCGGCGAACTGCGCGACGATCTGGCGTTGCTCGCCGAGCGTTGTGCCCGGATTGCCGCCCACCGGGGCGGCCGGAGTCGTGTCGTTGTAGCCTTCGCCCGGATCGTCGAAGTTGACGGGAACGACGTCCGCCGCGCGGGCGACGGTGGCGCCGAACAGGGCCATCGAGATGGCGACGGTCAATGCAAGCAGTGGCTTGTTCATTTGGCCTGCTCCTCCCGGGTGGCGGGCGCCTGGGCGCCGTTGGAGGTCTCGACCTGGTGCGGGTTGCCCTGCGCGTCGCGCTGCACCGCCAGGTGGTTCCACAACTCGGTCGGCGCGCGCATCGCGCTGCCGCCGGAGGACAAC
>JAKFCL010000142.1:0-29468 GCA_036676665.1 Arenimonas sp. | reverse complement strand
CAGTTCGGCCGGTTCACCCACCACACGTTGTCGCCGCTGGCGTCGGGCAGCTTGATCTCGAAGTTGTTCAGCGGCGCGTCGCCGCGCAGCGCGAACGCGTACTCGAAATGGCCGGGATGCGCCATCGGCAGCGCGCGGCGCATCACCGCGTAGCCGGAGACTCCGTGGAAGTCGTAGTCCAGGCACAGCGCGCGCCGGCCGTCGGGGCCGTCGGCCGGCCGCAGCGTCGCGCCGACCTGGTCGGACGCGGTCGCGGTCCACGCCGACGGCACCGAGAAATCGTCGAGCACGCGGAACGGCGCGCCGCCGGACACGGCGCTTTCGCCGTCGCGGGGGCCGTCGGTGACGACGCCGCCGGCCGGCGACTGCGCCGACGCCCCGCCCGCCAGCGACGCCACGAGCAGCGCCACCGTGCCCGCGGCCACGCGGCGAGTCACCCCCCCGTCGTACGACGCGTCACGAGGAAACGGGCGCCGCCACGACCCGGCGCATGCGAAGGCGAAGCCCCTCATCCCTTCACGCCTCCCACCATCAGTCCCTGCAGGTAGTGCTTCTGCAGCGCCAGGAACAGCGCCAGGACCGGCAGCACCGTCACCACCGCGCCGGCCATCATCAGCTCGTTGTCCTGCACGTGTTCGCGCGACAGTGTCGCCAGCGCCACCGGCAGCGTGTGGAACTCCGAGTCGGTCAGCACGATCAGCGGCCACATGAAGTCGTTCCACGAACCCATGAAGCTGAAGATCGCCAGTGTCACCAGGATCGGCTTGAGCAGCGGCAGCACGATGCGGCGGAAGATCAGCAGCTCCGACGCGCCCTCGATGCGCGCCGCCTCCAGCAGTTCGTCGGGAATGCCGCGGGCGTACTGCCGCACCAGGAAGATCCCGAACACCCCCGCCATGCCCGGCACGATCGCGCCGGCGTAGCTGTTCACCAGCCCCATTTCCTTGAGCAGCAGGAACAGCGGCATCATCGCCACCTGCCCCGGGATCACCAGGATCGACAGCAGGCTGCGGAACATCGCCTCGCGGCCACGGAACCGCAGTTTCGCGAATGCGTAGCCGGCGAGCGTGTTCAGGCCCACGGCTATGGCCGTCGTCAGGATCGCCACCAGGAACGAGTTGAACAGATACCGGCCCATGCCGGCCTTGTCGAACAGCTCGTGGTAATTGTGCAGCGTCGGCGCCGACGGCAGCAGCGGCGGCGGGAACGCGCTCGCCTCGCCGGGCTGCATGAACGACACCGCCAGCATCCACGCCAGCGGCGCCAGGCTCACGACCGCCAGCGCCGCCAGGCCGGTATTGACCAGCACGCGCGCGAGCCGCGGGCTCATGCGGCGCCCCGCCGGCGCGCGTACCACATCAGCGAACTGGTGACCGCGCTGATCAGCAGGAACAGCAGGAACGCCACCGCCGACGCCACGCCCAGGTTCCACCACTTGAAGCCCTGCTCGTACATCAGGTACAGCACGCTCACGGTGCTCTGCAGCGGCCCGCCCTGCGTCATCACGTACGGCTCGGCGAACAGCTGGAAATAACCCGACACCGTGATGATGCCGACCACCAGCAGCACGGGCCCGAGCATCGGCAGCGTGATGTGCAGGAACTGCCGCCAGCCGCTGGCGCCGTCGATGCGCGCCGCCTCGTACAGGTCTTCGGGGATCGACTGCAGGCCGGCCAGCAGGATGATCATGTTGTAGCCGAAGTTCTTCCAGACGGCGAACAGGATGATCGTCGGCATCGCCCAGGCCGGGTCGCCGAGCCAGTCGACCGGATCGATGCCCAGCCCCGACAGCCCCCAGTTCACGATGCCGTAGCGGGTGTGGAACAGGTAACGCCAGATCACCGCCACCGCGACGACGGTGGTCACCACCGGCGCGAAGAACGCCGTACGGTAGAAGCCCTTGAAGCGGCCGAGCCGGGAGTTCAGAAGCAGCGCCGCCCCCAGCGACACCGCGATCGACAGCGGCACGCCGACGACGACGAAATAGGTGGTGTTGCCCAGCGCCTGCCAGAACAGCGGATCGCCGAGCAGCGTGGCGTAATTGCGCAGGCCGACGAACCGCAGGTTGCCGAGGTCGGCCAGCGCGTAGATGTCGAAGTCGGTGAGACTCAGCGCCAGCGCCGCCAGCACCGGGAACACGAAGAACAGGCCGATCACGACCAGCGCGGGCGCGACGAAGACCCAGCCGGCGACGCGGTTCACGGGCCGGCCCCGGCGGCGGTGGCGGCGGCGGCATCGGAACCGGTGGCGGCCGCGCCCTCGCCCGCCGCCGCGGCACGATCGAGCATCCAGCGCCGCTTCTCGAGAATCGCGTCGGCGCGTCGATCCAGCTCGGCCGCGGCTTCGTCGACCGTGAGCTTTCCGGCGACCATCTCCTCGGCCACCAGCCGCATCTCGGTGGCGATGCGCTCCCACTCGGGCACCTTCGGCGTCGGCTTCGCACGCTCGAGCTGGTCGCGGAACGCGCGCGACGGAACGTCGGCGGCAAGCGCCGGCGCGTCCCAGGCGCTGCGCCGTGGCGGCAGGTCGCCGGTCAGCGCGTGGAATTTCGCCTGCACGTCCGGTTCCGACAGGTATGCGATCAGCTGCCAGGCGGCGTCCTGGTTCGGCGAATCGCGGAACAGCACGAAACTGGTGCCGCCCGACACCGACGCGCCGGGACCGTCCGGGCCGGGCAGCGGCATCGTCGCCCAGTCGTCGGCACGATCGGCCTTCAGCCGCGCGCGGAATTCGGCGATGTTCCAGGGCCCGTTGATGTAGAAGCTGTAGAAGCCGTTGCCGAACTCGTCCCAGACATTGGAAATCTGCGTGTTGGTGACCTTCGGCGCCCAGCCGGCCTCGAACATTTCCTTGTAGAACGCCAGCGCGCGCCTGAAGCCCGGGCTGCGGAAGTTGCCGTGCCGGCCGCCGTCGCGCAGCAGCGGGTCGGGCTGCTGGATCGCCAGGTTCAGCAGCGGCTCGAACTCGTTCAGCGGCAGCAGGATCGCGTACCGCTCCGGCCCGACGTGAGCCTTGATCGCCGCCATCGCGACACGCCACTCGTCCCACGTGCGCGGCGGCGCGGCGATGCCGGCGGCGGCGAGCAGGTCGGTGCGGTAATACGGCAGGCGCGTTTCGACGTACCACGGCAGCGCATAGAGCGTGCCGTCGACGACGCCGGTATCCCACGCGCCGGGAAAATAGTCGGCGGCCTCCACCGACGGCGTCGCCGCGACGCGGGCGTCGAGCGGCATCAGCGCGCCCAGCAGCGCGAACTCCGGCACCCAGGTGTTGCCGAGCGCGCAGACGTCGGGCAGCGAGTCGCCGGCGAAGGCGGTCAGCAGTTTCTCGTGCGCGGCGGTCCACGGCAGCTGCTGCACCTGCACGCGGATGCCGGGATGCCGGCGCTCGAATTCCGGGATCAGCTGGGCGACGACCTCGCCCTCGTAGCCCATCGCCCAGAAGCGCACGACCGTGCGGTCGTCGCCGCGCGGGCCGCAGCCGGCGAGCAGGACCCCCACGAACGCGGCCGCCATCCGCACGGCGAACCGTCGGCGCGCCGTCGCCATCGTCAGTCGCCGCCGGCTGGGCGGGCCGCGGGCACGGCCGGCGCATACTCCGCGTCGTTCGCTGCGGAGACGGGTGCGTCGAGCCAGCCGCCGCGGAACCCGGCGCGCTGCAGGCCGCGGCGCAGGTGCGGATTGCGCTTCATCACGTTCCAGACGAAGCCGTCGCGGTGGTTGGCGATCATCAGCACGATCGGTCCCTGGTCGATGCCCAGGTAGTCAGTGTCCACCCAGCCGGCACCGGGCACCAGCCGGCCATGTAGCAGCTTCACGTCGGCGAAGTCGAAGGTCGGGTTGAACGCGTCGAGGAAGCCGTACTGGCCGTACGCGTGCGGGAAGCGCCGGTGCATCTCCAGCACCGCCGGTACCACGACTTCGGGCGCGAACGGCAGCGAGGCCGCCGCGGCCGTCGGCACGATCGTGCCGTCGTCGAACGCATGCCGGGCGCCGGCGCCGCGGGCGGTGTAGCTCTTGAACACGCGCAGGTGACCGTTCACCTCGCGGGTGACGTCGGCGGGGCCATCGCTGGCCGTCAGCCCCCAGACGTTTTCGCCGTAGCCTTTCCAGCCCATCGGGTTGGCGATCGCGTAGTCGCGCTGCGCCAGCACCGCGCGGCGGCTGTTCTCGAAATAGTCGATGCCCTTGCCGCGCAGGTAGTCGTCCTGCAGCCCGCGGAAGTCGACCCAGACATGCGAGTACTGATGGCCGAACAGCGGCGCGAAGCCCAGGTGTTCGCGGCCGTAGTAGTCGCCCCACGCGTCGTCGTAGGTGCGCGTCCAGGCGGCCCACGCCGTCGACTGCACCGGATGCGTCGGCGAGCCGATCGCCAGCAGGTACACCAGCATCGCCTCGTTGTAGCCGATCCAGTCGTGCGGGATGACCCCGGTTTCCGGGTGCCAGCCCATCGCGATCAGCTCGCCGCGTTCCTGCATCGACGGCCAGTCGACGCGGCCGTAGATCGCTTCGGCGAGCGCGCGGATCTGCGCTTCCCGAGGATCGTCGCGGTCGAAATAGCTCTGCGCGAACAGCACGCCGCCCAGCAGCAGTGTCGTGTCGACGGTGGACAGCTCGGTCGTGCCGAAGCGCTCGCCGCTTTCCATGTCGAGGAAGTGGTAGAAGAAGCCGCGGTCGCCGCTGACGCCGCGTGGCTGCGGGCCCTGCGGCGCGTCGTGGAAGAAGCGCAGCGTCGCCAGCGTGCGTTCGACCGCCTGGTCGCGGCTGATCCAGCCGTTGTGGGCGCCGACGCCGTACGCGGTGAGGCCGAAGCCGACCGCGGCGATCGACGCGAACGATTCGCGCGGCCAGCGGTCGGGTACCAGGCCGTTGGCCGGGTTGGTGGTTTCCCAGAAATAGTCGAACGTGCGCCGCTCCAGGTCCGCGAACAGCGGCGGCAGCGTGGTGGGCGTGGCGGAGGCGGCCGGCGTCGTGCGCGCGGCCTCGGGAAGCGGTGCCGGGCGCGTCGCCACCGGCGTCGACTGGCAGGACGCCAGCAGCAGGAAGAGCAGCAGCAGGGGAATCGACGCGGCGCGTCGTGCGGATCCTCGCATCAGGACGGTTTCCTTCGTGGCGGATGGAAACCGCGGCCGCCCGGCATGGGCGGCCGCGGCCGCTGGCTCACCAGAGCAGGCCGAACGAGATCTTCACCGTGCGCGTCGGGCCGGCGATGCTGCGGTCGGGCGTGCCCAGGTTCGGGTTCTGCGGTTCGCCCTGGCCGCCCCACCACGTGTCGTAGCCGGCCCAGTTGTACTCGTTGGTCACGTTGAGGATGTCGACGCGGGCCTTCAGGCGCACGCCGCTGCCGATGTCCCATTCCTTGTACGCGGCCAGGTCGAGCTGCTGGTAGCCGACGCCGTCGGGCTTGAACTGGTCCGGGAAGCAGTCATTCCAGCCGATCTCGTTGCAGTTGGTGCCGTAGCGCGGCGCGGCGGTGGCGATCTGGTACTTGCCCGAGAACATGATCCCGTACCAGCCCTGGTACAGGCCGGTGAGCACGAGGCGATGTTCGGGAACGCCGCCGGCCTGCTTCCAGCCGAAGCCGTCGATGGTCGGGTAGTCGAGCGAGTAATGCTCGCCGAACTGCCGGTTCTCTTCCGCATCGGTGTAGGTGTAGGCGGCGGTGACGCCCCACGGCGAGTCGGGCGTGAACGGCCGCTCCGCCTTCAGGTACAGCGAGTTGGCCCGCGTCTCGAGCCCGTTGGTGCCCAGGATCAGCGCCCCGAAGCCCGGTACGCCGAAGCCCCACGGCGCGCCCCAGGTGGCGCCCGGCGCGAAGAAGGTGCCGTCCGGGCGGCGGTTGCCGAGCAGGAACATGAAGCCGTCGTGGCTTTCCACCCGCGAGATCGTCGCCTCGGTCTGCCAGCCGCCGATCTGGTGGCGGATGCCCAGGCTGGCCTGGTCCGAATACGGCATCTTCAGGTCGTTGTGGATCAGGTTGATCTCGCGGCCGGCGCCGGACGTCGCCGCCAGTCCCTGCAGCACGCCGTCGTTGAAGTAGACCGGATCCCACGGCAGGCAGTTCGAGCCCGAGCACGGGTGCCCCGGAGTGTCGAAGAAGAAGTTCACCGTCGGGAACGTCGCCTTGGTCAGCTCCAGCTGCAGCCGGTCGAACAGGTTGCGGTCGTAGGAGCGGCCGATGCCGCCGAACAGCACCGTGCGCTCGTCGCCGTTGAAGTCCCAGGAGAAGCCCAGCCGCGGCTGGATCCCGGTGGTGAAGGCATCGCGCTGCGAACCGTCGCTGATGTAGTCCTCGATGTCGTAGCCGGCCGCCGGCTGCTGGATGTTCGTCCAGCCGCGAAGCGCCGCGGCGACGTCGGCCGGGGTCACGAAGTCGGTGTAGGTGGGGCTCTTCTCGTAGTCCCAGCGCACACCGAGGTTCAGTGTCAGGTGCTCGTTGACCTCCCAGTCGTCTTGGATGTACAGGCCGAACTGCGTGTTGCTCGACTCGGCGGCGCCGTCGCCGACGCCGGCCAGCGGCACGCCCAGCGTCGCCTGGTAGGGCACGGTGGTGCTCTGGCTGAAGTCGTAATAGAACTGCGGGTTGTACGGCTGCTGTTCCTGCGCGAAGACGTCGACCTTCTTGTACTTCAGGCCCATCTTCACCAGGTGGTAGCCGTTCCATTCCAGGCTGGTGAGGCTGAAGTCGTTCTGGAAGCCCCAGCCCTCCTGGCCCTTGTTCTGGAAGTCACGGCCGCCGCCGGTGGCCAGGATCACGTCCCAGGGGTTCATGCCCGTGAGCACGAAGCCGTTGCCGTCGGTGATCGGGCGCGGGTTCCAGCTCAGGTCCTCGTAGGTCACCTGCGCGTCGTTGAGCCAGTCGTCGGTGTTGAACTGCCAGCGCAGCGCGGCGCGGGTCTCCTCGTTGTCCTTGGCGGTGCCGTAGCTGGCGGTGCTGGTGCCGCCGATGCTGGTCAGCTCGGTCTCGTCGCGGTACTTGAGCGAGAAGTCGAAGAAGCTGTTGTCGCTGGCGGCGAAGTCGAGCCGGCCGAAGTACAGGTTCTCCTCGAACGGCGCCGTGGTCGGCCGCACCTGCGACTGCAGCTCGGCCGGCAGCGCCGACACCGGCACGCCCAGGCCCGGGGTGATGTCGCGCGGCGACACGATCTGCTTGCCCTCGTAGGCCACGAAGAAGTGCAGGCGGTCGCGCAGGATCGGGCCGCCGAAGCTCAGGCCGTACTGCTCGTCGAGCTGCTCGGTCTTCTCGCCGTCGGAGTCGCGGTACTCGCGCGGCGTGGTGGCGCGCATGTCCTCGGTGAAGCGGTCGTAGAACAGCTCGCCGTGGAACTCGTTGCTGCCGCCGCGGGTGGCGGCGACGATCGCGGCGCTGGAGATCTGGTCGAACTCGGCCTTGTAGTTCTGGGTGATGATCTTGTATTCGCCGATCGCCGACTGCGGGAACGGGTTGCCGCGGCTGGAATCCTGGCCGCCGACGCCGCCCGGCAGGGTGTAGCTCTTCTGGCTGACGCCGTCGATGAAGACGTTGACGCCCGACGCCGACTGCGCGCCGGAGCGCAGCTGCGTGGAGCCGTCCTGGCCGGTGATGAACTGCGCGCCCGGGGCGATGTCGGCGTACGCCAGGAAGTTGCGGTTCACCTGCGGCAGCGCGTCGATCTGCTGCGGCGTGATGTACGTGGCGATCTCCGACGTCTTGGTTTCCGGCAGGTACGAGCCGGTGACCTCCACTGCCGCCAGCGTCGTCGCGTCGGCGCCGACCGCGAGGTCGAGCGTGGCCTGCTGGCCGACCTGCACCGTGACGGTGCGCGACGTCGTCGCGCCAGCGGCGCTGACGTCGATGCGGTACGTGCCCGGCGGCAGGCCGGCGAGCGTGTAGCCGCCGGTCGCGCTGGACGTGACGCTGCGCACGGTGCCGTTGGCGAGGTTGGTCGCGGTGATCGTCGCATCCGCCGCCGGACCGGCCTGGCTGGTGACCTGGCCACGCAGGCTGCCGTTGGCGGACTGCGCGAACACCTGCGGCGCGGCGAGCGCGAGGCAGCTGGCAAGCGCGCAGCTGAGCAGCGTCCGGGTCGGCCGGCGGTGGTGATTCGTTCGCTTCATGGTGGTTCCCCTCCCAGGGCACACGCGGTTCAAGGCTTGAAATCGGTTACATCGACGGGCAGCACAAAACGCGACGCAGGTGCGGAATTCAGGAACTGTCGGTTCGCTTGCGACCGCTGGATTCGCGGACGATCAACTGGGGATGGAAGACGCGGCCTTCGGCCGGACCGGTTTCGCCGGCGAGGCGGGCGATCAGCAGGCGCGCGGCGGCTTCGCCGAGGCTGGCGATGTTCACCTGCATCGTCGTCAGCGCCGGGTGCATGTAGTGCGCGAGCGGAATGTCGTCGAAGCCGGCGAGCGCGATGTCGCCGGGCACCGACACGCCCGCGTGCGAGAACGCGAACAGGCAGCCCAGCGCCATCATGTCGTTGGCGGCGAACACCGCGTCGGGCCGCGGCGACGCCTTCAGCAGCGACTGGCCGGCGCGGTGGCCGGAGGCTTCGTCGAACGCACCGGGCAGCACCCACGGTTCGGTGCCCGGCAGCCGCTCGGCGAGTTCGTCGCGATAGCCGCGCAGGCGCTCGTGCGCGTCGAAGTTGCCTTCCGGGCCGGCGATGAAGGCGATGCGGCGATGGCCGCTGTCGACCAGGTGCCGCACCATCGTGCGCGCGCCACCGTAGTTGTCGACGGTCAGCACGTCGCCGTCGGGGGCGGCCGGCGAATTGATCAGGACGATCGGCAGCACCGAGGCCGGCCGGTCGACCTGCGGCTCGGGCACGCCGGCGAACGGCGACATCACCAGCAGCCCGTCGACCCGCCCGCGCAGCGTCCGCAGGGCGGCGCCCTGCTCTTCGGGATGGCCGTGGTAGCTCGACACCAGCAGGTGCAGGCCGTGCGCGCGGGCGACCAGATCGATGCCGCGCACCAGTTCGGAGAAGAACTCGCCATGCAGGTCCGGCAGCACCACGCCCATCGTCTGCGTGCGGCGGCTGCTGAGGCTGCGGGCCGCGGCGTGCGGCACATAGCGCAGCTGCGCGGCGGCCTCCTCGACCCGGCGGCGGACCTCGGCGGTCACGTTGTGGTGGCCGTTGAGCGCGCGCGACACCGTCGCCACCGAAACCTGGGCGACCCGGGCGACATCCTTGATGGTGGTTGCGCTCACGACGTTCCAACCCCTGAAACCGATCGCACCGGCCGAATGTAAACGTTTTCACCGAGTCAAGTAAAGACTCTAGATCCGGTGTCCCGTGGCGATTCTGCCCCGGTTGGGGGTGAAAGTGGCTTAGCTGCCCTCGCCCGGCGCCCGGGCGTCGATCGACAGGGCATGGATGTCGCTCTGCATCAGCCCGCCCAGCGCCGCATAGACCATGCGGTGCCGGGCCAGCGGCGCCAGCCCGGTGAAGGCCGCGCTGGTGATCACCAGGGCGAAATGGCCGCGGCCATCGCGGGCGCCGGCATGGCCGGCATGGCGGTGGCTCTCGTCCACCAGTTCCAGCACCGTCGGCGCCAGCGCGGCCTGCAGGGCTGCCCGGATCGCGTCGGGCCGCTGCTCGCGCGGCAGGCTCACGGCAGCACGGGCCGGAACGGCCGCACGTCGACGCGCACGTACACGCCGGCGGCGAGATAGGGATCGGCGTCGGCCCAGGCCCGTGCCTCGGGCAGCGACCCGAACTGCGCGACGATCAGGCTGCCGGTGAACCCGGCCGGACCCGGATCCTCGCTGTCGAGCGCCGGCAGCGGCCCCGCCAGCTTCAGGCGGCCGGCGTCGGCGAGGGCCTGAAGGCGGGCGACGTGCGCGGGCCGCGCGGCGAGTCGGGCGTCGAGCGAATGCTCGCGGTCGGTGCCCAGGATCATGTACCACACGGCGGTGCTCCCGATTGTTGGACAATGCCGCGACGCCCGCCCCGGAAACAGCGCATGGATCGCCTCGACGACCTGGTCATTATCACCGAAGTCGACGAGGGGCCGGCCATCGCGGGCCACATCTTCCGGCGCAAGTTCGGCGAGGACCTGCCGGATTTCCCGCACCACGTGGTGGCCTTCCTGCGGCTCGACGACGGCAGCCTGATGCCGGTGACGTACCTGCACCTGTGGCTGCGCGACGACGTGGGCCTGGTCGGCGGCGTCTGCACCGACGGCGACGCCTTCGCACGGCTGACGCCGGGCCAGTGCGAACGCGTGCGCGCCGCCGGTGGCGTCTACCTGCAGGTCGTGCGCGAGACGTTCCGCCGCTTCGGCGCCCGCTGCGAGGCGTTCTTCGGCCTGGTCGGCGATCCGCGCTCGTGGGACGTCAACCTGCAGGCAGGTTTCGAACCGACCGGGCATCCGAAGCTGATCGCGCACTGGCACCGGCCGCTGGCGGACGCGCGCAAGGCCGAGCTGATCGAGCGGGTACGGGGATTCGGGCCGTTCTGACGCGACTACTAACCTCGAGCTTCTCGCTTCCACGTGATAGTGGAGCCAGCCATTTCGCCATCGCCCTACTACCACGCAGAAGCTGGAAGCTAGAAGCTAGAAGCTAGAAGCTAGGAGCCAGAGGCGGCACGCAGCAACGCCGCCAGCTCGTCCGGACTTTTCCAGTGCCAGCCGCAGACGAAGCGCGGCAGTTCCCACGGGTCGCTGTGCGCATGCACCGGCTCGCCCTGCACGCCGAACGCCGCGAGCAGGCCGAGCGCGGCGCCGTGCCGCGGCAGGTAGTCGCCGCGCAGGTAGTCGCCGGCGTGGCCGTACGGATAGGCGAACAGGCGGCAGCGGTGCGGGGCGAGGCGTGGCGCCAGGTAGGCCAGCGCGCGGTCGATCTGCGAGCGCGCGCGGGTCTCGTTGTCGACCTGGAAGAAGTCGCCGCGCGCCATGCCGTCGGCTCCGGGCGCGTCCAGTACCGGGTGGTTGTGGTCCCAGCTGTGGCAGCCGATGTGCATGCGCCCGGAATCCAGCGCCGCGGGCCACCAGTGTTCGCCCATCCAGTCCAGACCCGGCAGGCACTCGCGGTCCATCCGTGCGCGTGCGTCCGGGTCGGCGATCACGAAGCTGGTCAGATGCGGCGACAGCGCCGGGTGCGCCATGGCTGCGTCCTGCAGGCAACCCAGGAATCCGCGCTGCACGCCCTGCCCCGGCCAGTCGACGTCGGCGACGTCCAGCACGGTGCCGTCGTCGGCGCTGAGCGCGACGCAACGGCGCAGGTCGCGATCGGCCAGGCCCAGCCGCTGTTCGGCGACCCACTGCAGCGGGACGATGCGCCAGCCCTGCGCGGCCAGCATCGCCAGGTCGGCGGCCAGCGCGACGTGGTCGTTGCCGGCGTAGTCGGCGCCCGCGACGTTGGCGGCGTGGTAGGTCAGCACCGGCACCCGCAGCGGCGCGCTCATTCCAGGTGCAGTCCCTTGTAGCGGGTGTTGTGCGGCGCGCGCTGCTCCTCTTCGGGGCGCTGCGCGGTGTAGTAGTACATCGCGATGGAGCGCCGCCACACGCCCGGCGGGGTCGCCAGCGGCGCCGGATGACCATGGAAGGTGTCGCTGCGCGTGTTGAAGATCACCGCCCGGTTGAATACGGGCGCGATCGAAAGCACGCGCCGCTTCGCGTCGGTCGACCACAGCTCCAGGTCGCCGTTCCATCCGCGCTGCCATTCGCGGTTGAGGTAGATCAGCACGTTGATGCGGCGGTGCGCCTGCAGGCCTT
The DNA here is from genome assembly GCA_036676665.1 of Arenimonas sp. GTDB lineage: Bacteria > Pseudomonadota > Gammaproteobacteria > Xanthomonadales > Xanthomonadaceae > Arenimonas. The sequence continues at coordinate 17,760 of JAKFCL010000142.1, read as the reverse complement.
CGTGCCAGTTGAAGTCGGCGTGCACGCCCAGGTGCCCGCCCGGCCCGACCATGTGCACGCCGCCGCCGAGCAGGTGCGGATCGGGCAGCAGGTGCCTGATGCCGGTCAGCGTCTCGAGGAAGCGCACGAACGGCCCGCTGTTGAGTTCGTGCAGCGCCCGCACCACGGTCGCCGGCAGCTTGTGCTCGTTGGCGCTGGCGATCTTCATCTCGAAACCGTCGGCCGCGTATCGGTCCCAGCCGGCGTCGTCGCCCGGGCCCGGCAGCGCCTCCAGCAGCGCGGCGGCGGCGGCGGGGCGCAGGAAGTCGTCCAGCACCGTGTGCGGGAACGGCTCGGCGCGCGCATGCCGACCGCGTTCGCGCTCGGCGATCGCGGCCAGCCGGGCGCTGTCGAAAATGAAGTCCATCAGCCGCAACCACGTGGAAGGGAGCCGGCAATCTACCAGCCGGCGTGGTTCGCGGGATCCCCGGATCCCGACGGTGCGCGACGCATCGCCCGCACGTCCACGGTTCCGCCCTCACGGCCGAGCGGGCACAATCGGCCATGCCCGAACGATTGATGGTCCATCCGCTGAACCCGCAGGCGCGCCTGGTCGAGAAGGCCGCCGCCGTGCTGCGCGCCGGCGGACTCGCGCTGGTGCCCACCGATGCCGGCTACGCGCTGGCCTGGAGCCTGAACGGCAAGGACGCCGAGGATCGCGTGCTGCGCCTGCGCGAACTGGACAGCCGCCACCCTTTCACCTTACTCTGTCGCCAATTGAGTGAGGCCGGCCGCCTGGCCCGGCTCGACGATCAAGCCTTCCGGCTGATGCGATCGAAGACCCCCGGACCCTGCACTTTCATCCTTCCGGCCTCCTCCGACCTGCCCAAGCGCATCAAGAACGTCGGCCGCAGCAAGCGCCGCGATATCGGCATTCGCCTGCCCGACCACGTGGTCGTCCGGGCCCTGCTGGACGCGATGGGCGAGCCGTTGCTGTCGACCAGCCTGTTGCTGCCGGACGAGGACCATCCGGTGAGCCACGAGGCCGAAGGGGTCGCCGAGCGCTGGTTGCGCTGGGCCGACGTGATGCTGGATGCCGAGGACTGCGAGCCCGGCCCGACCAGCGTGGTGGATTGCACGGGCGACGAACCCGTGGTCGTGCGCCAGGGCTTCCACCCCGTGGCGTTGTAACAGGGCCGCGATCCGGCCAGGACATCGCCCCGCCCGCCTCCGAATTCCGCCCGACACGAGCCGCATGCATCTTTCCATGAGCACACGATGAGCCAACCCCACGCGTCCGACGCGGAGCGCACGGCCTTCCCGGCCTCGCCGCAGCAGCAGGAAATGCCGCTGGCGGTGGTGATGGGCCAGCCGGTGCTGCAGATGCCGCAGGACCTGTACATCCCGCCCGACGCGCTGGAAGTGATCCTGGAGGCGTTCGAGGGGCCGCTGGACCTGCTGCTGTACCTGATCCGCCGGCAGAACCTGGACATCCTGGACATCCCGGTCGCCGAGATCACCCGCCAGTACGTCGACTACATCGGCGTGATGGAAGACCTGCGCTTCGAACTGGCCGCCGAATACCTGGTGATGGCCGCGATCCTGGCCGAGATCAAGTCGCGGATGCTGCTGCCGCGGCCGCCGGCGGCCGAAGGCCTGGAGGCCGACCCGCGCGCCGAACTGGTGCGCCGCCTGCAGGAATACGAGCGCTTCAAGAAGGCCGCCGAGGACATCGACTCGCTCGACCGCCTCGACCGCGACACCACCCCCGTGCATGCGCACGTGCCCGAGCGCGCCACGGTGAAGGTGCCGCCGCCGGTGGAGCTGCGCGAGATGCTGCTGGCGCTGCGCGATGTGCTGCGCCGGGCCGAGCTGTTCACCCACCACGCGATCCGCCGCGAGGCGCTGAGCGTGCGCCAGCGCATGGGCGAAGTGCTCTCGCGCCTGGGCGACGGCCGCTTCCAGGCGTTCGAGGCGCTGTTCACCGCCGAGGAAGGCCGGCTCGGGGTCGTGGTGACCTTCCTGTCGATCCTGGAACTGGCGAAGGAACAGCTGCTGGAGATCGTCCAGGACGGTCCGCTGGCGCCGATCTACGTCAAGTCGCTGGCCGCCGGCGACGCCATCGACGAATCCGACCTGCCCGTGCCGACGTCCGCCGACGACGCCGACGCGGCCGACTGACCCCACATCGCGAATTCCATGGATCCCACCCTGATACGCCAGATCGTCGAGGCCGCCCTGCTCGCCTCCCCGCAGCCGCTGGGCCTGGCCCAGCTGGCCGCCCTGTTCCCCGAGGAAGAACCCGCGCCGAACGGCAGCATCGAGCAGGCGATCGCCGAGCTGCGTGCCGACGACGCCACGCGCGGCGTCGAACTGGTCGAGGTCGCGTCCGGCTTCCGCTACCAGGTCAAGGCCGAAGTGCACGGCTGGGTCTCCCGCCTGTGGACCGAACGGCAGACCAAGTACACGCGGGCGACGCTGGAGACGCTGGCGCTGATCGCCTACCGCCAGCCGATCACCCGCGGCGAGATCGAACAGATCCGCGGCGTCAGCGTCAACGCCAACATGATCAAGATGCTCGAGGAACGCGAGTGGATCCGCTCGGTCGGCCATCGCGACGTGCCGGGCCGGCCGGAGCTGTTCGGCACCACGAAGACCTTCCTCGATTATTTCGGGCTGAAAAGCCTGGACGAACTGCCGCCGCTGGCCGAGCTCAAGGACATCCCCGAGCTCGAGCCGCAGCTGCCGTTCGACACCGCGCCGGTCGTCGCCAACGCGGCCATGGCGATGGCGGACGACGCCACCGCGGCCGATGCCGGCGACGAAGGTGCCGGCATCGAGATACCCGGCGGCGGCCACCACGTCGCCGAGGATGCGGCAGACGACGGCGAGGTCACCGGCGACGGCCACTTCGTCGGCGATGACGAGGACTTCGCCGCCGACGGCGACGAGACCCGATACGACAATGGCACCGTCGCCGAGACGACCGCCTCCCCCACTGAAGAGGCCGGCGAATCCGCCGCGCCGGAGCGCAAGCAATGAGCGACAAAACCAAGAAAGTCCTGTCCCTGGGCAGCAAGAAGGCCGAAGGCAGCGCCTCCTCGAAGATCGAGGAACGCCTGCACAAGGTGCTCGCCCAGGCCGGGCTCGGTTCGCGCCGCGCGCTCGAGGAGCGCATCGCCCAGGGCCTGGTCAAGGTCAACGGCGAGGTCGCGCAGACCGGCCAGTCGGTCAAGGGCGGCGACCGCATCGACCTGGACGGCAAGACGTTCGTCGCGACCGCGCTGACCGAACCGGCGAGCGTGCTGCTGTACAACAAGCCCGAAGGCGAAGTGACCACGCGCGACGATCCCGAGGGCCGCCCGACGGTGTTCGAGTCGCTGCCGCGCCTGAAGGGCGCGCGCTGGATCGCCGTCGGCCGCCTCGACATCAACACCACCGGCCTGCTGATCCTGACGACGGACGGCGAGCTCGCCAACGCGCTGATGCACCCGTCGAGCGGCATCTCCCGCGAATACGTCTGCCGCATCCATGGCGAAGTGCCGGACGCGGTCGTCGACCGCCTCGCCCGCGGCGTCGCGCTCGACGACGGCCCGGCCAAGTTCGACGAGATCGAGCGCATCGGCAGCTCCGATTCGCATGCGTGGTTCAAGGTCGTGCTGACCGAGGGCCGCAACCGCGAAGTGCGCCGGCTGTGGGAGTCGCAGGGATTCCAGGTCAGCCGCCTGAAGCGCGTCAAGTACGGTTCGATCCCGCTGCCGCGCCTGCTCAAGCGCGGCCATGCCGAGGAACTGCCGCAGGCCGAGGTCGACAAGCTGCGCGCGCAGTTCCGCCTCGAGGACAATCCGCCGGTGCTGACGCTGCAGCCGGTGATCGGCCAGCGCGGCAAGCGCCCGACCGAGATCCGCGTCGGCAAGGACCACAAGAAGGCGTCGTACGTGAACGGCGCGATCGACGACGAGGCGCGCGAGCTGCGCCGCTTCGACCATGTGCGCGAGGAACGCCCGCGCGGCCGCGGCCGCCCCGGCGGTGGCGCCGGCAAGCCGTTCGTGAAGCGCGGCGCCGGCAAGCCGTTCTCCGGGCCGATGGGCGCCGATGCGCCGACCGGCGCGCGGCCGTCGCGCGGCGGTCCGGGCGGCAAGTTCCCGGGCGCCAAGCGTGGCCCGGGTGGCCCGCGCGACGACAATTTCGGCAATCGCGATCCGGCGGCGCGTGGTCCGCGTCCCGCCGGCGGCGGGGCGCCCGGCGGCTTCAACAAGGGCAAACCGCGCGGTCCGCGTGGCGATGCGCAGCCGCCGCACGGCCAGGGCCAGGGCCACGGCCACGACTCCAATCCGGCGGCGTTCCGCAGCTGGTACGTGCCCGAAGGCGTGGAAACCGGTTCGAAGGTCGCGCCGCCGCGTGGCCAGCGTTCCGGCCCGGGCGGCAAGCCGTCGGGCCCGCGTCCGCAGGGTGCGCGTCCGTTCAACGACCGCGGTCCGCGTCCGCAGGGCGACAGCCCGTACGGCCAGCGTCCGCCGCGTGGCCCGCGTCCGGGCGCCGATGCGCCGTACGGCCATTCGCGCGGTCCGGCCGGTCCCGGCGGCCCGCGTCCGGCGGGCCCGCGCGGTCCGAAGCCGCAGGGTGACGCACCGTACGGCCACTCGCGTGGCCCGGCCGGCCCGCGTGGCCCGAAGCCGGCGGGCAACGGCCCGTACGGCGAACGCGGCGCGAATGCCCGCGGCCCGCGCCCCGGCGGTCCGAACGCGCCGCGCGGCCCGGGTGGCGGCCCGCCGCCGTTCAAGCGCAAGCGTCCCGAAGGCCTGCCGTCGGACGATTGAGGCGGCGGGTCGCTGACGGCGATCCGCGGGTTGGCGAATGCACGAGGGCACGGCGATGGAATCTTCCGAGCTTGAGGCGCACTGCCTCGCGCGACCCTGGTTCTACCCGTTCCGCCTCGCGTCGGGCGCGGAAACGAAGACCTATGTCAGTGCCGAGGTCGCACGCATCCACGCGACGCGGCTGGAGATGCTGCAGGCGGCGATCGCGGCGCATTTCCCGCAGGCCGCCGGGGGGCGCGCGATCGATCTGGCGTGCCACGAGGGCTGGTTCTCGCAGCAGGTCGCCGCGCTGGGCTTCGACGTGCTCGGCCTGGACGCGCGGGCCGACCACGTCGCCGATGCCATCCAGATCGCCGAGGCCTGCGCCGCCACGGGCGTGACGTTCCGCCAGGGCGACGTGCACGCCATCGATCCTTCGGTCGAAGGCCGCTTCGACCTGGTGCTCTGCCTGGGCCTGATCTACCACCTCGAGAATCCGGTCGGCGCGCTGCGCACGGCGCACGCGCTCACCGCCGGCGGCGGCCTGTGCCTGGTCGAGACGCAGATCGCGCCGGGCCTGTCGGGCGTCATCGACTACGGCCACCACACGTTCGTGAAGCCGCTCATCGGCAGCTTCGCGATCATCGACGAGACCGATGAGACGCACGGCCCGGAAACGTCCACCACCGGCATCTGCCTGGTGCCGAGCCTGGACGCGCTGCTGTGGATCCTGCGCAAGGTCGGCTTCGCCTCCGTCGAGGTCCTGCCGGTTCCCGAAGACGGCTACGAACAGCTCCGCTTCGGCAAACGCGTCATGGTCGCCGCCCGCGCCTGAACGCCTTGGGGTTCGCGACGACCGATCCGGCGCCCTACTTTTCGAACAGCGCGATCGATTCGACGTGCGCGGTCTGCGGGAACATGTCCATCGCGCCGGCGGCCTTGAGCGTGTAGCCGCGTTCGCGCACCAGGAAGCCGGCGTCGCGCGCGAGCGACCCGGGATGGCAGGACACGTAGACGATGCGGTGGATGCCCTTGAGCGGCAGCTGCGCCAGCACTTCGGCGGCGCCGGCGCGCGGCGGGTCCAGCAGCAGCTTGTCGAATCCGGCGGCCATCCACGGCTCGCGCGACAGGTCCTTGGCCAGGTCGGCGGCATGGAAACTGGCGTTGGCCAGGCCGTTGCGGGTCGCGTTCTCGCGGGCGCGCGCCACCAGCCCGGCATCGCCTTCGACGCCGACCACGCTGCCGGCGCGGCGCGCCAGCGGCAGCGTGAAGTTGCCCAGACCGCAGAACAGGTCGAGCACGCGGTCCGCGGGTTGCGGGTCGAGCAGCTGCAGCGTCGCGTCGATCATCCTGGCGTTGAGGCCGGCGTTGACCTGGATGAAGTCCAGCGGCCGGAAGTCCAGGGTCACGTCGTGACCGGCGATCGCGAACGACAGCGGCACCTCCCGCGGCCACAGGGCATGCACGCTGTCGACGCCACCGGGCTGCAGGAACACGGCGAAACCGCTCTGCTGGGCGAACGTGCGCAGACGCTCGACGTCCGCCGCCGACAACGGCTCGAGATGGCGGAACACCAGCGCAACCGCGGCGTCGCCGGCGATGAACTCGATCTGCGGGATCGTGCGCTTGCCGTCGAGGCTGTCGACCAGCGCGCCGATCTCCGGGATGCGCAGGCCGATCTCCGGGATCACCGTGTGGCAGACCGACAGGTCGGCGACGAAGCGCGGGTTGGTCTCGCGGAAGCCGACCACCGTGCGCTCCTTCTTCTCGACGTAGCGCACCGAGAAGCGGCCCTTGCGCCGGTAGCCCCAGGCGATGTCGGTCAGCGGCGGCAGCACGCGTTGCGGTTCGACGTGGCCGATGCGGCGCAGGTTGTCCTGCAGCACCTGTTCCTTGGCGGCGATCTGCTTCGATTCCTCCAGGTGCTGCAGCACGCAGCCGGCACAGGCGCCGAAATGCGGGCAGCGCGGCTGCACGCGGTCGGGCGAGGCGACCAGCACCTCGAGCGTGCGCGCTTCGTCGAAATGGCGGTTGCGGCCGGTCTGTTCGACCCGCACCTTTTCGCCCGGCAGCGCGCCGGCGACGAAGACGGTCTTGCCGTCCTCGCGGCGGCCTACACCGCGGCCGTCGTGACTCTGGCCATGGATGTCGAGGTCGAAAACCTGGTGGATCCTGCTGCGGGAACGGGACACGGCGAACGCCAACGGAAACGGGGCGCGGATTGTCGCAAATCCGCGCCCCGCCTGCCCTCCCCGCTTTCGCGGATCGAACCTACTTCTGCTTCCAGCTGCCGTCGCCGGCCTGGTACCACCAGCCGGCGCGGGCGCTGGTGACCCACTGCCTGGCGAACGTCTCGCGGATCTGCTGTTCCCATTCCGGATGGCCGTTGGCGACCGCGATCTCGCGATAGACCGCGTCGCGGTCGCGATTGTCCTCGGCCACCAGCTGGTTCACCGCCACGCGGTCCTTGAGCCCGACCTTGGTGGCGTCGCGCAGGACGATCATGCCGTCCTTGCCGAAGCCGAGCGCGCCGCTGTCGAAATGCGCCTCGAGGCTGGTCTGGAACCGGGTTTCCATCCGCGCCTGGATCGCCTGGATCGCCGGCGTGCGGATCGTGATGTCGGCCGTCTGCGCGTGCGCGGTGCCGATGAACAGCGACAGCACGTCGAAGCCGCGGCGCGGCGCCTGCATCGCCTGCGGATTCTCCGGCTCGGTGCCGCCGGCCGCGTCCTCGCCGAGCACCTTCTCGACGAACTCCTCGGCCGCTTCCTGGGCCTCGGCCGCCGGGAAGTAGACATTGATCGTCACGCAGGCGCCCAACGCCAGCATCAGCATCAGCGACGACAGCAGGTAAGGCGATTTCCTCGTGCGCACCATGTTGCTCTCCTTGACTATGAATCCTTCACTCGATGATCGGAGCCGTGCCGTCGGTCGCCGCCGCGAGGCGTTCGACCAGGGTCGGCCAGTCCACCAGCCTGCGGTGTCCCACCACGGTGACACGCGGCAGGCCCGCTCCTTCGACGATGGTATAGCTGTCGCCGCCTGAATCCAGACCCGACATCGTGCAGACCTCGCCGCGCAGGCGGCAGCCCAGGCCGATGCGCCGGTAGCCGAAGTCGTCGAACAGGCGCAGCGCCTGCGCCTGCAGGCCGCCCATCAGGCCGCCGCCACCGCCGACGTTGGAGATGTCCTCGATGGCGCGCTGGCTGATGCGGCGCCGGCCCTTCCAGGCCGGATCGGTGTCCAGCCGGGCGTCGAACGCCACCGGCTCCCAGTCGACCATGCGGATCGCGCCGATGCGCCCGTCGAGCCGGCCGGTGATGGTGCCGAAACCGAACGCGGCGGTCAGCGGCTCCAGGTCGATGTCGTCGATGGCGACATCCGCCGACAGCGACGGGGCGACGCCGAACGGACGCTCCAGCACCAGCTGCGACAGCGAGACGGTGCCGCCGAAGACCTGCATCGCCAGGCCGCCGTCGAGGGTCAGCACATTGTCCTGGTAGCGCGCCGATGGAATCCGCCCGGCCAGCGTGCCGACGAACGCCGGCCAGCCCAGGCGCTGCGACAGGCTGCCCAGGTCGAGGTCGGCCATCGTCACGCCGAGCTGGAAACGCGTGCCGTTCGCGTCGTCGGGCGGCTGCCAGCGCAGGTCGTCGATCGCGACGGTGCCGCCGAGCACGGCGACCCGGGTCGGCGCCGCCAGCTTGAGTTCGCCGCCGGCGCTTTCGAAGGCGAGCGTCGCCGGTCCGAGGCCGAGCCCGAACAGCGCGCCGCTGGTCCAGCCCAGGCTGCCCGCCGGGCCGCTGCCGTCGGCGCGCCAGTGCAGGTCGCCATCGAACCCGGCGAGGGTGAAGCGCTGTTTCGGATCGATCGCGGTGACGCCGCTCGGCGCCAGCGCGAGCTCGCGCAGCCTGCCGTCCTGCAGGCGCACGCGGGCGGTGGCGCTGCCGCCGAGCACCAGCTCGCCGAATCCGGCCGGGGCGAGGTAGCCGGTGAGGTAACGGTCGCGGGCAACGGCCAGGTCGCCGAACTGCAGGTCCAGTTCGAGGTCGCGCACGCTGGCGTCGGCCGCCAGCGCGGCGCGGCCGCTGGCCCGCAGCACGTCCCCGTCGGTCCAGCCGATGCGCGGCAGGGCCCAGCCGCCGCTGCCGTCGGCCTCGGCATCGAGTTCGATGCGCACGGGGCTCGACGGCAACTGCACGTACAGCGAGTCGACCAGGAATTCGCCGCCGGAGGTGGCGAGCCGGGCCTTGACGGCGGGACGGCCGGCCTTTTCGTCGTAATCCAGTGCGAGCCGGCCCGACAGCCCGGCGGCGGCGATCGTGCCGTCCGGGGTCTCCAGGCCGACGTCGCGCAGCTCCAGGTCGGCGTCGACCGCCAGGCCGGCGTCGGCGGCGAGCACGTCGATGCGCCCGCCCATCGTCCCGGAGGTCCACTGCCCGGCCGCCCACAGGTCCGCCAGATAGGCCTGCATCCACGCGACCGGCACCTTGCGCAGGTCGATGCGCGACAGGTCGGGGCTGGCGCTCTGGTTCTCGTAGGAAATCGTCGTGCCGGCGCCGTCGAGTTCGACCCGGGTCCCGCCCGGCGAAAACACCAGCGACAACGTCCGCTCGCGGGCGCCGTCGGCCCGCACCGGCCCGGCGCAGCGCCACTGTCCCTCGGCGTCCGACCGCAGCGCGCAGCGCCAGACCACGCCGGTGGCGCGATACGAAAGCAGCGGGAAATCCAGCGTCGCGACCCGCATCTCGAGTTCGCCGGACGCGGCGCCGTCGGGCCACACCAGGCGGGTCCGCACGCCGTCCATCGAGCCCGCGGCACTGCGCACCGCGTCGATGCCGACGGCCATGCTGCGCGCCTGCACGGCGCCCGTGCAGAGCATCAGCAGGCACAGCAGCATCGTCTTGCCGGTCGTGAGCGGTGACAGCATGCTGGCCAGCATAGTGCCTGCCGACGAATCCGCGACGTGATGCCGACGACACCGATGCCCTGCCTGCTGCTGCTCGAGGACGATCCGGTCAGCGCCCGTTTTCTTTTCGATGCGCTGCAGGCCCTGCCGGCCCGGATCCGGCACGCGACCACGCTGGCCGGCGCCGAGGCGATCGCCGATGCCACCGACGCGCTGTGGGTCTTCGACGTCCGCCTGCCCGACGGGCATGCCGCCGACCTGCTGCCGCGGCTGCGCGCCCGCGGACTGCGGACGCCGGCGATCGCCCTGACCGCGGACGTCGACGACCGCACCCGACGCCGGCTGCAGGACGCCGGGTTCGCGGCCGTGCTGGGCAAACCGATTCCCGGCGATCAATTGCGGGAGGCCGTGAGGCGGAACCTCGGCGACGCGGCCGACGTCCCGCCCGACTGGGACGACCGGGCCGCCGCCGCGACCCTGGGCGATGCCGCGGCGGTGCAGGCGCTGCGCAAGCTGTTCCTGGGCGAGCTGCCGGAGCAGCGCCGGCGTGTGCACGCCGCCTGCCGCGACGGCGAACACGCGACCGCCGGCGAGCTGCTGCACCGGCTCAAGGCGGCGTGCGGATTCGTCGGCGCGACGGCGCTGCAGGCGGCCGTGCGCGACCTGCAGGCGGAACCGGGCGACGCCCGGGCGCTGGCTCGGTTCGAAGCGTGCGCGGCGGCGCTGGTCGACCGCTGATCAGTCGCGGCGAAGGCCGGCGAGATCGGCCATCAGGCTCCAGGACTTCAGCGTCGCGCCACCCAGGTGGCCCTGCAGCACGCCGCGCAGGGCCGTGCGCAGTTCGGCCAGCTGGTCCGCCGGCGGCAGGCGGTCCGCGGCCAGAGCCAGCAGGGCCGCACCGCTGGCGGAACCGCGCGCATGCTGGTGGTCGCGCAGCGGGCCGCGTTCGCCGTCGAGCAGGTAGCGGGCGGCCGGGTCGAGCGGCTCGCCGTCGTCGGTCTGGTCCAGCGGGAGGCCGTAACCGAGCAGCTCGAGCAGGTCGCGCTCGAATCGGCGCAGGGTCCATGCCAGCGGCGCCGGGCCGGCCAATTCGGCGCGCACTTCGCCGTAACGCTCGTACAGGGCGCCGGCATGATCCTGCCGCGGCAGCAGCCGCAACAGCAGCTCGTTGAGGTAGAACGCCGCCATCAGCGTGTCGCCGTGCAGCGTCGGGGCCACGTCCAGCGGCTCGGCCTGCAGCAGCCGGCCGAGTTCGCCCCGCTGCAGGAAATCGAGCCGGACATGCTGCAGCGGTTGCAGCGCCGCGCGCAGCGGATGCCGGCGCGGTCCCTGCACGCCGCGGGCAATCACCCCGATGCGGCCATGGTCGCGACTGAGCAGCTCGACGATCAGGCTGGTCTCGCGCCACGGCCGGGCATGGAGCACGAAGGCCGGCTGGGCTTCAACGCGCATGGCGGTTCCCCGGCCGGCGAACGCCGGAAGGTCGACAGGGGCCGGCGTGCATCGTCCCGCCGGCCGTCAATCCGAATAACCGAATCGGCGCAGCGCGGCCTCGTCGTCGGACCAGCCTTCGCGCACCTTGCACCAGGTCTCCAGGAACACCTTGCGGCCGAACAGCCGCTCCATGCCGAGGCGGGCGCTGGTGCTGATCGCCTTCATGCGCTCGCCGCCCTTGCCGATGACGATCGGCTTCTGGCCCTCGCGCTCGACCCAGACGACGGCGGCGATGCGCAGCATCTCGCCATCCTCCTCGAACTTCTCGATCTCGACGGTCGTCGAATACGGCAGCTCCTCGCCGAGCCGCAGCATCAGCTGCTCGCGCACGAGTTCGCCGGCGAGGAACCGCTCGCTGCGGTCGGTGATCTCGTCGTCCGGGTATTCGGCCTCGCCCTCGGGCACCAGCGCCATCAGCGTCTTGACCAACGCGTCCAGGCCCTTGCGCTTGCTGGCCGACACCGGGTGCACCGAGGCGAACGCCCGCCCCTCGGTGACCTTGCCGATGAACGGCAGCAGCTCGCCCTTGTCGGCGATCTTGTCGACCTTGTTGATGGCCAGCACGCAGGGCACGCCCGAAGCGCGCATCGCCTGGTAGGCCAGGTCGTCGTCGTCGGTCCAGCGGCCGGCCTCGATCACCAGCAGCGCCGCGTCGACGCCCTCGACGGCGCCTCGCGCCGCCCGGTTCATCATCCGGTTCATCGCCCGCTTCTGCGCGCCGTGGATGCCGGGCGTGTCGACCAGCTGCAGCTGGCCTTCGGGAAACGAGGCGATGCCGAGCAGGCGGTGGCGGGTGGTCTGCGGGCGCGGCGAGACGATGCTGACCTTGGTGCCGACCAGCGCATTGACCAGCGTCGACTTGCCGACGTTGGGCCGGCCGATCACCGCGACGGTGCCGGTGCGGTAGGCCGCGGACGGTGTGGAATTCATTTCTTCTCCAGCCTGGCCAGCAGGCGTTCGGCGGCCAGCTGCTCGGCGGCGCGCAGCGAGGCCGCCTCGGCGGTCTCCGCGTGCACCGGGTCGAGGGTTTCGCAGCTGACCAGGAATATGCGGGCGTGGTCGTCGCCGCGGGTTTCGACCAGGCGGTAGGTGGGGCGCGCCAGCTGGCGGCCCTGCAGCCATTCCTGCAGGCGTGTCTTGGGGTCCTTGTCGACCTTGCCGACCGGAAGGTCGGCGATCATCGGCGCGAACCACGGCAGCACCTGCGCCCGGCAGGCCTCGAACCCGGCATCCAGGTGGATCGCTCCGACGACGGCTTCCAGCGCGTCGGCGAGGATCGAGTCGCGGCGATGTCCGCCGCTCTTGAGCTCGCCGGGCCCCAGCTCGATGCGCGATCCCAACTCGAGCCGGCGGGCCAGGTCGGCCAGCGCCGATTCGCGCACCAGGCTGGCGCGCGCCCGGGTCAGGGCGCCTTCGTCGGCGCGCGGCCAGGCCGCATGCAGGGCTTCGGCGACGACCAGGTTGACCAGGGCGTCGCCGAGGAACTCGAGCCGTTCGTTGTTCGGCGTGCCGGCGCTGCGGTGCCTGAGGGCCTGCTGCAGCAACTCCGGCGAGTTGAAACGATGTGTCAGCCGATCACTCACTCGCTGCCTGGCCGGCGCCGCCGAGCTCGACGGTATGGTCGAACTTGCCGACGATGTCGAGGTTCGCGAACATCGGCTTGCGCACTTCGTAGGCGATGTTCAGCGACGTCACGCGGCCGCTGCGGGTGATCTTGATGTGCTCCTTGTTTACCGACTCGACGTAGGCGATGTTGAAGCGGCGCTCGAGGTCGGCATAGACCTGCGCCGGTGTCATCGTCGCCGCGCCCGGGGAGGACGCGAAGGCGGTCATGACACCCTTGAGGTTGTTGTACTCGGAGTACATCGGGAAGAGCTTCATGACGACCAGGGCGAAGAACCCGACCACCACGAGCACCATCACGAAGCTCATCAGCGTGATGCCTTGCTGCTTGCGAACCATGTCGTTCTCCCCTGGTGGCCGACTCAGCGGATGGTATCGCCAATCCGGGAGTAGTCAAACGCCCCCGTGCACACCCAGCCCTCGCAGTTGAGCCAGATCAGGAAGGCCTTGCCGACCAGGTTCCGTTCGGGCACGAAGCCCCAGACCCGGCTGTCGGCGCTGTGGTCGCGGTTGTCGCCCATCACGAAATAGTGGCCGGCCGGGACCTCCCAGGAACCCTCGGTCCGGGGGTTGCCGAACGGCGCGACCTCCAGGCTCCGGTGCCGGCGGGTGCCCAGGTCGACCTCGAACACCCCGGCCCCGGTCATTTCCCGGCCGTGGCCGGCCCCGACGTAGACGCCGACCGGCGCCTTCGTCACCGCCTGGTCGTTGACGTAGAGCGTCTGGCCGCGAAACGCGATCCGGTCGCCCGGCAGGCCGACCACGCGCTTGATGTAGTCCGAGCCGGTGTTCGGGTCACCCTCGCCGACGCCGGGGTAGCGGAACACGACGACGTCGCCGCGGCCCGGCTCGCCCACCTCGATGATCTTGGTGTTGAGCACCGGCAGGCGCAGGCCGTAGGCGAACTTGTTGACGAGGATGAAGTCGCCGACCAGCAGCGTCGGCATCATCGACGTCGACGGGATCCGGAACGGTTCGGCCAGGAAGCTGCGCAGCACCAGCACGACGAAGATGATCGGGAACAGCGAGCGGGCGTATTCGACCAGCACCGGCTCGTCGACCTCCTCGCCTTCGGCCTGCATCAGCCGGCGCTTCTTCGCCAGCAGCAGCGAGTCCAGAAGCCACACCACGCCGGTGACCGCGGCGAGCACGGTCAGGATCAGGGCAAGATCGATTTTCACGCGTCGGGGTCCCTCGCGGCGTGGCCGCTCACTTGTTGTCCACCTGGAGCACGGCGAGGAAGGCCTCCTGCGGGATTTCCACCCGGCCGACCTGCTTCATGCGCTTCTTGCCTTCCTTCTGCTTTTCCAGGAGCTTCTTCTTGCGGGTGGCGTCGCCGCCGTAGCACTTGGCCAGCACGTTCTTGCGCATCGCCTTGACGGTGGAGCGCGAGATGATCTGCGAGCCGATCGCCGCCTGGATCGCTACATCGAACATCTGGCGCGGGATAAGTTCCCGCATCTTCTCGCAGATGTCGCGGCCGCGGCGGTCGGCATGGCTGCGGTGGACGATGCTCGACAGCGCGTCGACCTTGTCGCCGTTGATCAGCGTGTCGACCAGCACGAACGGGCCGGCCTCGAAGCGCTCGAAATGGTAGTCGAGCGACGCGTAGCCGCGCGACACCGACTTCAGGCGGTCGAAGAAGTCCAGCACCACCTCGGCCATCGGCAGCTCGTAGCTGATCTGCACCTGCGAGGCCATGTAGTGGATGCCGACCTGGCGGCCGCGCTTCTCCTCGCAGAGCTTGATCACGTTGCCGACGTAGTCCGGCGGGGTCAGGATGTTGGCCTTGATGATCGGCTCGCGGATCTCGCTGATCTTCGTCGGCGGCGGCAGTTTGGCGGGGTTGTCCAGCGCCATCGTGCTGCCGTCGTTCATCAGGATCTCGTACACCACCGTCGGGGCGGTGGTGATCAGGTTGAGGTCGTACTCGCGCTCCAGGCGCTCCTGCACGATCTCCATGTGCAGCATGCCGAGGAAGCCGCAGCGGAAGCCGAAGCCCATCGCCTCGGAGCTCTCCGGCTCGAAGCGCAGCGCGGCGTCGTTGAGCTTGAGCTTTTCCAGCGCCTCGCGCAGCGCCGGGTAGTCTTCGGCATCGACCGGAAACAGGCCGGCGAACACCCGCGGCTGCATCTCCTGGAAACCCGGCAGCGGGCCGGGCGCCGGGTCGTTGGCCAGCGTCAGCGTGTCGCCGACCGGGGCGCCGTGCACGTCCTTGATCGACGCGTTGATCCAGCCCACCTCGCCGGCGCCGAGCTTGGCCAGCTCCTTGCGCTTGGGGGTGAACACGCCGACCTTGTCGACCAGGTGCGTGCGGCCGGTGGACATCACCAGCATCTTGTCGCCTGGCTTGATCTCGCCCTGCATCACCCGCACCAGCGACACCACGCCCAGGTAGTTGTCGAACCACGAGTCGATGATCAGCGCCTGCAGCTTGTTGGTCTCGCGCGGCGCCGGCGGCGGGATGCGCTTGACGATCGCCTCGAGCACGTCGCGGACGTTCAGGCCGGTCTTGGCGCTGATCGCCACGGCGTCCTCGGCGTCGATGCCGATGACGGCCTCGATTTCCTTCTTCACCTTCTCGATGTCGGCGGTGGGCAGGTCGATCTTGTTCAGCACCGGCACCACTTCCAGGCCCTGTTCGACGGCGGTGTAGCAGTTGGCGACCGACTGCGCCTCGACGCCCTGCGCCGCGTCGACCACCAGCAGCGCGCCCTCGCACGCCGCCAGCGAGCGGCTGACCTCGTAGCTGAAGTCGACGTGGCCGGGCGTGTCGATGAAGTTGAGCTGGTAGACCCGGCCGTCGAGGGCCGTGTACGGCAGCGACACCGACTGCGCCTTGATCGTGATGCCGCGCTCGCGCTCGATCGGGTTGGAGTCCAGGACCTGCGCTTCCATCTCGCGGGCCTCGAGGCCGCCGCAGAGCTGGATGATGCGGTCGGCCAGCGTGGACTTGCCGTGGTCCACGTGCGCGATGATGGAAAAATTGCGGATGTGCTGCATGCGATGGGGTCGGAGATGCCGGATCGTGGGGGAAAACACGGCATTGTCGCACAGCGCCCCGGGTCCGGCCCGCCCTGAACGGGCCGGCCCGGGATCACTGGCTTCCAGACTCCGCAGGCCCGCCTCAGCGCACCGTGAACGCCACGAAGCCGGTGCTGCGCGCATTGCGCACCAGCAGCCGCACCTCGTCGCCGGACTCCAGGCCCTTCACCGCGGCCTCGAACTGCGCGACGGAACCGACATCCTGGCGCCCGACCCGCAGGATCACGTCGCCGGGGGCGATGCCGGCCCGCCGCGCCGCGAGGCCCTCGACGCGGGTCACCAGCACGCCCTCGCCCGCCTCCAGCCCCAGCGCCGACCGCGCCGCCGCGTCCAGCGGTTCGACCGCCAGGCCCAGGGCATTGCCCGAGGCGGGCGCGGCCGGGGCGTCGTCCGGCGCGCCGCGAGAGGGCGTCGCCGCGGCGACGTCCAGCGACGTCAGCGTGACCACGAGGTCCACCGGCTTGCCGTCGCGCAGGATGCCGACGCTGGCGCGGCTGCCCGGCGGCATCGCCCCGACCATCGGCGGCAGCTCGGCCGACCGGCCGATGTCGCGGCCGTTGAAGCGCACGATCACGTCGCCCGGGCGGATGCCGGCGCGGGCGGCGGCGCTGCCGTTCTCGACGGCGTCGACGAACGCGCCGGCGGGACGATCCAGCCCCAGTTCGGCGATCCGCGCGCGGTCGACGTCCTGGATGCGCACGCCGAGCTGGCCGCGCACCACCTTGCCGGTGTCGCGCAGCTGGCGCACCGCGTTCATCGCCACCTCGATCGGGATCGCGAAGCTGACGCCCATGTAGCCGCCGGAGTTGGAGAAGATCTGCGAGTTGATGCCGACCACCTCGCCGCGCACGTTGAGCAGCGGACCGCCGGAGTTGCCGCGGTTGATCGCCACGTCGGTCTGGATGAAGGGCACGTACTGCTGGCTGGGATCGAGCGAGCGGCGGCCGACGCCGCTGACGATGCCGGCGGTGACCGAATGGTCGAAGCCGAACGGCGAGCCGATCGCGAGCACCCACTGCCCCGGCTTGAGGCTGCGCGAATCGCCGATGGCGAGCACGGGCAGGCCGGTGCCCTCGACCTTGAGCAGCGCCACGTCCGACAGCGGATCGCTGCCGATCAGTTTCGCCTTGAGTTCGTTCTGGTCGGTCAGCCGCACGATGATGTCGTCGGCGCCGGCGACGACGTGGTGGTTGGTCAGCACGTAACCGTCGGCGGAGATGATGAAGCCGGTGCCCTGCGACACGCCGCCGCGCGGGATCGGCAGCGGCTGCCCCGGTGGCCGCTGCTCCTCGAAGAAGCGGCGGAAGAATTCCGGCACATCCTCGGGCAGCGCCTCCTTGCCCGGGCCGCCGGCCAGCTCGCGCTGCCCGCCGTTGCCGGACGTGGCCTCGATGTTGACGACCGCCGGCCCGGCCCGTTCGACCAGGCGGGTGAAGTCGGGGAGGTTGACGATCGGCGCGGGCTCGGCGCCGCCGCGCGCGGGTGCGGGAACGGCGGCCGCGGCCTGCGCCAGCGCGAACGGCAGCACGAGCGCCATCGCCAGCGCCGGCAGCTTGCGGGTTCGGAAGGTCATGGATGGGTGCTCTCGGGTTGCGGGATCGGAGGGGTTGCGCCCGTCGCCTGCAGCTGCGGTTCGGGCAGGTGGCGTTTGGAAAACGACACGGCCAGGAAAGTTCCCGAGACTAGTCCGGCCAGCGTGAGCAGGTCGACATGGGCGGGCATCGCGATCGCGACCAGGCGGCCCGCGGCCGCACCGGCCAGCAGCCCGAGCCACGCGCGCCCGTAGCCGCGCCAGGCCGCGACGCGCAGGCGACGATCGTCCAGCACCAGGCGCAGCCGCTGGCCCACGTGCACCGGCAGGGCGTGCGGCGGCGGCAGCGTCAGCTCGCCGTCGGCCCCGGCGCCGAACAG
>JAKFCL010000141.1:0-2244 GCA_036676665.1 Arenimonas sp. | reverse complement strand
AGGCGCTCGGGCAAGGGGTACCAGCGCTCGCCGCCGTCGTCGCTGGTCCACAGGCCACCGGTGGTGGAGCCCATCGCCAGGCGGTCGCCGCTGGTGTCGATCGCCAGGCCGTGCCGGTAGACCAGGTCGTACGCCGCGGCCTGCGGCAGGCCGTCGGAAAGGACCTCGAAGCTGGCGCCACGGTCGCGCGTGCGGGCGACGACGAGGCGGCCGTCGACCGGCACGCGCTTCTCGTCCTTGATCGCCGGCACCGTCCACGCCGTGCGCGGGTCGCGCGGGTGCACGGCGATCGCGAAGCCGAACACCGACGGCTGCACCGTCGGCACGTCATTCCAGCTCGCGCCGCCGTCGTCGCTGCGGAAGACGCCGTTGTGGTGCTGCACCCACAGCGTGTCGGGTGCGCCGGGGCACTGCACCATCCGGTGCACGTCCTGCACGATCGGGTCGCGGGCGCGTTCGGGCGGCATGTAGGCGGCGAACATGCCGGTGGCCGTCAGCGCCCAGGTCGCCCCGTCGTCGTCCGTGCGCCAGACGCCGGCGGTCGACACCGCGACGCGCACGATGCGCGGGTCGCGCGGGTCGACGCAGATCGAATGGATGCCCGGCACGTCGTAACCGCCGCCGAACCATTCGGCGCGTTCGGGGCGGTCCCACAGCCCGCGCACCAGCTGCCACGTGTCGCCGCGGTCGTCGGAGCGGAACAGGCCGCCGGGCAGCGTGCCGGCCCACAGCCGCCCGGGCTGCGTCGCGCCGCCGGCTTCCAGCGACCAGAGGAATTCGAGCGTCGCCGGCCGCGGCGGCTTGCCGTCGCCGGTCTGCACCTGGTCGTCGGGGCCGTAGGCGGGCACCGCCACTTCGGTCCACGTGCGGCCGCGGTCTTCGGAGCGGTGCAGCTTCGCGCCGAAATGGCCCAGGTCGAGCGCGGCATACCAGGCGCCGTCGCGGCGGTCCGCCAGCGCGATGCTGAGCTTGTCGCCGAGGAAGGCGATGTGTTCGACGACCCAGGCCGGGCCGCGGCGGGCCAGGACGAACAGGCCCTTGCGGGTCGAAACCAGCAGCGTGTCGGACATCGTCAGCCTCCCGAGAGTGCCTGCATCACGTACAGCTCCGACTCCGGACGCAACGGGCGGGCGAGGTCGGACTTGGGCTGCAGCGCTTCGCCGTCGACAAACAGCGCGACATGGCGACGGACGGCGCCGCGCTCGTCCAGAACATAGCCGCGCAGCGACGGATGCCGGACGAACAGGGCTTCCAGGGCCTCGCCGACGTCGTTTCCCGGGAGTTCGAGGACGACTTCGGTATCCGCCGCCGCGCTGCCGGCCGGAAGCCAGCGCGCCAGTGCCGATGCCAGGACCAGTTTCGCCATCGCCGTCCCCCTTCGTGAACGGAAGGATACAACCGTCATGTGCGGGCGGTGCACACCGCGTATGGTGGTGGCGTGATGCATCTCTTCCTGTCCGCGAACCGGGGCGAACTGATCGCCCGGTGCCGGGCGAAAGTCGCCCAGCGGGCACCCGCGGGCACCACCCAGGACGAGCTCGACCACGGTGTCAGCGTGTTCCTGGACCAGCTGATCAAGACCCTGCAGGTCGAGAAGTCCGTCGAGCCGATGCTCAGCCGCCGGGTGTCCGGCCCGGCCGGCGGCGGCAAGCAGGGGCTGTCGGAGATCGGCGAGTCGGCGACGCACCATGGCCGCGAGCTGATGCGCAAGGGCTACAACGTCGACAGCGTCGTGCACGACTACGGCGACCTGTGCCAGTCGATCACCGACCTGGCGTTCGAGGTCGACCACCGCTTCGAGGTGGACGAATTCCGCACGCTCAACCGCTGCCTGGACAATGCCATCGCCAACGCGGTGACCGAATTCGCCTACCAGCGCGATTCCGCGGCGGCCGAGGCGCAGGCGCACGTGATGAACCAGCACCTGGGCTTCTTCGCGCACGAACTGAGGAACCAGCTGTCGGTGGCGATGCTGGCGCTGTCGGTGATCCGCAGCGGCGGCGTCGGCCTGGTGGGGGCGACCGGCGCGGTGCTCGACCAGAGCCTGCTGCGGCTGTCGAGCCTGATCGACCGTTCGCTGGCCGAGGTGCGCATGGGCACCGGCGCGCCGGCGCTGCACAAGCTGTATTCGCTGTCGGAGTTCATCGACGAGGCCAAGCTGATCGGCAACCTCGGCGCGCAGGCCTCGGGCTGCGTGCTGACCGTGTCGGCGGTGGACCCGATGCTGGCGATCGACATCGACCG
>JAKFCL010000140.1:0-7230 GCA_036676665.1 Arenimonas sp. | reverse complement strand
TCGGCGCCACCACGTGCAGCGAGATGCGCACGTTGGGATCGCCGGCGGCCGGATAACGCTGCTCGACGATCTCGGTGCGGTCCGGATACACCTCGTGCCGCTTCTGGATCGGCACGCCGGATTCGTCGATGCGCGCGAAGGCGATCGCCGAATCGTCCGGCGCCCACCAGTAGCCGGTGTGCCGCGCCATCTCCTCGTCGGCGACGAATTCGGCGACGCCATTGCCGATCGTCGCGCTGCCATCGTGCGTGAGCCGGCGCTCGCCGCCCCCGCGCAGGCCGACCACCCACAGGTCGCGGCCGCGCACGAAGCTGACGAAGCCGCCGCGCGGCGACACCCGCGGGTCGGTCGCGAAGCCGTCGCCGGTGGTGAGCCGGCGCACCGGGTTCGGCTGCGATATCCGCAGGTCGTACAGGTACAGCTGGCCGCCGAGCGGGAACAGCAGCGATTCGCCATCCGGCGCCCACTGGTATTCGACGATGCCGCGGTAGGCGGCGATGCGCTGGCGTTCGCGGCGCGCCTTCTCCTCGTCCGACAGCACCTCGTCGGGCAGCACCGCGCGCGAATCCACCAGCACCCGGCGCTGCCCGGAGGCGATGTCGTATTCCCACAGGTCGAGCTCGAAACGATCGTCCTGGTCGCCCTGCAGGTACGTCACGGCACGGCCGTCGGGGGAAATCGCCGGCTTCATCAGCAGCGCGCCCGACAGCGGCTTCTCGCCGGCGATGGCTTCCAGCGTCAGCTTCCCGGCGGGAGCGGTCTGTGCGGCCTGGGCGGCGGGGGAAAGGGTCATGGCGGCGATCAGCAGGAGGGTCTTCATCGGGGGAACCGGAAAAGGCGCGGACGGACAGCCGTACCGCCGCGGGTCAGGCGAGATACCCGCCGTCGACCGGCAGGCTGGCGCCGGTGAGGTAGGAAGCGGCGGGCGAGGCGAGGAAGAGCACGGCCGGGGCGATCTCGTCGGGGCGGGCGACCCGCGCCATCGGGATCGAGCGCAGCATCATGTCCATGATCTTCGGGTTGCCGGTCAGCGCCGACGCGAACTTCGTGTCGGTGAGGCCCGGCAGCACCGCGTTGACGCGGATGCCCAGCGGCGCCAGTTCCTTCGCGAACCCTTCGGTCATGTTGACGATGCCGGCCTTGGTCATCGAATAGACCAGCTGGCCCGGCGCGGCGCGTTCGGCGTTCACCGAGGCGATGTTGACGACCGCCCCGCCGCCCAGGTCGCGCATGCGCCGCGCCGCCTGCACGGTCGCCCAGAAATAGCCGCGCAGGTTCACCTCGACCGTCTTCTCGTAGGCGTCCAGCGGCATGTCCAGCGCCGGCCCGAAGTACGGGTTGGCGGCGGCGTTGTTGACCAGGATGTCGGCGCGGCGGCCGTCGGCGTCGAGGCCGGCGAACAGCGCCTCGATCGCCGCCGGGTCGCCGACGTGGGCGGCGCGCGCCTCGGCGGAGCCGCCGTCGGCGCGGATCGCCGCCGCCACCGCTTCGCAGGCGTCGAGTCTGCGGCTGGTGCACACCACATGGGCGCCGGCCGCCGCCAGCAGGCGGGCGATGGCCTCGCCGATGCCGCGCGACGCACCGCTCACGAGCGCGGTCTTTCCGGTCAGGTCGAACAGGTCTGCGGACACGCGGATTCTCCGGAAAATCGAGCCGCCGGCACGTACGCCGCGGTATGCTTCGAGCCTAGCACAGGCCCGTTCGCGGCCTGGCCAAACGGGGACGGAGCATGGCGCAGCGGCGCGTGTTGATCACGGGGGCCGGCAGCGGCCTGGGGCAGGCCCTGGCGCTGCGTTACGCCCGCGCCGGCGACCGCGTCGCCTGCGTCGACCTCGACGCCGCGCGCGCCGAACTCACGCGCGCCTCGCTGCCGGGCAGCGGCCACCTCGCGCTCGTCGCCAATGTCGCCAGCGACGAGGCGATGGAACAGGTGCACGAGCGCATCGCCACCGAATGGGGCGGCGTCGACGTGCTGGTGAACAATGCCGGCATCGCCACCGGCGGCGCGATGGTCGACACGACGATGCAGGAATGGCGCAACGTCATCGACATCAACGTGCTGGGCGTCGTGCGCGGCTGCCGGCTGTTCCTGCCGGGCATGATCGCCAACGGTCGCGGCCAGGTGATCAACACCGCCAGCTTCGCCGGCCTCGCCGGCGCGCCGAGCATCATGAGCTACGGCGTCTCCAAGGCCGCCGTGGTGGCGCTGAGCGAACAGCTGCGCGCCGAGGTGCACGGCAAGGGCATCCGGGTCAGCGTGCTGTGTCCGGCGTTCTTCCGCACCAACCTGCTGGAGAGCTGGCAGGGCAATCCGCGCCTGAAGGTGTTCGCCGACCGGATGATGGAAACCTCGCCCGACACGCTCGAGACGGTGGCCGACGCGGTGTTCGCGGCGGTGGAACGCGGCGACTTCCTGGTACTGCCGACGAAACGCGAACCGATGCGCTGGCGGCTCAAGCGCTGGTTGCCGGAAACCTATTTCCGCCAGGTCCTCAAGCTCGTGAAAGCCCGCGAGGCGGGGCACTGATGGTCTGGATGGTCTACGGCGCCAACGGTTACACCGGGCGGATGATCGTCGAGGAGGCGGTGCGGCGCGGGCTGCGGCCGGTCATCGCCGGCCGCAACGCCGCCGAACTCAAGGCCATCGCCGGGCCGCTCGACCTGCCCGTCCGGGTGTTCGGGCTCGACGACCCCGACACCGTGCGCAGCAGCCTGGACGGCATCCGGCTGGTGCTGCACTGCGCCGGGCCGTTCTCGGCCACCAGCGCGCCGATGCTCGAAGGTTGCCTGGCGACCGGCGCGCATTACCTGGACATCACCGGCGAGATCGACGTCTTCGCCCACTGCCACGCCCAGGACGCGCGCGCGAAGCAGGCCGGCATCGTCGTGCTGCCCGGCGCCGGCTTCGACGTGGTGCCGACCGACTGCCTGGCCGCGCTGCTCAAGCGTGAACTGCCCGGAGCCACGTCGCTCGTGCTCGCCTTCGAGGCCGGCGGCGGCCCGAGCCCCGGCACCGCCAAGACCAGCGTCGAGGGTCTCGGCGCCGGCGGCCGTGCCCGCATCGGCGGCGTGCTGACGCGGGTGCCGCTGGCCTGGAAGACCCGCACGTTCGAGCGCGACGGCGAAGCCCGCCACGCGATGACGATCCCGTGGGGCGATGTGTTCACCGCCTACGTGTCGACCGGCATCCCGGACATCGAGGTGTACATGGGCGTGTCGCCGGCGACGTCCAGGCGCCTGCGGCGGCTGCGCCTGCTCGGCCCGCTGCTCGGCTGGGCGCCGGTGCAGGCCTGGCTGAAGGGGCAGGTGGCGAAAAAGGTGCGCGGCCCGTCGGCGGCGACCCGCGACCGCACCGGCTGCACCGTCTGGGGCGAAGTGCGCGACGCCGCCGGCCACGAGGTCCGGCGCACCCTGCGCACGCCCAACGGCTACGACATCACCGTGACCGCGTCGCTGGGCATCGTCGACCGCCTGCTGCGCGGCGAACGTCCGGAGCCGGGTTTCCATACGCCGTCCCGGCTGATGGGCGCCGACTACGTGCTCGGGCTGCCCGGCGTGCACCTGGACTGACGCCGGCTTGGACAGCGCGCGGCGCAGCCTCTACCCTTGCCCAGCCCATCCCGGGCCGGAGAAACGTCCATGCGCATGCCCGCCCTCGTCATCGGTGTGATCCTGCTGGTTGCCGGGGGCCTGATCGCGGCCGGCGTGTTCAAGTGGGAATCCACCGAGAAGGTCGCCGACATCGGCCCGATCGAGATCAGCAAGACCGAAACCAAGTCGCCGCCGCTGAACCTGGGCTGGGTGCTGCTCGGTGCCGGTGCGGTCGCCGTCGTCATCGGCGCCCTCAGCAAGAAGTGACCCGGAAGCCATGAGCCTCGAATCCGAACAGCAGGCCGTCCGCCACCCCGACGCGATCCCGGTGCCGCCACGCGGCCACAAACTGCATCCGCTGGCGTGGCTGATCTTCGCGTCGCGCTGGCTGCAGGTGCCGCTGTACCTGGGCCTGATCGTCGCGCAGTGCGTGTACGTGTTCCTGTTCCTGAAGGAGCTCACGCACCTGGTCACCGACGCCAACCAGCTCACCGAGCAGGGGATCATGCTGCTGGTGCTGGGCCTGATCGACGTCGTGATGATCTCCAACCTGCTGGTGATGGTGATCGTCGGCGGCTACGAGACGTTCGTGTCGCGGCTCGGCCTGCAGGGCCACCCGGACCAGCCCGAGTGGCTCAGCCACGTCAACGCCTCGGTGCTGAAGGTGAAGCTGGCGATGGCGATCATCGGCATCTCGTCGATCCACCTGCTGAAGTCGTTCATCGAGGCCGGGTCGCTCGACGGGCGGGACATGTGCACGCCGCAGCAGCTGCTGATGATCGAGCAGGGCGCCCGCGACCTGTTCTGCGCGACGCTGACGCCGACCGGCGTGCTCTGGCAGACCGTGATCCACATGATCTTCATCCTGTCGGCGATCGGCATCGCCTGGACCGACCGCCTGATGGGCGGCCAGCCCGCGAAGAAACACTGATCTCCGGCACATCGCGTGCCGCCGGTAGAATGGCGGCATGGATGTCTCCCACCTTCTCGATGACCTGAATCCGTCCCAGCGCGAGGCCGTCACGGCCCCGCCGGGACACCTGCTCGTGCTCGCCGGCGCCGGTTCCGGCAAGACCCGCGTGCTGACCCATCGCATCGGCTGGCTGGTCGAGGTGGTCGGCGCGCCGGCGCACGGCATCCTCGCGGTCACGTTCACCAACAAGGCCGCCGCCGAGATGCGCGGCCGCGTCGAGTCGCTGCTGCGCGGCGGCAGCCGCGGCATGTGGGTCGGCACCTTCCACGGCCTCGCGCACCGCCTGCTGCGCCTGCACCACCAGGAAGCGCGCCTGCCCGAATCGTTCCAGGTGCTCGACCAGGACGACCAGGTGCGCCTGCTCAAGCGCATCGCCGCCGACCTGGAGCTCGACGAAGGGCGCTTCCCGCCGCGGCAGATGGCGTGGTGGATCAACGCGCAGAAGGACGAGGGCCGGCGACCGGCGCACATCCAGCCGGCCGGCGGCGATTTCTACGGCCAGACGATGCTGAAGGTGTATGCGGCCTACGAGGAGCGCTGCCAGCGCGCCGGCCTGGTCGACTTCGCCGAGCTGCTGTTGCGCGCGCACGAACTGTGGCTGCAGCAGCCGGCGCTGCTGCACCACTACCAGCAGCGCTTCCGCCACATTCTGGTCGACGAGTTCCAGGACACCAACTCGATCCAGTACGCGTTCGTGCGCGTGCTGGCCGGCGACACCGGCGAAGTGTTCGTCGTCGGCGACGACGACCAGGCGATCTACGGCTGGCGCGGCGCCAAGGTCGAGAACGTGCAGCGTTTCCTGCACGACTATCCCGGCGCGCGCACGATCAAGCTCGAGCAGAACTACCGCTCCACCGGCAACATCCTGGCCGCCGCCAACGCGGTGATCGCCCACAACCCCGAGCGCGTCGGCAAGGAACTGTGGACCGCCGACGGCGAAGGCGAGCCGATCGACCTGTTCGCCGCCTACAACGAGGTCGACGAGGCGCGCTTCGTCATCGAACGCATCCAGGCCTGGATCCGCGACGGCGGCAGCGCCGGCGACAACGCCATCCTCTACCGCTCCAACGCGCAGTCGCGGGCGATGGAGGAACAGCTCGTGCAGGCCGGCCTGCCGTACCGCGTGTACGGCGGCCAGCGCTTCTTCGAGCGCATGGAGATCAAGGATGCGCTGGCCTACCTGCGCCTGGTCGCCAACCGCGACGACGACGCGGCGTTCGAGCGGGCGGTGAACACGCCGCCGCGCGGCATCGGCGGAAAGACGCTCGACGAGGTTCGGCGCTGCGCGCGCGAGAACGCCCAGTCGCTGTGGAAGGCCTGCGCGACGCTGGCGTGCGGCGGCGCCTTGCCCGGCCGCGCCCGCAACGCGCTCAAGGCGTTCGCGGACCTCGTAGACGGCCTGCAGGCGGCGATCCTGGATGCGCCGCTGCACGAGCAGTTCGACCACGTGATCGCCACGTCCGGCCTGCGCGACCACTACGCCGCCGAGTCGAAGGGCCAGCTCGATTCGCGCACCGAGAACCTCGACGAACTGGTGTCGGTGGCCAGCCGCTTCGAGAAGCGCGACGACGAGGCCAGCGAGGGCATGACCGAGCTGGTCGCGTTCCTCAGCTACGCCGCGCTGGAGGCCGGCGAAGGCCAGGCCGAGGCCGGCGAGGACGGGGTGCAGCTGATGACGCTGCACAGCGCCAAGGGCCTGGAATTCCCGCAGGTGTTCCTGGTGGGCCTCGAGGAAGGCCTGTTCCCGAGCGGCAAGTCGGTCGAGGAAAGCGGGCGCCTGGAGGAGGAGCGCCGGCTGGCCTACGTCGGCCTGACGCGCGCGCGGCAGAAGCTGGTGCTCAGCTACGCCGAATCGCGGCGCCTGCACGGCACGGAGATGTACGGCCTGCCGTCGCGGTTCCTGCGCGAGATCCCGGCGGCGCTGCTGCGCGACGTGCGTCCGAAGGTCGGCATCAGCCGGCCGGTGGCATTCGGGGCGCCGCGGGCGGCGGCGCTGGAAACCGCCGGCGGCCCGTCGCTGCGGCTCGGCCAGCGCGTCAACCACCCGACGTTCGGCACCGGCGTGGTGATGGATGCCGAAGGCGGCGGCGCGCATGCGCGCGTGCAGGTCAACTTCGAGCGCGGCGGCGCCAAGTGGCTGGTGCTGGCCTACGCCAACCTGCAACCGGCCTGACCCGGCGACGAGGAAACGACCCGATGAAACGACGCGAGATCCTGCAGGGCGCCGGCCTGGCGGCGATCGCCTCCGGCCTGGCGGCGTGCGGCGCGCGCCCGGAAACCGCCGACACGGACCGAACCCGCGGCCGATTCCAGTGGAAGATGGTCACATCCTGGCCGACCAATTTCCCCGGCCTGGGCACGGGCGCGGCCCGGCTCGCCGAGATGATCACCACCGCCAGCGGCGGCCGCCTGACCGTGAAGACCTACGGCGCCGGCGAACTGGTGCCGGCGTTCGAGGTGTTCGATGCGGTCGGTCGCGGCACCGCCGAGATGGGCCATTCGGCCAGCTATTACTGGCGCGGCAAGTCGGCGGCGGCGCCGTTCTTCTGCGCGGTGCCGTTCGGCCTCAACGCGCAGGAAATGAACGCCTGGCTGCACGAGGGCGGCGGCCTGGCGCTGTGGCGGGAGGTTTATGCCCCGCATGGCCTGGTGCCGTTCCCCGCCGG
>JAKFCL010000139.1:0-2555 GCA_036676665.1 Arenimonas sp. | reverse complement strand
GGTCGTCGAGGACGACATCGTGCCGGCGCTGCGGCAGTCGTTGCCCGCCGACGCCGGCATCCGCGTGGCCGGCAGCGCCGACCGCCTCGGCGAAGTGGTGCGCAGCATGAGCGGCAATTTCGCAATGGCGCTGCTGGTGCTGTTCCTGCTGATGGCGGCGCTGTTCAAGTCCGTGCGCGACAGCGCCTTCGTGATGGCGACACTGCCGATGGCGGTGCTCGGCGGTGTGCTGGCGCTGCAGGCGGTGCGGCTGTTCGTTCCGCAGACGCTCGACCTGCTGTCGATGATCGGCTTCATCATGCTGCTGGGCATGGTCATCAACAACGCGATCCTGCTGGTCGCGCAGGCGCGGGCCGCCCAGGGCGCCGGCCTCGGCCTCGACGACGCGCTGGCGCAGGCGCTCGACCAGCGCCTGCGGCCGATCCTGATCGCGACGCTCACCGGCGTGTTCGGTGCGCTGCCGATGGCGATCAATCCCGGCCCCGGGGCGGTGATCTACCGCGGCCTGGCGGCCGTCACCGTCGGCGGCGTCGGCCTGAGCCTGGTGTTCACGATCGTGCTCGTGCCGGCGCTGATGCGACTGGCCGCCGGGCTGCAGGCCGACCTGCGTCGGCGGCGCGCCGCGCCGGCCCGCTCAGCCGCGCTTTCCACCTGATCCTTTCCGGAGAACCGCCATGCGCCTGTCCCCCCGCCTCATCGCCGCGCTCGTCGGCGTCGCCATGGTCTGTGCCGCCGTCGCCGTCGCCCAGACCGCCGGTACGGCCGAAGCACCCGCCACCGCCGCACCGGAACCGCCGCCGGCGCGGGTCGACGTCGCCGAGGCGGTCGCCGCCGATTTCGCTCCGATGCAGTGGACACCCGGCAGCGTCGCCAGCCGCGAGGATGCGCGGGTCGCCGCCGAGACCGGCGGCCGCATCGTCGAGGTCGCCGCGGTCGGCGCCGCGGTGCGCCGCGGCGACCTGCTGGCGCGCATCGACGACACCGCGTCGCGGCTGCGCGAGCGCGAAGCCCAGGCCGCCCTCGACCGGTTGCAGGTGCAGCTGGAATTCCTGCGCCGGCAGGAAAGCCGCTTCTCGGCGCTCGGCAGCGGCGGTGCGATCTCCGGCGCCCAGCTCGACCAGGCCACGGCCGAGCGCCGCACGCGCGAACAGGACGTCGCGGCGGCGAAGGTCGCGCTGGAACAGGCGCGCCTGCAGGTCCGCCAGTCCATGGTCCGGGCGCCGTTCGACGGTGTCGTCGTCGAGCGGGCGACGGAGGCGGGGCAGTTCGTCGGCGCCGGCGAAGCGGTGGCCCGCCTGGTCAACACCGGCGCGCTGGAGATCCGCACGCGGGCGCCGGTGGCGCTGGCGGCCGACCTGCACGAGGGAACGATGGTGACGCTGCGCGACGGTGCGCGGCGCTTCGAACTGCCGTTGTCGACGCAGGTGCCGGTTGGCGACGCCGCGTCGCGCCAGCTCGAATTGCGCATCGCGCTGACGCCGGCGCAGGCGAAGGCCGGAGGCTGGGTCGTCGGTGCGGCAGTGCAGGTCGGGGTGCCCAGCGGGGCCGCGCGCGGCGTCGTGGCGGTGCCGCGCGACGCGCTGGTGATGCGCGCCGACGGCACCTACGTGGTGCGCATCGGCGCCGGCGACCTCGGCGAGCGGGTGCCGGTGGAGGTCGGCGTCGCGCAGGGCGATCTGGTGGCGGTCGAAGGCGCGGTGCGGGCGGGCGACCGCCTGGTGGTGCGCGGTGGCGAGCGCCTGCAGCCCGGTCAGCGGGTCAGCGTCGTCGCGCCGGCCGGTGCGGTGGCCGCGAATCCGGTCGCCCGCACGCAGCCGTGACCGGGGCGCGGGTCACCAGGCGCCCTTGATCGGTTTCACTTCCGTCCTGTAACGCTCCTTGCCCGGCCTGCCCTTCAGCGCCGGCAACTCGAATTCCGGCTCGGGCACGGTGACGTCCGGCAGGCGGTCGAGCAGGTCGCGGATCAGGTTCAGGCGTCCGCGTTTCTGGTCGTTGAAATCCACCACCGTCCACGGCGCGTGGGCCTTGTGCGTGGCCTTGAACATGGCGTCGCGGGCCCGGCCGTACTCGGCGTACTTCTCGCGCGCCTCGAGGTCGATCGGCGAAAGCTTCCAGCGCTTGAGCGGGTCGGCGGCGCGTTCGGCGAAGCGCTCCTCCTGCTTTCCCTGGTCGACGGCCAGCCAGTACTTGAACAGGAGGATGCCGTCGTCGACGAGCATCTTCTCGAACACCGGCACCTGCTTCAGGAACGCGGCCACCTGCGCCGGCGTCGCGAAGCCCATCACCTGCTCGACGCCGGCGCGGTTGTACCAGCTGCGGTCGAACAGGCTGATGTCGCCGGCGGTCGGCAGGTGCGCCGCGTAGCGCTGGAAGTACCACTCGCCCCGTTCACGGTCGTCGGGCTTGCCGAGGGCGACCACGTGGCAGTGGCGGGGGTTCAGGCAGTCGGCGATCGCGCTGATGACGCCGCCCTTGCCGGCGGTGTCGCGGCCCTCGACCAGCACCACCAGGCGCCGCCGCGAATGCTGCAGCCAGCGCGCCATGCGGTTCAGTTC
>JAKFCL010000138.1:0-3658 GCA_036676665.1 Arenimonas sp. | reverse complement strand
CCGCTGCCGGCCTCGGCGATCAGCAGCGACAGCTGGTGCTTGAGTGCGGTGAGGTTCTGGCCGATGCCGTCGTGCAGTTCGCGGGCGATGCGCCGGCGCTCGTCCTCCTGCACGCGGTAGACCGAACGCGCGAGCCGGCGGAACTGCTGGTCGTTGGCCTCGAGCCGGCGCACGAGCGCGCGATAGTCGGCACGCAGCTGGTCCAGCGACTGGGCGGGTTCGTCAGGCGGGCACGTCATCGACCGGTCCTGCGACGGCGGTGTCGGGTTCCGAGGGTGCCAGCAGTTCGGCCGGCAGATCCTGCCGGAGCCGGGCGCGGGCGGCGTCGGCGTCGGCTTCCGCGGTGGCGGCCTGGGCGTCCTCCCCGGACGCCGCCAGCGCGCGCGCCCCCAGTGCATGCAGCGTGGCGGCGCGCAGGTAGTCGGGGCGGCGGGCGAGCAGGGCGCCGGCATCGCGCCAGGCGGCCGCGGCGGCGGTGGCATCGCCGCGGGCCAGCGCGAGCGCGGCGCGCTGTTCGTGCCAGCGCAACTGCAGCGGCAGGTTGCCGAGCGCGGCGATGTCGCCGTCGAGCGCGGCGACGGCGGCTTCGTCGCGCGGATCGAGCCCGAGCATGCGGGCCTGCAGGCCCAGTACCTGCACGCCGGCTTCGCCGGCCAGCGCCAGCGCGTCGTCGGCGATGCGCCGGGCGTCGGCGTCGCGACCGGCATCGAGCAGCAACTCGGCGCGCTGCAGGGCGGCGATCACCCGTTGTTCGGACGAGCTCGCGGCCAGCCCCGGGGCGATCCGGTCCAGCAGCGCCGTCGCGGCCGCGGCGTTGCCGGCGCTGGCGAGCACGCGTGCCATCAGCAGGTCGGCGTCGAGCAGGCCGCGCTGGTCACCGCGATCGGCGAACAGCGCGCGCGCCTGCTTCAGGTGCGCCAGCGCCGACGGCAGCCGCGACTGCAGCAGGTCGAGTTCGGCCAGGTTGCGGCGACTCACCGCCGCTTCCTCGTGCATGTGCCGGGCCTGGGCCTCGCGCAACGAGTTCTCCAGGCCCTTGCGCGCCGCGTCCCAGTCGCCGCGGGCGATATCGAGCAGGCCCAGGTTCTGTTCGGCCCGCACCAGCCCGTTGTGGTCGTCGAGCGCCTTGAAGGCGTCGCGCGCCTGCCGCCAGAACACGCGGGCGTTGTCGTAGTCGCCGAGCTGGTAATGGGCGAAACCGATGTTGTTGAGCGTCTCGGCCGTGCCCTGCGGATCGCCGGCGAGCTCGCGCCCGCGCAGCGCGCGCTTGTAGGCCACCAGCGCCTCGGCGTACTGGCCGCGTTCCTCGGCCAGCAGCCCGAGTTCGTTGTCGACCGCGGCGCCGCCGTCGTCGTCGCCGAGCGCGGCGAACAGCGTGCGTGCCTCGTCGAGGCTGGCCTGCGCCTCGTCGAAGCGGCCGCGGATCATCGCCACCTGCGCGAGGTTGCGCAGGCTGCTCGCGACGCCGCGGCGATCGCCGAGCTGGCGACGCAACGCGACGGCCTTGCGGTACTGCTCCTCGGCGTCCACGGTCTGGCCGAGGCGCGCATAACCGACACCGAGCGCATTGGTGGTTTCCGCCTCCCCGAGCAGGCTGCGGCCGCGCTTGTAGAGCACGAGCGCGCGAACCAGCTGTTCCTCGACGGCCTGGCGGGGCTCGCCATGCAGGATCGACGCCTTGCCGAGCAGGAACCAGGCGCGCGGATCCTGCGGGTCGCGTTCGAGCAGCGCGCGCAGGTCGGCGATGGCCGGCTCGAATTCGCCGAAATCCAGTTCCAGGTCCGCGAGCGCGAGCCGGGCATCGAGGTCGTCGGGGCGGTCGGCCACGCGCTTGCGCTGGGTCGCCAGCGCGACGTCGGGGTCGCCCTCGTGGCGTTCGAGCAGGTCGGCGAACACCGGCTCGAGCGCACCGGGGAGCGCCTTGCCGCGCCGTGCGGCGTCCAGTGCCAGCGGCCGCTGCCCGGCCAGTTCGGCGGTTTCGGCCAGGCCGAGCCACGCCGGCGCGAAGTCCGGCGCCACTTCCGCGAGCTGCGCGAACGCGGCGGCCGCTTCCTCCATGCGCCCCTGCTGGCGCAGGGCGAGCGCATCGGTGTGCACCGCCAGCACGTCGGCCGAGGCGGGCCGCACCGCGGGCGGGATCGCACCGACGCCGAGCGGCTGCTGCAGCTTTCCGGCCAGCCGCGCGGCCGCTGCGGCGAGGTCGCCGGAGACCGGTTCCTCGAAGCTTTCCGGCGCGGCCGGCGGCGTCGCCAGCCGGGCGACCAGCCGCACGTCCTCGCCCATGCCCACGATGCCCAGGCGCAGGACGTGGCGCGCCGGCAGGATCGCCAGCAGCTCGGCGTCGGTGGCCGGACGGGCGTCGCTGAAGCCGGCCTGCACCCGGGCCAGCTCCGTGCGTTCGGCATCGACCACGGGCGTCGCCGCCGGCTGCAGCGACCAGCCCAGGCGCAGCATCTCGGCCACACCCGGCAAGCCGGCGCTTTCGCCGTCCGCGGCGTCGACCAGCAGCACCACGCGGTCCGGAGGCTGCAGCGCTGCCGCCGCCGGCGGCGCCACCGGCGCCGGCGCCAGCCGCCACCACGCGCCGAGCGCGAGTGCACCCAGCAGCAGGGCCGCCACCGCCAGCCCGCGGGGCCCGGGGCGCAGGTCGCGCGGCATCGCGCGGGCGTCGATCGCGGCGATCACCGCCGCCGCATCGGGCAGACGGCGTGCCGGTCGCGGCTGCGTCAGGCGGTCGACGAGCCGGGCGACCCAGGCGGGCACGTCGCGGCGCACGCTGTCGAGCATCGGCGGCGACTGCACCAGCCGCCGCGCCAGCGATTCGGCCGGCGTGGCATCGGCGAACGCGGCGTTGCCGGCGATCATCTCGTAGAGCATCAGCCCCAGCGCGTACAGGTCGCTGCGGCCGTCGATCGGCGCGCCCCGCGCCTGCTCGGGCGACAGGTAGTCGGGCGTGCCGACGATCGTTCCGGACTGCGTCAGCCCGCTGGTGCCGAGCGAGCGGGCGACGCCGAAGTCGCTGATGCGGGCATTGCCGGCGGCGTCCACCAGCACGTTCGACGGTTTCAGGTCGCGATGCACGACCCCGCTGGCGTGCGCGGCCTGCAGGCCCAGCGCCACCTGGCGGGCGATCGCGAGCGCCGCGTCCACCGGCAGCGCGCCCTCGCGGTCGAGGCGGCGATCGAGCGGCTCGCCGTCCACGAGGTCCATGCTGATGAACCAGCGGCCGTCGTCGCGGGCGATGTCGTGGATCCGCACCACATGCGGGCTGGACACCTGGCGGGCGAGCAGCAGTTCCTGGCGGAACCGTTCGAACGATTCCGGCCGGTTCGCCAGTTCCGGACGCAGCAGCTTCAGCGCGACCGGCACGTCCAGCGCGGTGTCGCGCGCGCGGTAGACCACGCCCATGCCGCCGACGCCGAGGATGCGTTCGATCGCGAAGCGGCCGGCGAGCAGCGTGCCCGGGGCGAGGTCGGCGCTGGCGTGCGCGCCGGTCAGGGTCGGCTGGTCGGGGCCGGGATCAGCGCCCGTCATGCCGGTCCCCGGCGTGGTGGGCGGCGGCGATGCCGGCCCAGGCCGGCGCACCCGGCAGGCCCGCGAGCGCGGTTTCGCTGCGACGCGCGGCGATCCAGAGCGCGGCCCGCTCGGCGAACGCCTT
>JAKFCL010000137.1:0-1532 GCA_036676665.1 Arenimonas sp. | reverse complement strand
GCGCCGGGCTTTTGGCGCTGGACCGGCTGCCCGCCGTGCAGGCGATGCTGGTCGGCGGCGCGATGGGCTATCGCGGCGACGTGCCGCGGCTGTGCCGCGGAGCATGCGAGTGAGCCGTCGCGGTGGTGTCGATGTCGCCGTGAGCGGCGGCGGCGTGGTCGGCGCCGCCTGCGCGCTGGCGTTGGCGCGTGCCGGGCTGGAAGTCGCATTGGTCGAAGGCAGGCCGCCAGCGCCATGGCAGCGCGACCGTCCGGACCTGCGCGTCTACGCGTTCGCCGCCGACAACGCGGCGCTGCTGGATGGCCTCGGCGTCTGGAGCACGGTACGCGGCGCGCGCGCGCACCCGTACCGGCGGATGCGGGTATGGGACGCGGCCGGTGGCGGCGAACTGGCGTTCGATGCCGATGCCTTCGGCCGCAGCGAGCTGGGCTGGATCGTCGAGCACGGACTGCTGCTCGAGCGCCTGTGGGCGGCGCTGCCCGGCGCCGGCGTGCGCGTGCATTGCCCGGCGCGGCTGGAGGCGCTGGAACAGGCCGGCGCCGATGGCGTTCGCCTGCTGCTCGACGACGGCACGCGGCTGCAGGCGCGCATCGCGATCGCGGCCGACGGCGCGCAGTCGACCTTGCGCGAGCTCGCCGGCCTGGAAGTCGACCGCCACGACTACGCGCAGCGGGGCGTGGTCGCCTATGTCGCCACGGAACGGCCGCATGTGGACACGGCGTGGCAACGGTTCCTGCCGGGTGGGCCGCTGGCGTTCCTGCCCTGCGCCGACGGCAGCAGTTCGATCGTCTGGACGCTGCCCGATGCCGACGCCGGACGGATGCTCGCGCTCGACGACGCGGCCTTCGACCGCGAACTCACGCGGGCGTTCGACGCGCGCCTGGGCGCGGTCCGCGTGCTGTCGCCGCGCGTCGCATTCCCGCTGCGCCGGCAATTGGTTCGCGACTACGTCGCCGGCCGGGTGCTGGTGCTCGGCGATGCCGCGCACGTGGTGCATCCACTGGCCGGGCAAGGGGTCAACCTGGGCCTGCGCGATGTCGCCGCGCTGCGCGATGGCATCCTCGCCGCGCAACGCGCGCGCCGCGACTGGGACGCGCCGTGGCGGCTGTCGCGCTGGGGCCGCGCGCGCAAGAGCGAAAACGCGCTCGCCGCGCATGCCTTCGACGCCATCAACCGGCTCTACGGCAGCGACGGCATGGCGACGACCTTGCTGCGCGGCCCGCTGCTGGGGCTCGCCGGCCGCCTGCCGCCGCTGACGCAGCGGCTCTGGCGCCGCGCCGCGGGGCTCTGACCCCCAAAAAAACGCCCCGCGCAGGGCGGGGCGTCGTCTCGGGTTGCAGGTGCGTCAGTCGAGCCAGCCCTTCATCTCCTCGCGGGTGAGGCGGCCGTTGTGGTTGCCGTCGACGACATGGAATTCGCGCACCAGGTCGGCGTTGCCGCTGGCCTCGGCGCGGCTGATGTTGCCGTCGTGGTTCGCGTCCATGGCGTCGAAGTCGACGTGGTAGTTGCTCGAGATCGAGTTGCCCGGGCTC
>JAKFCL010000136.1:0-4298 GCA_036676665.1 Arenimonas sp. | reverse complement strand
CACTTCGAACGCCAGCACGGGCGGGCGCCGCCACAGCGGCAGCTCACGCCAGGCCTTGCTGCCCGAATCCGGGGCACGCAGCGGCGACAGCCCGGGCTCGCCGACCTCGTGCACGAGCATCGG
Organism: Arenimonas sp.; assembly: GCA_036676665.1. Classification (GTDB taxonomy): domain Bacteria; phylum Pseudomonadota; class Gammaproteobacteria; order Xanthomonadales; family Xanthomonadaceae; genus Arenimonas. The sequence goes on along the minus strand of JAKFCL010000136.1, from coordinate 4,175 downwards.
CGCCGGCACGCCCTTGAAGCGGTAGCGGCCGTGCATCAGCCAGCGCAGGCGACCACCGGCTTCGCCCAGTTCACCGACCGCGCGCTGGCACAGGTTCTGCGCCATGCCCGACATCAGGATCTGTCCGGGCCTGGCCAGGTTCATCAGTCGCGCCGCGACCGGCTTGGCCAGCCCTTCGACCTCGAACGCCTTCGCACCGGCGAGCACGTCGCGCGGTTCGTTCGCCCACATCATCACGTCGCCGACATGCAGGCCGATGCGCGCCTTCAGGTCCAGGCCCTCGCCGACGCCGATCTCGTGCAGGCCGCGCTGGTAGCGCAGCGCGAAGTCCAGCGCCTGGATCGGCCGCTCGAACAGCGCGAGCACGCCGTCGGCCTTGTCGATCAGCTGGCCGTGGCAGAACGTCACCAGCTGCCGCAGCAGGCCGTCGTGTTTCTTCAGCAGCGCGGCGGCGCGCTGGTCGCCGAGACGCTCGACCATCGCCGTGGACTCGACGATGTCGCACAGCAGGACCGTGCGCAGCACCGGGGTCGCCGGGGCGCTGGAGCGCGCGGAGGCAGGGGAGTCGGACAGATCCATCACGCAGGCCGGAAGGCGTATTGACGGGGTGAACGCAAGCCCCCCATCGCCACGGCCACCGCGGTCAGTTCGCCAGACGCCAGTGGTCGCCACCCTGGCGCTTGGCTTCGTACAGGGCACGGTCGGCCTGGCTGTACCAGCTCGACCAGCCGCCGGGATCGAGGCAGAACGCGCCGCCGATGCTCACCGACAGCCGGTGTTCGCGCAGGCTCGGCAGGCGCAGGCTGCGCACCGCGCTCATCAGGCCGAGCGCGCGATTGGCCAGCTCGCCGTCGTCGGCGACGCGCAGCACCAGCGCGAACTCGTCGCCGCCGAGCCGGCACGGCAGTTCCATCGGCCCGGCCATCCGGCGCACTTCCTCGGCCACGGCGCGCAGCGCCGCGTCGCCGGCGAGATGGCCGCTGCGGTCGTTGATCTGCTTGAAGTGGTCGATGTCGACCAGCAGCAGCGCCAGCTTCAGGTCGTTCAGCGTCTGCCGGCCGAGTTCGTCGAGGAAGCGGTAGAGGCCGCGGCGATTGGCCAGCCCGGTCAGGTCGTCGGTGCGCACGAGCTGCTGCGCCACGGTCAGCTCGGTGCGGGTCTGGCGCAACGTGTCGAGCGTCTGCAGCAGGTCCTCGTTGCGGCGGCGCAGGTGCTGCACCAGCTGGTGCTCGCCGGCGACGAGGTAGGCGAAGCTGCGCTGCATGAAACGCGCGATGTGCTTGGGCTCGCGCAGCAGCAGGTCCTGGAAGGCGGCCTGGGTGACTTCGTAGAGCACGCCCGGGGTTTCCGCGATCGCGTGCGCGAAGCGCTGGTGGCGGCCGATGAAGACCGCGAGCTCGCCGAAATACTGGCCGGGCCCGAGCAGCTTGTCGGCCAGACCGTCGTCGAAACTCAGGCGGATCTCGCCCGTGTCGATGAGGAACATGCTCTGCGCGGCCTCGCCGCGACGGAACAATTCCTCGCCGGGCAGCACCGCACGGCTGACACCGGCGCCCGCCAGCACCCGGAATTCCTCCGGGGACAGTTGCGAGGGCAGGCGGCTGTCCGAACCCGGGGAGGGCTCGGTGCCGGCCTGCGGACCGGTCATTTCCACTGGGGCCACGGGACGCTCGATAGCGAGGGAACGCCCCGAGTGTATCCAAGCCGGGGGGCCGGGGACAGCGACGCACCGCAAGAAACCGCACCCCGGCCGGAACCCCCCGCGGATTCCGGCCGGGGTGCGCGTTCCCGAACTCAGGCGGCGGCCACCACCGGCTGGTCGCCGTGGAACTGCTCCTCCTCGGTCGAACCCTTCAGTGCGGTGGTCGAGCTCTGCCCGCCCTGGATCGCCTGGGTCACCGAGTCGAAGTAGCCGGTGCCGACCTCGCGCTGGTGCTTGACCGCCGTGAATCCGCGGTCGGCGGCGGCGAACTCGCGCTCCTGCAGTTCCACGAACGCGCTCATCTGCCGGCGCGCGTAACCATGCGCCAGATCGAACATGCCGTAGTTGAGCGCGTGGAAGCCGGCCAGCGTGATGAACTGGAACTTGTAGCCCATCGCGCCGAGCTCCTTCTGGAAGCGGGCGATGGTGGCGTCGTCGAGGTTCTTCTTCCAGTTGAACGACGGCGAGCAGTTGTAGGCCAGCAGCTTGCCGGGGAACCGCGCGTGGATCGCCTCGGCGAACTTCCGCGCGAAGTCCAGGTCGGGCTTGCCCGTCTCGCACCACACCAGGTCGGCATACGGCGCGTACGCCAGGCCGCGGCTGATCGCCTGGTCGATGCCCGGGCGGGTCTTGTAGAAGCCCTCGACCGTGCGCTCGCCGGTGCAGAACGGCTGGTCGTTGGGATCGATGTCGCTGGTCAGCAGATCGGCGGCCTCGGCATCGGTGCGCGCCACCAGCAGCGTCGGCACGTTCATCACGTCGGCGGCCAGCCGCGCGGCGATCAGCTTCTGCACGGCCTCCTGGGTCGGCACCAGCACCTTGCCGCCCATGTGGCCGCACTTCTTCACCGAGGCCAGCTGGTCCTCGAAGTGCACGCCGGCGGCGCCGGCCTCGATCATCGCCTTCATCAGCTCGAACGCGTTGAGCACGCCGCCGAAGCCGGCCTCGGCGTCGGCGACGATCGGCTGCAGGAAGTCGATGTCGTCATTGCCTTCCGCGTGGTGCAGCTGGTCGGCGCGCAGCAGCGTGTTGTTGATGCGCTTGACCACCAGCGGCACCGAGTTGGCCGGGTACAGCGACTGGTCCGGGTACATCTCGCCGGCGACGTTGGCATCGGCGGCGACCTGCCAGCCGCTGAGGTAGATCGCATTCAGCCCGGCCTTCACCTGCTGCATCGCCTGGTTGCCGGTGAGCGCGCCGAGCGCGTTCACGAAAGGTTTCTCGCCCAGGTACTTCCACAGTTTGGTGGCGCCGATGCGGGCCAGCGAGTGTTCGATGGCGACCGTGCCGCGCAGGCGCACGACCTCGTCGGCCGAATAACCGCGGGTGATGCCGGCCCAGCGCGGGTCGGTCGCCCATTGCTGCTTCAGCTGGTCGGCGGTCGGGAGGGTGGTGGTCATGGCGGCGTGTCCTTGTGGAATGTCGTGGGGATTGCGGCGTTTCCCCCTCTCCCCTGGCGGGAGAGGGCCGGGGAGAGGGCGTTGGATTACGCGAGTCGCTCGTAGGCCGGCAGCGTCAGGAACTCGGCGAGCTCGTGCGCATGCGTCAGTTCGTCGAGCAGTTCGATCGCCTCGACGATGCGGCTGCCGCCGGGAAGCTTCATGCGGTCGGCGAGCTTGGACGGCAGCGCCAGCAGCGCGCGGTCGAACAGCGAGAAATCGACCGGCGTGCCGTCGTCCAGGTGCAGTTCGCCACCGCCGTGGTCGGCGATGTGCAGCCATTGCCAGAGCTGGGCGCGGGCGATCTCGGCGGTCGCCGCGTCCTCCATCAGCCAGTGGATCGGCACGCAGCCCTGGCCGTCGAGCCAGGCCGCGAGATAGCGCACGCAGACCTCGACGTTGCCGTCGAATCCCTTGCGGGTGATCGTGCCGATGCTCGGGCGGATCAGCGTGTCGCGGTCCACCGCGACGTCGTCGCGGCGCACGCCCTGCTGGTTGGGGCCGGGCATGCGCTCGTCGAACACGCCGCGGGCGATCGGGATCAGCGCCGGATGCGCCACCCAGGTGCCGTCGTGGCCGGCATTGGCCTCGCGCAGTTTGTCGGCGCGCACGCGCGCCAGCGCTTCCTCGTTGGCGAGCGGGTCGCCGGCGATCGGGATCTGCGCCGCCATGCCGCCCATCGCATGCGCGCCGCGGCGGTGGCACGTCTGGATCAGCAGTTCCGAATAGGCCTTCAGGAACGGCTGCGTCATGCCGACCTGGCCACGCTCGGGCAGCACGCGGTCGCGGTGCCGGCGGAAGGTCTTGAGGTAGGAAAAGATGTAGTCCCAGCGGCCGCAGTTGAGCCCGGCGATGCGGCCGCGCAGCGCGTGCAGGATCTCGTGCATCTCGAACACCGCCGGCAGCGTCTCCACCAGCACGGTGACCTTCATCGTGCCCTCGGGCAGGCCGAGCCGCTGTTCGATCGTCGCCAGCACGCGGTCCCACAGCGCCGCCTCTTCCATCGACTGCAGCTTGGGCAGGTAGAAGTACGG
>JAKFCL010000135.1:0-7635 GCA_036676665.1 Arenimonas sp. | reverse complement strand
AGCTGTTCCAGCGCCATCTCGACCATGCTGACCGCGCCTTCGACGATGCGCGTGCGGGCGGCGATGATCGCGCTGGCCTGCTGCCGCTGCAGCATCGCCTGGGCGATTTCCGGCGCGTACGCCAGGTGGCTGATGCGCGCCTCGACGACGCTGACGCCGGCCGTGGCCAGGCGCTCCTGGATTTCCTCGGTAAGGTGCTTGGCGATGTCGGCGGCGTGGCTGCGCAGCGAGATCTTGCCGTCCTCGTGCTGGTCGTACGGGTAGCTCGTCGCCATCGCCCGCAGCGCCGCTTCCGACTGGATGTGCACGAAGCTCTCGTAGTCGTCGACGTTGTAGACCGCCTCGGCCGAATCGACGACCTGCCAGACGACGACGGCGCCGATCTCGATCGGGCTGCCCTCGAGGTCGTTGACCTTGAGCTTGCCGCTCTCGAAGTTGCGCACGCGCAGGCTGACCTTGCGGGTGCTGAAGAACGGGTTGTTCCAGCGCAGGCCCTGGTCCTTGACGGTGCCGATGTACTTGCCGAACAGGCTCAGCACGGCGGCCTGGTTGGGCTCGATCATGTAGAAGCCGAAGGCGCCGAACGAGGCCAGGGTGCCCACCACGAAGCCGGAGACCGCCAGGATCCAGCGCGGTTCGCCATGGCCCTGGACGCCCTGCACGAACAGGAAGAGGGCCAGGGCGGCGAGCGCGATGAGCGCCAGCAGGGCCGGGATGCCCGGCAGTGAACGCAGCGGATGTTCTTTCATGGTGGCTCTCCCGGTTGGATGATCGGAAGATATCAGAAAGATATCACTCTGCAACCGGGATCCGACGAGCGGTGATCAGCGGGGGGGCGATTCCTCGACCTGGTAGCGCAGCAGGGGCGACGGCCGCTGCTCGCTGCCGATCAGCAGCGAACGCCCGTCCACCGCGAAGGCGATCGCCTCGGCCTGCGGGATCCACGGCAGCGCCAGGCCGGCCGCCGGCGCGGCCAGCGCCGCCGTCCAGCCGTCGTCGGGATCGCGGACCAGGAAATGCACGGACCGGTAATTGAGCACGGCCAGCACCCGGCCGTTGGGGCTCAGGTCCGCCGCGGTCACCTGGGCCCGGTAGCGGCCGTAGGTGGGGCTCTGCGCCAGGTCCTCGGCATCGGGCTGGGCGATGCCGGGCAGGGTGCCGACCAGTTCGGCGACGGCGGCGGAGCCGTCGGCCGCCGGCCGCAGCGGCAGGCGGAACAGTTCCGGTGGCACGCGCTTCTTCGACAGCAGCAGGACCTCGCCACGGCGTGCATCCACCGCCACCGCCTCGCAGTCGCGGGGGCCGTCGGGCCAGCGGAAACGCAGCGTCCAGGCGACCTGCGCCGGGCCGTCGAGCGCGGCCGGCTCCTCCAGTACGAGCAGCCGCAGTTCCTGGCGGATGCCACCGTTGTCGCCCGTGTCGGCGATCAGCAGCATGCGCCGGCCGTCGAGCTCGAACGAGGCCAGGTCCTCCCAGTCCTGGTTGGCCACGCCGGCGACGTCGACGCTGGCCCGGTGCCGCCCGCGACCGGACATCAGGTGCAGGCGCGCGCCGTTGCCGCCGTCGTTGATCGCCCAGTAGGCGCCCGGATGCGCACGCGACGCGGCCAGGCCGCTGATCTCGTCCAGCGCCGGGTCGGTGACCAGGCCGGCGACCTGGGGTTGGCTCCAGCGGGCCGCATGCAGCAGGCCCGGAATCAGGAGCAGGGGGATCAGCAGGAATCGCATGCGGGGTCGCGCGAAGGGATGCGGCGAGCATGCCAGATCCGCCGGCGCCGCAGAACCGCGACGGCTACAATTGCCGTCTTCCCCCGCCAAACCGCCGTCATGACCGAGCCGCGATCGATCACCCTGGGTACTCCGTTGTCGGCGAATGCGCGCCGCGTGCTGCTGCTGGGTTCCGGCGAACTCGGCAAGGAGGTCGCGATCGAGCTGCAGCGTCTCGGCGTCGAGGTGATCGCCGCCGACCGCTACGACGATGCGCCGGCGATGCAGGTCGCGCACCGCTGCCACACGCTGAACATGCTCGACCCGGCCGCGCTGCGCGACCTGATCGCGCACGAGAAGCCCGACCTGGTGGTGCCCGAGATCGAGGCCATCCACACCCAGACGCTGGTCGAACTGGAAGCCGAGCGCGGCCAGCGGGTGATCCCGACCGCGCGCGCCGCCCGGCTGACGATGGACCGCGAGGGCATCCGCCGCCTCGCCGCCGAGACGCTCGGCCTGCCGACGTCGCCCTACCGCTTCGTCGACACGCGCGAGCAGTACCTCGAGGCCGTCGCCGCGATCGGCCTGCCGTGCGTCGTCAAGCCGGTGATGTCCTCGTCGGGCAAGGGCCAGAGCACGGTGCGCAGCGACGCCGACGTCGACCGGGCCTGGGACGTCGCCCAGACCGGTGGCCGCGCCGGCCAGGGCCGCTGCATCGTCGAGGGCTTCGTCGCGTTCGACTACGAGATCACGATGCTCACCGTCTGCCATCGCGACGGCACCAGCTTCTGCGACCCGGTCGGCCACCTGCAGGTCGACGGCGATTACCGGGAAAGCTGGATGCCGCAGCCGATGTCGGACCTGGCGCTGCACCGCTCGCGCGACATCGCGCGGCGCATCACGACCGAACTCGGCGGCTGGGGCCTGTTCGGCGTCGAACTGTTCATCCGCGGCGACGAGGTCTGGTTCAGCGAGGTGTCGCCGCGCCCGCACGACACCGGCCTGGTGACGCTGATCTCGCAGGAGCTGAGCGAGTTCGCGCTGCATGCGCGGGCGATCCTGGGCCTGCCGATCCCGAACATCGCCGCCCTCGGCCCGTCGGCTTCGTGCGCGGTGCTGGCGCACGGGCAGGGCGTGCCGGAATTTTCCGACGTCGACGCCGCGCTCGTGGAGCCCGATACCGGCCTGCGCCTGTTCGGCAAGCCGCGGGTGGAAGGCCACCGCCGCGTCGCCGTGACGCTGGCGCGCGGCGCCGACGTCGACGAGGCGCGGGCGAAGGCGCGTCGCGCCGCCGCGGCGCTGAAGGTCACTCTGCGCTGACGTCGAGCCAGACCAGGCGGTGGTCGGTGGCGGTCGTCCACTCGGCGCCGGGTTCCCCCGGCCGCGGCCAGAACACGCCGCTGTCGCGCACCGGCAGCCCGACCGACGGCAGCACGTAGTCGACCCGGAAGTTGCTCTTGCCGAACGAGGCGGTGTCGTGGCCGGCGAACGAGCGCTGGTCGGCATTGCGGCCGGCATCGGCCTGCGCGGCGGCGATCGCCCCCTCGCTGCGCGGCGCGGCGATCCGCTGCACGCGCGGGTGTTCGAGCAACTGGTTGATCGCGCCGGGCAGGCTGCCGCCGTCCGCCGGATCGGCGTTGTAGTCGCCGACGATCACGAAACGCGCGTCCTCGGCGAGGCCGCCGCAGGTGCCGGCATCGTCGCAGAGCCAGGCCGCGTCGGACGGCGCCGCATCGAGGTAGTCGGCCCACAGCCGGATCTCGTCGTGGTTGCGCAGCGCATTGCGCCGTTCGGGGCCGTCGAACACCGGCGGCGTCGGGTGCGCGGCCAGCAGGTGCACGATGCCCAGCGGCGTGCGGATCGGCAGGTCCCAGTGCGACTTGGAACTGAGCCGCAGCTGCGCCCAGGTCTCGGGAAGGTAATACGGCGTGCCGGCGGCGGGCTCGAGCAGCGGCTGCAGCGCGCCGGGCATCGTGCTCCAGCGCAGCAGGCGGAACGTGCGCACGGCCTTCTCGTCGATGGGAAAGCGCGACAGCACCAGCATGCCGTACTGGCCCGGGTGCAGGCCGTAGCCCCAGGCATCGTTGCCGCGCGCGCGGCCGCTGCCGCCGACCGTGCCGTCGCGGTCGAGGTCCAGGCCGCTGGGCACGCCGGTGTTCACCGGCGCCAGGTAGATGTGTTCGTAGCGGATCGGCGCCTGCCCGTGCTGGCTCTCGCCGAGATAGCGCCCGGTGAACAGTTCCGCGGCGGCGCCGGCCTCGTCGTAGTCGAACTCGTTGAGCAGCAGCACGTCCGGGCGCACGTGCTGGATCACCGCGGCGACGCCGCGTGCGCGGGCGTCATCGCCCTCCAGCCGCCGCACCAGGCCGCCGGGCTCGTCGGAGAACAGCGAGGTGTTGTAGGTCGCGAAGCGGACCTTGGCCGCGCCGGCCTCCGGGGCCGGTTCGCGGGTGCCGTTGCAGGCGGTCATCGTGGCCGCCGCCAGCAAGGCAAGGAGGAACGTGCGCAGGTACGCAGGGGAGCTGGGAGGCATGGCACCGTCGGCAGTGGGGTCAGGAGTGCGGCATCGGGCGCCAGTGGGCGCCGTCGAGGAATTCCAGCGGCTGGAAACTGCGCTTGTAGGCCATCTTCGGGTGGCCGTCGAGCCAGAAGCCCAGGTACACGTGCGAGCGGCCCTCCTCGCGGGCGCGCTGCACCTGCCGCAGGATCGCATACGTGCCCAGGCTGCGCGCCGCATGCTCGGGCGCGTAGAACGTGTACACGGCCGACAGCGCATCGGGCACGACATCGGTGACCGCCACCGCGACCAGTTCGCCGTGCAGGCGGAATTCCATGAACTGGGTCGGGCTCCAGGCGCAGGCGAGGAAGGCGTCGAAGTTCTCCGGCGCCGGATCGTCCATGCCGCCGCCGGCGTGGCGGGTGTCGAGGTAGCGCCGGTACAGCGCGAAGTTCTCGGCGCTGCGGCGGGCGGGTGCGATCCGCACCTCGAGGTCGGCATTGCGGGCCAGGCAGCGCTTCTGCGAGCGGCCCGGCACGAAGCGCGCGACCGGGATGCGCACCGAGATGCAGGCGCGGCAGCCGACGCAGTAGGGCCGGTACACATGCCCGCCCGAGCGGCGGAAGCCCATCGACAGCGCCTGCGCGAAGACGCTCGCGAGCTGCGGATCGGCCGGGTCGACGATCAGGTCGCGCGACAGCCGGTCCGGCCAGTACCCGCAGGCATGCTCGAGCGTCTGGAACAGCCGGATGGCGTGCTGGTTGGTGCCCATGCGCGCAGTCTAGCGCCGGCAGCCCGCGCTCAGGGTCGCGCCGCGACGACCCGGCCGAGCCGTTCGCCGAGCCGGGTCCGGGTCTCGGTGGCGAACGCGTCGAGCACGACGGCGTCCCGGGGGAACAGCAGGATCACCGTCGAGCCGTAATTGAACCGTGCCATCTCGGCGAACCGGGCCAGCGTGACGCCCTGGCCGCGCCAGTCGCGGCGGATCGGCCGGTGCGCGTAGGGCGGGATCTCCTCGCCGTTCCACACCGATTCGACGCCCGACACCAGCAGCGCCCCGACCATCACCGAGCACATCGGCCCGAAGTCGGTGTCGAAATGGCAGACCAGGCGCTCGTTGCGGGCGAACAGCCGCGGGATCGCCTGCACGCCCCACGGCGCGACCGTGAACAGGCGGCCCGGCACGTGCAGTGTCTCCACCAGCGTGCCGGTCCACGGCATGTGCACGCGGTGGTAGTCCTTCGGCGACAGGTAGATGTTGGCGAACCAGCCGTCGGCATACGGGGCGGCCAGTGCCTCGTCGCCGAGCAGTTCGGCGGCGGTGAACGCCTGGCCCTTGGCCTGGAAGATGCGGCCCTGTTCGATGCGGCCGACCTGGCTGACCTTGCCGTCGGCCGGCATCACCAGCGTCGCCGGGTCCGGATCGAGCGGGCGGACGCCGGGGCGCAGCTCGCGGGTGAAGAACTCGTTGAAGGTCAGGTACCGGGTCGGATCCGGCTCGGCCGCCTCGGACATGTCGACGCCGAACTTCCGGATCACCAGCCCGATCAGCCAGTCCTTGAACCACGGCGTACGGATGCGCGCGACGCCGTAGGCCCAGCCGGTCAGCAGGCGGTGCGGGAGCAGGTACTGCAGCGCGACCTTCGGGCTCATCGGTTCGACTCCGTGGCCAGCAGGCGCAGGTCCGCGGCGATGTCGGCCGGCACCAGCGGCGGCCGGATGAGCCCGGCCTGGCGTCCGGACGGATCGAGCACGACCAGCACGTTGCTGTGGTCCAGGCTGTAGTCGCCGGCGGCCGTCGCGACCTTCATGAAGACCATGCCCAGGCTCGCCGCGAAGGCTTCCAGCGCCGGCACCGGCGCGGTCGCGGCGAGCGTGTCGGCATGGAAGAACGCCGCGTACTCGCCGACCTTGGCCGGCGTGTCGCGTTCGGGGTCGACCGACACGAACAGCAGCCGCGGCCGCGTGGCGGCGGGCAGGTCGGCCCAGGCCTTCTGCGCCTGCGCCAGGTCCGACAGCGTCGTCGGGCAGATGTCGGGGCAATGGGTGAAACCCAGGAACACCAGTGTCCAGTGGCCACGCAGTTCGTCGGGGGTCAGCGCGGTGCCGTCGGACTGCTGCAGCGAGTACGCCGGCACGTCGCGCTGCTGCGGGAACAGGCGGACGCTGCGCAGGCGCGCCGGATCGATCGCGGGAGCGGCCGTGGCGGCCGCCTCGACGGCCGGCCGGGGCACCGGCGCCGCGAACCAGACCTGTGCGGCCCACAGGCCGAGACCGGCCGCCAGCGCGGCCATCAGGATCAGCAGGGTGGTGCGATTGAACACGGCATGTCCTGATGGCGAAACGGCGGCAATTATAGCCGGGGCGCCGCTATACTCGCCGCTTGCTCAAGGATTTCAGTCACATGCCGGCGGAACTTGCGACCATCATCGACTTCATCCGCTACGGCGCCAGCCGCTTCGGCGCCGCCGGCCTGAGCTTCGGCCACAGCCACGACAATGCGCTGGACGAAGCCACGCAACTGGTGCTGTTCGCGCTGCACCTGCCGCCGGACCTCGGCCCCGCCTACGGTCAGGCGCGGTTGCTTGCCGACGAGAAGAAGGCGGTGCTGGCGCTGTTCGACCGCCGCATCCGGGAACGCATCCCGGCGTGTTACCTCACCGGCGAGGCCTGGTTCGCCGGCCTGAGCTTCAAGACCGATCCGCGCGCGCTGGTGCCGCGCTCGCCGATCGCCGAGCTGATCGAAACGGGCTTCGAGCCCTGGCTCGGCGGCCGCGAGGTCGCCCGCGCGCTGGACCTGTGCACCGGCTCGGGCTGCATCGCCATCGCCACCGCGCACTACCACCCGCACTGGCAGGTCGACGCGGTCGACCTGAGCGAGGACGCGCTGTCGTTGGCGCGCGAGAACGTCGCGCGGCTCGAGACCCCGAACGTCCGCCTGATCCATTCGGACCTGTTCAGGAACCTCGACGGCGAGGTGTACGACCTGATCGTCACCAACCCGCCGTACGTGACGCACGCCGAAACCGACGCGCTGCCTCCCGAGTATTCGCACGAACCCGCGCTGGGCCTGCGCGCCGGCGACGACGGCCTGGACCTGGCGCTGGAGATCCTGCGCGATGCGCCGCGGCATCTTTCGCCCGACGGGCTGCTGATCTGCGAGGTCGGCGAGAGCGAGCGGGCGCTGGTCGCGCTGCTGCCGGAAGTTCCGTTCGCGTGGGTCGAGTTCAAGGTCGGGCAGATGGGCATCTTCGTGATCGAGCGCGCCGACCTGGTCGAACACCATGCCCGCATCAAGGAACTGGCGGATGCGCGCCGGGCCTGAGCCGCGCCGATGAGCGACAACAGCTTCGGCCGCCTGCTGCGGGTCACCACCTTCGGCGAAAGCCACGGTCCGGCGATCGGCTGCGTGGTGGACGGCTGCCCGCCCGG
>JAKFCL010000134.1:0-2132 GCA_036676665.1 Arenimonas sp. | reverse complement strand
TCGACCTGCGCTCGCGGCTCGCCGACGATCCCGATGCGGTCTACCTCGCGGCACTCGAGGCGCAGGAGGACCGGATCCTGGAGGCGTTCCGCACCGCCGTCGAGCAGTCGCCGCCTTCGCCGGTGCGGGATGTCGCCAGGGAAAAACTTCCACAGGTGAAACGCATGCACGACCGCCTGCGCGAGATCCGATCGCGCGCGGGCAACTGACGCCGCGCACACGCCGGCGCTGCTCCACTGTCACCCCGCAAACCGAACGGAGGCCCCCATGGCACGCAAGACCCTGGACCGCGCCGGCGTCGACGAACTGCTCTACCAGGCGCTGGAAACCGAAATCGGCGGCATCTCGGTGTACGAGACCGCGATCGGCTGCGCAGTGAACGACGACCTGCGCGACGAATGGAAGCAATACCTCGCCGAAACCCGCCGCCACCACGAAATCCTGCTGGGCGTGTTCGCGACGCTGGGCCTGGATCCGGGCATCCGCACGCCGGGCCGCGAAATCGTCGCCCACATCGGCCGTTCGCTGGTGAAGGCGATGCAGATGGCCAGGGAGGCCGGCGATCCGGCCGCGGCGCAGATCGTCGCCGGCGAATGCGTGGTGCACGCCGAAGCCAAGGACCACATGAACTGGGAACTTATCGGCAGGATCGTCGAGAAGGGCCCGAAGGAACTGGCCGACGCGCTGCGCGACGCGCACGAGGAAGTCGAGAAGCAGGAAGACCACCACTACTACCACACGAAGGGCTGGACCCGGGAACTGTGGGTGGAAGCGCTGGGCATGCCGGCCGTGCTGCCGCCGCCGGAAGAGGTCAAGCAGGTCGAAACCGCGATCGGTGCCTCGCGCGCCGAGCAATCGCGCGACGAGATGCTGAAGAAGCACTGACGTGGAGCCGGCCGACTGGCTGGGCTGGGGTGCGTCGGCCGTGCTGCTGGCCACCCTGCTCCGCCAGGTGTTCGTGCAGTGGCGCGAGCGCAGCACCGAAGGCATCTCCTCGTGGCTGTTCGTCGGGCAGATCACCGCCAGCGCGGGCTTCGTCGCCTACAGCTGGCTGGTCGGCAACCGGGTGTTCGTCGTCACCAATACCGCGATCCTGCTGACGGCGATCCTCGGCCAGCTGATCTATCGCCGCAATGTCCGCCTCGCCGGCGATACGCCCGCGCCGGGCGGAGCCGGATGATGGACCTCAAGAGCGGCTACCCGTGGTGGGCGATCCGCAACGGGCTGGTGCGCGAGTGGCCGACGATGGAGCGCGACGTCCAGTGCGACGTCGCGATCGTCGGCGCCGGCATCACCGGTGCGCTGATCGCGGACGAGCTGGCCGCCGCGGGGTACGCGGTGACGGTCATCGAGCAGCGCGAGGTCGGCTGGGGCTCGACGGCCGCCAGCACCGCGCTGCTGCAGTACGAGATCGACACGCACCTCACCGACCTGTGCGGGCTGGTCGGGCGCGAACCGGCGGTGCGCGCCTACCTGGCCTGCGCCGAGGCGGTGCGCGACCTCGAGCGGCTCGCCGCGCAGCTGCCCGACTGCGATTTCCGGCCGCAGCGCAGCCTGTACGTCGCCAGCCTGCGCCGCCACACCGATGCCCTGCGGGAAGAACATCGCCTGCGCGAACAGGTCGGCCTGCCGGTGCACTGGCTCGACCGTGCCGAGCTCGAATCGGCGCACGGCGTGCGCGCACACGGCGCGATCCTCAGCGACCTGGCCGCCGGCGTCGACCCGTACCGGCTCGCACACCACCTGCTGGCCCGCGCGGCCGACAACGGCGGCGGCATTTTCGACCGCACCACGCTCGAGACGATCGAACCGGGCAAGCGCGACGTGGTCGCCCGCGTCCGCAGCCGCCATGGTCTGCACCGCCTGCGCTGCCGCCACCTCGTGATGGCGACGGGCTACGCCGGCCAGAAGTGGCTGGACCAGCGCGTGGCGCGCAACCGCAGCAGCTATGCGTTCGTCACCGACCCGCTCGAGGCCGGCGTGCTGGGCTCGCTGCGCGACACGATGGTGTGGGAATCGGCGCGCCCGTACCGCTACCTGCGCAGCACCGGCGATGGCCGGCTGGTGATCGGCGGCGAGGATGACGCGATCGACATCCCGCTGGTGCGCGACCACCGGGTGCATTCCAAGGC
>JAKFCL010000133.1:0-4815 GCA_036676665.1 Arenimonas sp. | reverse complement strand
GCGCCGCATCGGCTTCGGCCGGCCACGACAGCGTCAGTTCGTGGCGGGTGCCGCTGACGGCTTCGATGCAGACCACGCGCGAATCCATCGTCACCACGTCGGCCGGCATCGCCTCTGGCGCCAGCAGCTTCGCCCGCGAGATCTCGTCGGCCAGCCGCTCCGCGGACTCCACGTCGTGCAGGTCCGGATGCGCGAGCACCTGCTCCAGGCGGGCGGCGTCGCGGGTGGATACGATGATCGGCGGAAGTGCGGACGTGTTCATGGCGGCTCCTGAAAAGAAAAACGGAAGCGGCGCCAGGCGTCGCTTCCGTGGTGAATCCGACATTGGTACCGGTGATAGGACTCGAACCTACACGCCATCGCTGGCAAGGGATTTTGAGTCCCCCGCGTCTACCATTCCGCCACACCGGCAGTGTGCCCCGCGATTATAGCCCTACGCCGCTTCGTCGAGGCCCATCTGCCGGTCGGCCTTGCGGTACCAGTCGCCGCCCTCGGGCTGGAACATCGCGCAGCAGGTCAGCGCCGCCTTGTAGATGTGCAGCGACACCGCGATGTCGGTGCTGCTCGGGTTGCGGATCGTGTGGTACTCGTGCGGCGGGATCAGGCTGCCCGCCGAACCGGCGCCGGCCAGGTGGGTGCCGACCGGCTCGAAGCGGAAGCGTTCGCCGTCGCGTTCCCTCAGGTCGTACTGGCAGATCTCCAACTGCCCCTGCCAGATGCCCTCGACGCACCACATCCCCGAATGGTCGTGGATCGGCGTGCCCTGCCCCGGGCCCCAGGTCATCGCGACGACGCTGTAGCCGGCGGTCTCGCAGCGATAGAGCTCCCGGCGCGCGTAGTGGTCGTCGACCGGCTCGAATACGCAGTCGGGCAGCGTGATCGAACGGTCGCGGATGGCCTGGCACAGGCCGTTGCGCAGCGCATCGGTGACTGCGCGTTCGTCGCCCAGGGCGACGGCGGCGTCGATCATCGCCAGCAGGCGGTCGCAACCGGGGAAATCGAGGGCAAGCATGGCATCACCCACGGGTGGAATTCGGTACCGCATTCTACCCCCCGGAAAAGGGGACAGAGAACATTTCCGATTCAATCAGTAGCTTGAATCAGTAATGTTCTCTGTCCCCGTTTTTCTTCCGGTCAGGGGCTTTGCGCAGGTCGGGCCCACGGCCACCAGCCGGCGCCGGTGAGCGCGTAGCGGTCGGCGGCCTGCTCGAAGCGGTTGCCGTGACTGATGCCGCCGCAGGCGAAATACAGCGGCAGGAACAGAGGACCCAGCGCCAGCGCCTGGTACACATGGGCGCGTTCGTGGTCGCCCAGGCGGACCCGTTCGTCGTGGCCGCCGCGGGCGCGGCAGGCGTAGGTCGTGCAGGCGTCGTCCAGCGTCGCGCCGGTGTGCAGGATCACGTTGCCCAGCGTCATCGCCCCGCCCGGCCCCCACGGGTAGTGGTGGAACACCAGCGCCAGGTCGGAAATCCGCGCCCGCGCCCCGAACGGCATCCCCGCCAGCCCGGCCAGCAGTCCGCCCAGCGTCAGCGGACTCGCCCAGACCATGCCGAGTACGAAACCGATCCGGGCGATGGCGCGCATCCGCCTACTCTTCGCCCGACCAGATCAGCCGCGACATCGCGTCGGCGCTTTCCGGCGACAGCAGCGTCGCGCCGTGGGTCAGCGAGCCGATCGCCCAGCAGGCGTCCTCGTCCGACGCCCGCGCCGGGTTGCGCAGGACGCCGGCCAGGCGTTCGGCATAGCGGCCCTGGAACGATTCGCCGAGCTCGGCCAGCGCGCGGTCGCGCGCGGCCCGGTCCAGCGGCCGGATCGGCGCGTTGGACACCTCGGCCTTCAACGCCCGCAGGTAGTAGTCCCACAGGTTGCGGTGGTGCACCGGCGGCAGGCGCTCGAGCGCCGCCTCGATGTCGGCGCCCAGCGCCCGGTCGAAATCGTCGCGACGGCGGATCAGCTTGGCGCAGCTGTGCTCCGGCAGGCGCGGGATCAGCGCCGACATCGCCCGGGTCACCTTCACCAGCGACGGCCCGTCCAGCGACTGCGCGCCACGCGCCAGCGCCCGGTTCATCTCGGCGTACAGGCCCTTGCTGGTGAACGTGCCGACGAACCGCTCGCGCAGCTGCGGATCGGCATTGAAACGGTCGATGAATTCCTGCTGCTGCGCATGCAGCGGCGACGATTCCGGCAGCGTGTTGCGCAATTTGCCGTCCAGCGTTCGGGGCACCGCGCCGCCCGGGCGCGTCTCCTTCCAGACCACCGCCGCCGCGAGCGCCAGCAGCACCACCACGATCCACGTCTTCATCGCCACGCATCCCCCCGGGAAAGCGGGCATTTTAGACCTTGCCGGTGGGCGCCGCGATCTGCGAGGCTTGCCGGCGCGCACGGGAACCCCGCAATGACCCACATCCAGAACACTCCGCCGCCCCAGGACGATCCGGCCGCCCAGAGCGACCTTTCGCGGTTGTCGCCGCGCACCACGCCGACCTGGGAAATGGAGCTGCTCGTCTCGGGTGCCACCGTCTTCGGGCTGCTGCAGCTGCCGCCACTGACCGACCGGTTGCTGTTCGGCCTCTACAACGCCGCTTCCCCCGCGGTCGCCGTCATGGTGATGCCGCTGTGGGTGTACGTGAAGTTCATCCTGCTGTCGCTCGCGGGCACCTTCATCCTCCACCTGGCGCTGCGCGGCTACTGGGTCGCGCTGACCGGGCTGGCGTCGGTGTATCCGGCCGGCATCCGCTGGGAAAAACTCGCCGAACGCAGCGGCCCGCTGTACATGGAAGCGAGCCGGCGCTCGATCGGCGACCTGGCGGCGGTGATCGAGCGTGCCGACAACCGCGCCAGCCGCGTGTTCGGCATCGGCTTCGGCCTGGCGATGATGATGCTGCTGCCGATCGTGCTGGTGAGCGTGCTGATGCTGCTGTTGTGGCTCTGGTCTCTGTTCGCCGATCCCGGCGACAACGGCGCCCTGGTCGCCCTGTCGGCCTTCCTGGTCTTCACGGTCGGGTTCGGCGCGGCCGTGTTCTGGGACCGGCAGCGCGGCGGCAAGGCCGCCGCCGGCAGTCTCGAGGGACGCGCGCTGCGGAAGACGCTGGACTTCTACCTGGGCCTGGGATTCAGCCGCACCAACAACCCGTTGCTGACGCTGTTCTCGAGCAACGAGAGCGGCAGCAGGACGTCGGTGGTGATGGTCTGGATGATGCTGCTGGGTTTCCTGATCATCGCGCTGCCGGTCGTCTCCGACCGGTTGGGTTGGTCGGTCGGCGACTACGCCGGGCTGCCGCCGGACCGGCGCGGGATCGCCGACACGGTGCTGTCGGAGCACTACGCCAGCCAGCGGGGCGACGTGCCGCAGCTGCGGCCGGCGCCGTACATCGCCGACCCGGTCGTGACCGGCGGCTACCTGCGCCTGTTCGTGCCGTATTTCCCGACCCGGGACAATCCGGCGATGGAGCGCGTGTGCCCGCGGGCACTCGCGGCCGGCGACGGCGCGAAGGCGGCGCGCGCACGCCTCGACTGCCTGGCGCGGATCCATGCGGTCGCCATCGACGGCGTGCCGGCGACCGTGCGCTACGACGCCGCCCAGGATCCGGTCAGCGGCCAGCGCGGCGTGGTGGCGATGATCCCGATGCACGGCGTGGCGATCGGCCGGCACGAGTTGACGCTGCTGCCGGCGCCGCGGGCGCGAGACCTCGAGCCCGGCGCGAAGCCGCTGACGCCGTACATCATCCCGTTCTGGCGCTGAGGGCGCCGGCGCGTCGGCGGCACCGCCGTGCCGGCGCGCGAGGCCGCTACCCCTGGGCCTTCGCCGCGACCGGGCTCTCGGTGTGCATCACGCAGCGCCAGGCGCCGTCGACCTTCACCCAGGTGGAGGTGTCGAACACCTTTTCCTGCACCGGCCGGCCCTGCATCTCCATCTTCTGGTCGACCCGATAGCTGGCTACCGCCACGTCGTCGCGGGGGAACACGACGTCCAGGTCGGCGATGCGGTAGTCGACCAGCCGGAAGCGATCGTCGTTGGCCATCTTCGTGTAGCCGGCGTGGTCGAACTTGTTGACGCCGTGGCTGCTGACCATCAGCGCCGGCTCGGTGAGCATGCCCGTGGCGACTTCGGGCTCGCCGTCGATCATCGACTTCCAGAAGGCGTGCTCGAGGCGTTCGATTTCCTGTTTCTGCGGGGCGTGTTTCATGGCGGGATCCTCCGTGCCGTTTCGAAGGATCCTGATATCGCCCCGCCGGTTATCACGTCGTGACCACGGCGCGCACGCCCGCTAACAACCCCGTCGTGCGGAAACGGCCCGTTCAGGCATCGCGGGCCGGATCCGCCAGCGCCAGCGACCCCAGCAGCACGCCGGCCTGGGTGCGGTTGCGCACGCCGAGCTTCTCGAAGATCGCGCTCATGTGCGCCTTCACCGTGCGCTCCTGGATGCCCAGTTCGTCGGCGATCTGCTTGTTCAGGCGGCCCTCGGCGACGCGGGTGAGCACCTTGAACTGCTGCGGGCTCAGCGTCGCCAGCCGCGCGGCCGTTTCGCGGTCGCCGGCCGGCGACGCGATCGACGACACCGCCTCGCGAAGGTCCGGCGGCAGCCACTCCTCGCAGGCCAGCACCGCCCGCAGGCCCGCCTGCAGTTCGGCCAGATCCGCGCGCTTGGTCAGGTAACCCGCGGCGCCGTAGGCCAGTGCGCGGCGGATCGTCGCCGGATCCTCGTGCGCGGAAATCATCGCCACCGCGACGCCCGGGTACTCGGCGCGCAGCGAGGCCAGGCCCATCAGCCCGTGGCTGCCGGGCATGTGCAGGTCCAGCAGCACCAGGTCGGT
>JAKFCL010000132.1:0-2068 GCA_036676665.1 Arenimonas sp. | reverse complement strand
GCCGCTGCAGCCAGGCGAATGCCGGCGTGGCCTCGAACGATTCCTCCGCCGGCGGCTCGCCCGGCGTGCCGATGTCGAGCGCGGCGCCGCCGTGGTGTTCGCTGTAGCCGGGTGCCGCGTTGACCGACAGGATCTGGTCGACGGTCTGCCCGCGCGCGAGTTTCCGCTCGAAGATACCCAGCTGGTAATCGTGGCTGCGCCAGCCGCTGATCGCCTGCAATCCGACGCCGTCGCCGCGCGCCGTCGCCTGCATCCGCCGCCATGCCCGCGCCGCGGGTTCGCGCAGCCACAGCGGCCGGCGGAAGCGGTCGATGCCGGCGAACTCGAGCCGCGCCGGCTCGGCCACCAGTGCCAGGCCGGTGCGTTCGCCGTAGGCGTCGTCCAGGCCCAGCAGCGCCAGCCGGTCGACGAGGCCGTGCAGCGGCAGGTCGGCGCCGGCGTCGGCGCGGCCGGACGACGCGTCGAGCGATCGCAGCGAGTCCTCCACGCCCGGTTCGCGCGCCAGCCCCGGGGTCAGCGCGCGCAGGCCGGCCGGGCCGAACGCGGCCAGGAACCGGCCATCGCGCTTGCGCCGCAGGCACCAGTGCGCGCCGGCGAGCGCACGCGCGTCGGCATTGCCGCGCGCACGCACCAGGTGCGCAGGCCAGGCTTCGACATGGGAGCTGTTGGCGAGGTGCCAGGGCAGGGCGTGCATGCGGGGCGGGGCGGGGCCGGGGAAGCGCGGACGCGCGGCTCAGCCGCGGGGCTCGTTCTCGCGCGGCGCGGGCACCGGCGCGGCATCGTCGCTGCCGTCGAGCACGTGGATGCCCTGGCCCAGGTGGACACCGGGTTCCTGCAGGATCCGTCGGCGCGCGACCGCCAGCCCGAGCAGCAGGGCCAGCAATCCCAGCAGAACGATCCAGTCGGTCATCGGCGTCCCCGCGGTGGCGAAGGGTTTCAGCCCGCAGCGCGACGGAGGATGTCCAGCACCGCCTGCGGATGCTCGAAGCTTAGCAGCCAGACGCCGCCATCGGCATGCGGCAACGCCAGCACCCGCGCCGGGTCCGTCACCAGGCAGAACGCCTTGCGGCGCCACTCGCGCAGGCGGAAATGGCCGGCGAGCAGGCCGGGCAGGGCGACGGCGTTGGTCTTGATGAACGGGCGCAGCTCGCTGCGTTCGCGCAGGTCGACGATCCGCGCCTCGTCCAGCCGCAGCTGGGCCAACGGTGCCTCCCGCCGGTACCAGGCCGCCGTGACCTGCAGGCGGCGGCCGTCGAAGGCCACCTGGCGCCGCCACATCGGCAGGATCGCCGCCAGCACCGCCACCGAGACCAGCGCGGTGGTGGCCAGCGCGACCAGCGGATCGAGCGCGCCGGCCAGCACCTTCGTGACGACGCCGGCGGCCACCAGCAGCGGCAGGCCGGCGCCGAGCAGGATCATGATCACGATTGCGGCCTTGCCGATCGGCGGCAGGGCGAAGTTGCGGTCCATCGGATGCTCCGGGGTCACGAGGGTTCGCCGTCGCCGGCGTCGTCGGGTTTCTTCAGCCGGCCGGCCTTGCGCAGCGCGTCGCGCAGTACGTATTCGATCTGCGCGTTCAGCGAACGCAGCTCGTCGTCCGCCCAGTGCTGGATCGCGTCCAGCACCTGGGCGTTGATGCGCAGCGGGTAGGCCTTCTTCTCGGCCACGTCAGCTCCGGTGCGCCCGGAAGAACGGGATCAGGCCGAGCACCGTCGCCCCCAGGACCAGCCCGATGAACCACGGCGCGATGGCGCGCGAGGTCTCTTCCGGCAGCACGAGGAACAGGAGGCCCAACATCGCGATCAATCCGCTGATCACGACGAGGAACACGCCCTCGACGGCGCGGGCGCGGTCCGGATCGCGGGCGGCGGCCGCGGACGCCGACCGCCACTTCCCGCTCAGCATCGCGAATCCGAATCCGAGGCCCGGCAGGGCACTGGCGATCGCGACGAATCCCGCGAAGGTCAACTCGTCCATGGCCGCCTCAGTAGATGGAGCCGGCGTTGACGATCGGCTGCGTGCCGCGCTCGCCGCAGAGCACGACCAGCAGGTTGCTGACCATCACCGC